>CAYFHQ010000137.1:0-8341 GCA_964342805.1 uncultured Peptostreptococcaceae bacterium | reverse complement strand
CGGGGTGACCAGGACCTCTTCCACTTGCTTTAGTATGGCCTGGGCCAAGTCTGGGTTTTCCACTATGGAAAAGGGCAAACTGATGGCCAGTAACTGGTTGGGGGCCACCACCTTGGAGCGGTCTCCCTCCCTTACCCAGTCCACCAGGCCGCCCCTGTCTGAACAAAAGTGTTCCAGGAAGGCCCTTTGAAGTCGGTCAGCATCAGCCTCAAAAGAGCCAGTGGGCTTGCCCAACCGGTCCCCTAGAAAGGCCATGGTTCTTAGGGCATTATACCACAAGCCGTTGAGTTCCACCGCATAGCCATGGCGGGGCGTCGGCACCCAGCCATCGATCTTAACATCCATCCAGGTCAGTTGGGTCCCCTCAGACCCTGCCCATAGGAGGCCATTGTCGTGAACCCCAATGTCATTCATGGTCCCTTGTAAATGGGCGGTTACAATATGACACAGCTGGTCCCAGTGGCCTTCAACATAGGCCCAGTCGTCTGTCGCCAGGACATACTGGTAGAGGCACCAAAAGAGCCAGAGGGTCCCGTCGGCCGTGTTATAAAGGGGGTCTACCCCACCGTCTGGGAAAATATTGGGTATGATCCCCTCTTTTTCATAGGCCAAAAAGGAGTCTAGGATCTGGCGGGCCTCGTCATAGCGGCCCGTGGCCAGGGTCAGGCCTGGCAGGGCAATCATGGTGTCCCGGCCCCAGTCCGTAAACCAGGGAAAGCCAGCCAGAATAGACTTTTTCCCTGTCGATGCGCGGTCTACAACAAAATGGTCTGCCGCCTTACACAATACCTTGTCTAGGGGCGTCGTGGCGCCTGCGAGGCCATAGAGCCGGTCCAGGCGCTGGGTCTCCTCCTCCAACAGGTCCTCAAAGGCAAGAACCTGGCCCTGGGCCGAAGCCATGATTGTTGCCACTCTCCTCTGCCCACCTGCCACATGGACCTCATACCGGCCAGGGACAAAGCTCCTGTCAAAGGCGTCCAGGCCCCGGTAGGCCTCATTGGCATAATGATAGACCGGGGTCATATGGGGCTGATGGAAGAAGGGCAGGTCGGTATGGAGATACCACCTGAAATCACTTTTCAGGTCATGGAGGGTCATCTGCGGCCCCTCGACTCTGACTTCATACAAGTAGTCCGCCTGGTCATGGACCTGGTGGTGGTCCCGCAGGGTCATGTAGGGTTCAATGACAAGGACACCCTCCCGCTGGCTTTCTACCGTCAGGCGGACTCCAGTGGTTTTCCTGCCGTGGCCCACTACCACTTCCATGGTCACTAAAACAGGTCCAGCCTGCCAGGTGGTAGCTGGGAAGGGGTCGGCCCTGAAGGCCTCCACATGGGAAGACAGGGGCTCACCCGGCGCTTTCTGGTCAGGCGTAAGGACCAGGCTTCCCTGGTCGTCCTTCCAAATGAGGTGGAGCTTTTGCAGCAGGAGGGTTCGTTCCACCGGCGGGTTCATGGAGACCATGAAAAGGCCATGGTACTTCCGCTGGAGACATGCGTTTACTGGATACAGGCTATAGGCCCCCTCCCCGTCTGCCAGTAGCCACTCCATTTGCCCTTGTAGGTGGTCTTTGCCTAAACCCTTGTGGCCGCTTATTTTATGGTCTCTATTCATATTGACTTGGTTCATAGGTATTGTCTCCAATCGTCAAGTTTTTCTTCATGATTAAAGGTTGTGCAACCGCTTTCATTCTACCACGCAAAAAGGGCATAGCTCCCAATTTGATAGCTATGCCCAAAAGATTCAGAAAAATATTGAAGATTTCAATCAAACCAACCGATATGTATGGTGAGTCAAAAATCATCAACTTATTATATTCCTTTACACGCCGGTCGCCCTAGATTTTCACCGGCGCTTTTCTTTTTTTGAGAAAGTCTTCCTCTGACCAGTACTTAGTCCTCGTCCAAGAGGCTGTCAAAGCCCACCCCTTCTCCCCATACAGAGGAAACCGGTAGGACGTCCACAAAGGCTGCCGAGTCCGTCTGGGCGATCATCTTGCGAATGATCATGGACTCCCGAGGGGAACATATGGATGTCACCTTGTGTTTGGTCTGGCGGGAATATCCCCCCTGGATGGCAAAAATACTGGTTCCCCGGTGGATCTCATTAATGATAAAATCAGAAATTTCCTCATACTTCTCAGAAATGATCTCGATCTTCACCTTTCTGGACCCAAAGCCAAAGAGCACCGTTTCCATGGTCTTCATAAAGACATACTGGGTGATAATGGCGTAAAGGGCAATCCGCTTGTCAAAGGCTGTCAGGGACAAAATCACAATGGCCACGTCGATAAAGAGCAGGATCTGGCTCAAGGACATAAAAGCAAACTGCTTGCGGTGGAGGATCTTGGCGATGGTGTCCGTTCCCCCAAGGGAAAAACCACCTCGCATGAGGAGGCCTACCCCAGCCCCTGCAAATACCCCATAATAAATGGATGCCAGAAACAAGTCATTTTCCACAAAAGCAAAATTCATGTGGTCAAACACGATCAATATGGCTGGGAAAGCAATGGAAAGAAAAATGATCTTAGCCCCTTCTTCCTTGCCCAGCAAAGCAAATGCACTCAAGAGCACAACTAGGGTCATGCCATAGTACAGATAGGTATAGTTCAATTGTATCAGTTCAGCAACAACAATGGACAGGCCTGTAACGCCTCCTGTAATCAGTCCATTGGGTCGTAGGATCGCCGTAATGCCAAAGGCCAGCAGACCCGATCCTGAAAGTAACAAGAGAGCTTTACCCAACAACTCTTTTAGTTTGTTATCCTTCATCATCTACCTCCAAAAAATTTAAGTCACCGGAACAGTATAACGCCGGACAAGGGGAAAAGCTATAGTTTTTTTGTTAAATCTGGGGAGTTTTTTTCTTCCTACATTTTACCCAATTCATCATGGGTTATACTTGTTGAAATCACTGACTTGTAGGACAATTCAAACAAATAGAAAACACGCCCCAATGCCGGTACCGGCGGGGCGTGTTTGTTGTTGGGTTAAAAATGCTGAACTTGCGGGCACATCTTGCCCTTTTCTTCCGTCTTAGGCGGATTGGTTCCCTGCCTGGGTCACCTTCTGGTCAGGTTTGGGAGAAGCCAGGAAAATCACCAGACCAATGATGAAGAGGGCAACAATGGCGAGGACGCCAAACTGAGAACTCCCCGTCACCTGGGTCACATAGGCCACGATCAAGGGACCCATGAAGGTGGAAAACTTGCCAAAGATATTGTAAAAACCAAAGAACTCATTGGACTTTTCTTTGGGAATGATCTTGCCATAGTAGGACCGGCTGAGGGCCTGAATGCCCCCTTGGGCCGAGGCTACCAACATGCCCAGCACCCAAAACTCAAAGGCTGTGTCCAGCTGGTAGGCGTACAGGCAGGTGAAAATGTAGATGATAATGCCTACGATGATCATCCGGCGGCCGCTAAAACGGTTGGCCAGGTGACCAAAGAGAATGGCAAATGGGAAGGCCACAACTTGGGTGGCCAGCAGGACCACCAGCAAGGTATTGGAGTCGATCCCCACGTCCGTCCCGTAAACGGTCGCCATGGAAATAATGGTGTTGACCCCGTCGATATAAAAGAAGTAGGCCAGCAAAAAGACAAAGACAATCTTGTGTTGTCTGACGTTCTTCAAGGTTTCCAGTAGTCGTTTAAAACTCTTGCGAACAGCCTGGGGTTCAGGCTCAATGTAATACGCTTGCTTGACGTTTTTCAGCATAGGCACGGAAAAGATTCCCCACCATAGGGCAGTAATGATAAAGCCCGCTTTCACCGCCATGTCCATGGTCATGCCCAGCTGGTCGTGCATGAGGGTCAGGCCAATGCAGACAATAAAGGGTATGGTCGACCCAATATAGCCATAGCCAAAGCCCCGGGTGGACACAATGTCCATCCGCTCAGGGGGTGCCACGTCGGTCAGGAAGGCGTCATAGAAAATATTGGCCCCAGAAAAACCGATGGTAGCAAAAATGAATATTCCCAGTAGCAGTTCCCACCGGCCCTCAGGTACCAAGGCCAGGGCTGCCGTTGCCAGGACGCCAAATCCCAGGAAAAAGGTAAAGAACTTCTTTTTAAAACCCTTGTAGTCGGCTATGGTCCCCAGTATGGGTGCCAACAAGGCCACCAACAAAGTGGCTGCGGACTTGGAATAGCCCCAGTAGGCCGTTGACATGTTGGCAGCAATGCCCGCACTGTCGGCCATGGACTTAAAGTAGATCGGCAAAATCGCTGTTGTGATCGCTAGTGTAAACGCTGAATTGGCCCAGTCGTAGAAAATCCAACTCCATTCGGTCTTTTTGTTCATATATCCCCCTTGATGAATGCTCTGTTTAAATTATACACTGGGTAATAGGAAGGCACAAACGGAATGGTGTTAAATTTGGAGGTACCATGCCTGATATTTTGGCGCATTGCTACTGCGCAGACCATATACTCGATCAACTCCCTGCAAATGCAAGAGTGGAAGAAATACGCAAACGTCGCCACCTGGTCCACCTGGGCGCCCAGGGACCTGATTTCTTCTTTTATAAAGATGCGTGGCCCTGGAAGGACAATGGGGAGACCTACGCCATTGGTTCCCGACTACACAAGGAAAGGGTCGGCGCCTTCTTCACCGCTGGTATGCGGTGGTTACTAGAGGCCCAGGATGATTCTTCTGGTTACTACGACGCCCTGGCCTATTTCCTAGGCTGGCTCACCCACTATGGGGCTGACCAAGTCCTCCACCCTTTTATTTACTACTACTCAGGCATTCCCGCCCATACGTCTAAAAAAGACGGGTCTGCCTACGATCATAAACTCATGGAGATGTCCTTGGACACCCTCCTTGTGGCCAAAACTAAGGCCTATGCCAACCAGAAGACAGTTATAACAGCGGGTGTCATGAATCCCGCACACCTGGACCTGCCAGGCCGCATGGTGGCCCAGGTCGTCAAGGAAGTCTATGGGGCCTCTGTGACAGGCACCATTGTCCTGGACAGCTTTAGGGACATGGCCCAGGTCCTGACCCTCCTCCACGATCCCTTCATGTGGAAACGGAAGGTCATTGGCCTTGTGGAAAGGGCCACGGGCAAGCCCGGTGCTTTTTCTACAGCCACCTTCCCTGCCCGTCTCCGTCCTGGGGTCGACTATGGGAATGAAGCGGGTGCCACCTGGTACCACCCCTGCCTACCTGACCTGGCCAAAACAGAGGGCTTGTTTGATCTCTTGGACCAGGCCACTGAAAAAGGACTGGCCTATTGCACCATGGCCCTGGCTGTAGTAGCCAGTGACCAGTCTTTAGAAGCCTTTTCCCAGGTCATTGGCAACTTCCACTATGACACTGGCCTCCCCATAGAGGACCAAGCCCCCATGGTGGTGGACGCCAGTCTCTTCCGTTAAGGGTTTGAAGTCCCCTTCAGGAGATGCTTTGACAGTTCTTTTACAGGTCCATTACAAAGCCCCTTTGGCAATTCCATTATTTTCTTGTAATGGTATGATAGTGTCAGTTGTAAAAGACATCTGAGGAGGATTTGGAATGAGACAGGAATGGTTACGAAAATATGGGCCATCGGCCCTCTTGTTTGGCTTATTCTTTGCAGTCTTTTTTGACCCCATTGGTCGCCTGGTCGGCCGGGTCATTGGAATGACCAGCAAATACATAGGACCCAACTATAGCAACGGAACACGGATCGTTTATAGGCTCCACCCCTTGGTGGAAATTGCCCTGGTTATTGTCCTTGTGGGGCTCTTGTCCCTGGCAACAGCATGGATCTTGACCCTGGTTTTTCGGTCACTGGCCAGTGGTCTTAAGCAGGTGGGTCAGAACATCGCCCAGGAAAGAGATCATAGGGCCTCGGTCCGGGAAGAAGAAAGCGCTCCCTACCAAACTTCAGGCAAGCCTGCCTACCAAGCCAATGGAGGCCATGCCTCTGAAGAAGCTGGCAGATCTGGCCTGGGCAAGGACCAGTCAACCAGTCCTGGCTTTGTCCATTGGCTGACGACCTTTGGCCAAATCCGATCTGAACGCATTGTGAAACTGATTTTCTACATAGGAACAGCCTACCTTCTTCTAGGCATGATCCCCGGGGTCTTAGTCTCCGCAACAACCCTGGCCACCCAAGTGTCCTTTGGGGAGATTGGCATGTTTCCCATGAGTGCCTATATGCTGTCCCTCATGGGCCCCCTCTTCAATCTTATTGGGATCTTGCTCTTGAAACTGGCTTGTGAAGTCCTCTTGATTATCCTGCGGGCCTTTGAAAGCTACCATGACAAACAGGCAAAAAATAACTAACCCGCCCAGCCCATTGCAAGTCAGTGCCCAATGGTCAGAGCGGGTCAGTCCCCCTGATACTATTCTATTATTTACCCATAATAGCATGTTCAAGTTTTCGGTTTTTACTGGGTGGAAGGTTTCCACCCCAGCCCGAAAAGCGGTTACAGGCACCTCCTATTCAGGGAAGGTGCTTTTCCATTGTTTGAAGGTCATTTTCCGCGTACCTTCAACAATGACAGGATCACTCTCTGCCAGGGTCTTGGCTTCCTCATAGGAGTCCATCTTGTAAATGACTAGGCCCCCTGTGTGGTCCATAAAGGGCCCCTTGGCATAGATATTGCCTTCTTCAATGTTTTTGTTCAAAAAGTCGATATGTACATCAAGGATTTCTTTGTCCTTTTCTTTGTTTACCATTTCAAATATTGCTACAAAATACGGCATATTGTCCTCCTTTAAGGGATGCGCCCCTGCCTACACAAAAAAGAATGACGCCCTTTCCTGCTTTGGCCAAGGTCTTGACAGCTTATAGGTCTAGTATACCAACCTGGGCCAACCATGGAATTATGAATATCTCATAAAATATCGGAAAAACCGCATCTTTTCAGGCTCTTCCTCTTGTGTAGTCTCCACTGTCCCCTGGGCTGATTTCATTTGTCCACCATGGATGATCATGCTACAATTAATGAAAAGCCATAGACAAATAGACTGAGAGGTGCCTTATGTTTCATTGGAAAGATCAATACTCCGTACGCATTCCCCTAATTGATGCCCAACACAAAGAGCTATTCACCATTGGCAATCGCATTGTTGCCCTTTTGGACACTGACGATCGCACGGCAGCAGAAGAAAGCCTCGACCAGCTCATGAAGGAGCTCTCCGACTATACCAAGTACCACTTTGCCCAAGAGGAAATGATCATGCGGCGGTATGACTACCCGGACATGGGCCTCCACATGAAGGAGCACCAGACCTTTATTGATTACTTAGACAAGATTGACTACGACCGCATTGATCTTGCCGACCAGGAAACCTTAGTTGAGCTTCTGCAGTTCATTGAAAAATGGATCTCTAAACACGTTACGGAGACCGACGCGGCTTACTCCAAGTTCCTTGTGGAGAAGATGGGGCGGGAAGTTTAATCCCCTCTTTCAGTAAAGTAGACCAAGTTTAAGACCTAACTCATGGGACAAGTTCTCGTCGTCCCATTGGGGTTAGGTCTTTTCTTTTTGACATAAACTGTTGGTTTTGGGTTTTGGATGGTTGACGGCCCCTGCTTTCAGGTATCTATAAACTAGAAAGTCAGAGAGGAGTGGTGGAATGTTTGAATGGAATGACAAGTTTTCGGTGGGGATCGATGAAATCGACAAGCAGCATCAGCGCCTCTTCACCATTGGCAAAGAAGTGGACGACCTTTTGAAGTACAGCAACTTGTCCAACAAGTATGTGGCGATTATGGAAAAGGTAAATGAACTCATGGAGTACACCCAGTACCACTTTGACTATGAGGAAAAAATGCTGGAGGCCAAGGACTATCCTGATATTGGAGAGCAAAAAGAACAACACATGAAGTTTATTCATTACTTGGTTGGCATAGAAATCACCAAAAACACCGACCAACAGGAGGTTCAGTTGAGAGAAATCCTCCTCTTTATCTCCAAATGGATTGTAGACCATATCACCAGTTTGGATAAGGCTTATAGCGATCATATGCACCAATAATCAAAATTACAGAAGCGGGGAAGCCCCACTTGGGTGCTTCCCCGCTTTTTTTGCATGTTCTCCGCCACCCGCAGGGCTAGTCATCGTCATCGGGTTCATCCTCAGAATCGGGCTCTTCTATGACCGCTTCTTTGTCATCTTCCGCGTCTTCATCATTCTTATTTTCACCATCTGACGGACTATCTGTATCCTTTTTCTCTTGATCATCTAGCTCGGATTCTTCCTGGTCAGGCTTCTCTGATTCCTCTTCATCTGACTCTGGAGCTTCCATGTCAGCCTCAGTGTTATGCGTGTCTTCGGTCTCTTCAAGGGAATCCGCCTCATCTTCTTCGAATTCAAGATCGGTTTCCTCTTCATCAACTTCTAGGTCT
>CAYFHQ010000136.1:0-8350 GCA_964342805.1 uncultured Peptostreptococcaceae bacterium | reverse complement strand
TTTGTTGTGCATTTTAATTGTTGAAGTTGAAAGTTGAATTATGCAATTTCCTCAGGTAATAGCCAGCCAGTATTGCAGCTGCTAAAAACCCCTTGTTGTAGTTGTTGCTTTTCATTAAGCCCTCCAAAATTTGTGTTAATATGGGCAGTTTGCCAGAGTGGCACTCATTGCTTCAGAGTACCAGTATCCAAATGCCCATTTTTACCCTCTGAAACTAATTATACGCTTATTAGTTATTATTTGCATAAAAAGTTAATTGCATTCTGTAGGTAACTGCTTGTCAGTTGAGCAAATAAGCATAAAAAGACCCACATCCTTTGATCTGGGTTGGATGTGGGCTGTATTGTCTTACTACCTATAGAGGTCAAGTTCTTTATAGTACATAAGTTTTTCAAACAAGGTTTGTTTGGTATGCATTTCCAAGGAGTTAGGGTTTCCATACCCTTGGATCAATGATTCAAAGGAGCTATCCGCTCTCTTTCTGACCCATATGGGAAGACAATCGTGGTTTTAAGGGCGTCTACCAACTCTTTTAATCCATTACGCAAATTCCCAAGTTTGTATGGCTTACGAATGGCACTCAGGGGATACACATCAAAGCTACTATCCACATACAAATTGGTAAGTCCAACTTTCTCAATACCCTCATCACTTGTTTCTGCTATTCCTTTATAAAAGTCAGCTTCCGTAAACAAGGAACCTTCAGCAACTTCATAAACACTGGCCGTAACTTGATCTAGGGTTCCCTGATGCGGGATTGCCGAGGCATTTGTCAGCAGTTGACCAGAATAATGGTAGCCCGCTGTGACAAAAGAATGGGAGACACCAAACTGAGTCGCTAAAGCCTGTAGGTCTCCCATTTGCCTTGGGTTTCTTGAGGAAACCATCAGCTGCCAGATTACATTTAATCCGAGTGTTTTAGCATGTTGAGTGACTTTTAGGATTTCATTAAAATGACCTTTTCTACTTACAAATCGGTCATGCTCATCTTCAAGACCAAACAAGGTCATCTTTATGCCACCAAACAACTTACTCGTCTCTTGTAACAAGTCCACATCTCTGGCTAGGCCAAATCCATTGGTCACCAATAAGCCATCGTTTGTCTTACGCATGAAACCCTCTGATCGTAGCTGTTTTGTAAGCGTAATGAAGTCAGGATACATGGTTTGCTCTTGCAAAAGTAGTACACCCACATCACTAGACATAGCCCCACGGAAGGCCCGGGCAGTGACCATAATATCTGAAGGAGGGATCAGCTCTGGTTGTCTCTTTAAATCACTACAATAACAATGCATGCATGTATTTGGACAACCTGTAGCTTCGAAATTGAGTGTATATTTTTCCATTGATTCTGTCCCCCGATTGATTCACTCTAATTCGTTCATATCCGTTTTACTACCATACTCAAGTAGTTCACCAATGGTCACAAATCTATAACCCCTGTCCCGCAGTTTGCCTACAATTTCCGGTAGGGCTTTCACAGCCTCTTCCCGACTGTCATACATGACATGGAGGAGGATGATCGAACCCGGTTCAACGGCTTCCACCGTCGCCTGGGTCAGGTCAGATGCACTGGCTTTGAAACCGAGACTGGTTTCAGGCTCCACGTCAGCCAATACCGTCAAAGTTCCTTGGGTACTCAAATAGTAGGGTAGCATAAGGAGTTTCTTGAAATACGGCGGCCTAAAAGTTATGGGGCCTTCGTAGCCCGCTTCCCGTATAAGCCAGTTGGTGTCTTCCACTTCCTTTTCCACAAAGGACAAGGTCTTCAATACCATCTGGGGATGGCTATAAGTATGGTTGCCCACTTCATGGCCAGCCTGAACAATGGCCTTGGCCCGGTCCATATTCTCACTGATCTCACGGCCGGTTAAATAGAAGGTCGCTTTGACGTCTAAGCCCTCAAGTACCTCAAGGACCCTGCCTGTATTTTTTGTGGGCCCGTCGTCGAAGGTAAGGGCAACCACTTTTTCCTCTGTGTCTACCTTCTTGATCATGTCTCCGAAAACTTGCATGTCACGGGACTTGCTTAGTTGCCAGCCACCTACAAAGACCAGAGCTGCAAGTAAAAGAAAGATCAAAATTCGTCCTATAATTCGCATGGCTCCCCCTTTCAATCTTTCCCATTGTACCAACATGCCCCTTGTCTATAGACACAAAGCAGAGACAATATGGCTACAAACTGTCAACAACCTGCTTGTACAAATGGTCATACAGGGCATTCAACTGGTCAATCTCCCCCTGGCCCACCTCAGGGGCCAGGTCCTTATTAAAGGCCATGCCCTTCTCCGACATAAAGACCACACAAAAGACCAGGGTGTAGAGGGTCAGAACTCGCTCCTCCTCAGGACTCAATCCTTGATAATGCACTAACCACTTAACATAGTCCAGGTCCCTGTCTGAGTGAAGGAGGGACATTTGGGTCAGGGCAATGAAGTAAAGACGGTCACCAAAACACATCCAGTCCAGGTCAATAATGCCACTGAGCTTCCCCCCTTGAACAAGGACGTTTTTGGTGGTTATGTCGTCTAGAAAGGCCCTGGGTTCAATGGTCTCAAAGTAAGGATCAAAATGATCTAAGAGCTCAATCACGGCCTCCGCCTTGGCAAGAGGAAAATAGCCGGTTTCCTTCATCCAACCAATGGACCGGTTCAAATCCCCCAGGGGAATGTCCTTCCAGGACTTCTTCATGGTCGGATCATCATAACTGGCAAGAAAACCATACCCTTTGGCCTGGGGCAGAGACGAAACTTGTTCCTGAATCCCAATAATCTTTTCAGCCAAAACCCGCTTCTGGTCCTCGTCCATGTCCTCATAAACATGTCCAAGGTCTTCCCCCTCTATATGATTGAGGATCAGGTAGGACTTACCCTCGACCTCTCCCTTATGAAGGATTTTGGGAATAGGGATGTCCAGAGACGACAATGCTTCAATCCAGAAGGTCTCATTATTCTGCTCATTTTTGCTACCAGACAAGCGGAGGATATAGTGGTCTTGTCCGAGGGTCACCCGGTAGACATAGTTGGCTAGACCTGTGGTGTACCGTTTGGTTTCACAGGGGTCTTGAGCGAAATGTTGTCTAAAAAGTGTCTTAACTGTTTCTACCATGGCTTTCCCTATTCATCTCCACCAACTGGGCCACCACCTGGTCCGTCGTCACCTGCAAGTCAGCAGGAAAGACGTCCAAACGCTCTGAAATCAAAGAAAAGTCTCCCACCAAGTCTGTCTCTTCCACCAGGTTGACCTCTTCAATGTTCAGCTTGTCCACCAGTTCCTTATACAGGCTTGCATGGTGAACCCGGTCAGTCGTCCCAAAGTGGAAAATTCCTGTAGGCCTCGTAGCAACCATGTGGTTAATCTTGTCGGCAATCATCTCATTGGTCGTAATATTCAACTTAAGACCAGGGAAGATGGGCAAGGCTTCTTCTTTCGATGCGCTTTCAACCAACTCTTTCACCCGCCGACAGGATTGGCCGAATACCATGGGGAGACGAACAATGGCAACATGGTCTAGATGGTCATTGACCAAGTCCTCACAGGCCATTTTGAATTTCCCGTATTCGCTGGCCGCAGAGGGCGCATCGGACTCCGTATGGGCAACCGACATGTCCTGATCAAAGACGTTGGCCGTTGAAATATAAAAGAAGTAGGGTCGACTGGCCTTGACCTGAAGACAAAGCTTTTTGTGGAGGTCCAGCTGTTTGTCAAAATCGCCACGCATGGTGGAGATAATCACGTCTGGCTGGATCGCATCGACTTGGCCCAGGAAGTCATCGACCTGGTCGACGTTTAGCTGAAAACGTTCTACACCGTCTTGTTCAAGTACTTTTGAGTGGTAGGTCCCATAGGCTTGTTGACCTTGATTTTCTGTAACCGCCGGCTCATGGCTGACCCGATAAAGCCGCTTTCTCCGAGAATGAGTATTTTGGTCATGGTTTGGCCTCTTTAATCTATTACTGGCATTTTATCATTTTCTTGCATATGCTTCCAATGACCACCAAAAAAGCCCCACTCACCAAAGCAAGCAGGGCTAAAAAACAATCTATTCACTTATCCAACAATCTTCTCAGCGGAAAACCTTAAGTTCCTCCTCAAAGCTATGTAGGGCAGCCGTATGGTCCTGTACCAGGTCATTAATAACCGAAGCACTTTCAGCTGTGATCTCAACGTCCTTGGCCAGTTCGTCGGTGTTGGAGAAGATATTCTGGGTCATCTTGCTGAGGCTCTCAGAATAGCTGTCTACCTTGGTGATAGACTCCATCATGGATCCAATGTGGTCCTGAATGTTGACGAAGTTCACCTCGGTTTCCTTGGCATTCTCACGGCCAGCTGTTACTGCCTGGTCTACCAGGGAAACGGACTTAATCACGTCCATAATGTCCCCTTTAATACTGGACACCCGGTCGGTAATCTCCACTGACGCCTCATTGGACTGGTTGGCCAGCTTGCCCACTTCGTCTGCAACGACTGCAAAGCCACGGCCGTGTTCACCTGCTCGCGCGGCCTCAATGGAGGCATTCAGGGCTAGGAGGTTGGTCTGTTCAGAAATGGACTTGATCAGCTCCACCATGTTCTCAACGGACTGCATGGACTCCTGCAATTGCTCAAACTTAGCTGTTGCGGCTGTCAACTGCTCGGAAATATTTTCAACAGCAGACACCATGTTTTCCACAGCCTTCATACCGTCATTGGTTTCCCCTTGAATGGTTTGGGACAGCTTACTCGCCTCTGTTGTTACCGATCGCATATCCTTAGAAAAGTCTGCAATTTCCTGTAGTCCAGAAGCAGTCTCCTGCACGGACGCCAAGTTGTTGGACGCCTTTTCTGCAATATCATTGGCATTGGTTGTAATCCCACCGATTTTTTCAACGGTCTCTTCCATCTGCTGGACAATCCCCGTGATCATGTCCTTGGTCAGGAACTCCCGCTCTAGACTCTGGGCAAACCCTACCGCACCAATGCACGTCCCCTTCTTGTCCATAATGGGATAGGTTACCGCCTTAAAAGGCATGCCGTAAACTTCCTTGGGTACGACCATCTTCATGATTTCCTTCTTATCAATGGTCATCCGCAAGGGGTCTTCATCTGGAATGGGATCACCCGGATTCAGTGGTACTGACATTTTATCCCCTGGCCAGTAACCAATGAACTTTTTGGTGTCCGTAATCGACACCATGATGTCCTCCTGGATGATGTCCTTCAAAATGGGCAAGACCATCTTCAGTGCATCCACTTGCTTTAGTTTAAACATATTCTCCCCGTTCCTGCGCATTTCTTCTTATATGTGCAAAGATATAAAACATACGCAAAAAGTATTAGTTAGCCGGGACTATTTTACCAAATATATTACGAAATCACAATATGTTTGTTTACTCTTGTTTACTATTGACCAAAATCAGAGAGATTACCTGCCGCTCAGGGCGTCTTCAACTGCTTCGATTAAACCTTGAGAACTCAGGGTAGCTCCTGAAACCACATCCACGTCCGTCCGCTGGATTTCTACGATCTGACCCAGCACAGCCCTTGCCCGGTTCATATAGCGGAGGGTGTCTCCATGGTCTGTCACAGCAATCCCAATGATCTCATGGCCCATGACTGCAACGTCCACCACAATCTGACTCTGGTAGCCCTGTCCCTCACCCGTCAGGATTTCAGCCCCAGGGGGGCGCTTGTCCATGTCATAGTCTGCCACAGCCGCTGCAGCCTGTAGACCCGGGTGAAACATAAGGATCAAGACCAGGAGGGGCAGGAATAAACGAGTCGGCTTCAGACGACGCTCCAAAGTCAATGTCCCCTCCACGGGGCAAGCATTTTTGCATTCCCGACACCGAATACAGGCCATGTCCTCTACCCGGTCCACCGCTGTGATTTCAATATCCACTGGACAAGCCTTTTCACATAGCTTGCAATTGACACAGGTGTCCTTTCTTTCAATGGCAAGGACGCGACCAAAAGAAAGCAAGGAGTATCTAGCCCCCTGGACGCAGACATACTTGCAAAAGAACCTGGGAATAAACAAACTGGTCAATAAAAACAGACACAGGAACATGAGGGCCGCCATACTGATCCCCCTCCCGCTGATCAGGAGGGTCAGGCTGCCGTAAGGCTCAACACTCATAAACCGCATGAAAATCCCACCCACACTGACCACCGACATGGCATAAAAGACATACCTTAAGTTGCGAACTAACTTATGCACCTCTTTGGGTACCACCACCCTCTTAAATCCCAGGACTCCACTGACCTTGGCCATCATTTCCTGCAGAAAACCCATGGGACAGACCCAACCACAGTAAACTGCCCCTGCCAATAGGGTGATGACTAAAACCATATTGGCCATAATTTCGATGCGGCTTGTCCCCAACAAAACAAACAAACCTAAAAATGCCCCTTGAACGACGTGACGTATTTTCATCTTCTTCTCCTCAAAATTCGATAATGTTTCCACGAAACAATATTATGCGAAAACAACCTCCTTGTCAACATTGTTTCTAGGAAACTATATTTATATCGGTGAACATGCTATACTGGGTTTAGTAAAGGGGGCACCATGGAAAACAAGATCTTCAGTAATACACATCAAATCATTCAGGGCATGAAAAATCTGGCCAACCAGCTCTCCCACGGGTCTGTCAGCTATGATGACGAAATGAAATGGATGTTAGCAAAAGCAAAGGACCAGGCCGTTAAGGCCACCCTGCCCAAAATGACCATCCACATGTTGCACATCCTAGAATGTATAGACCAATCAGGACCCATAAATTGTGCTCATATATCCCTGACAACAACCATACCAAAAGGAACCGTATCAAAAGTAGCCAAGAAGCTCATACACCTGGACTTGGTCACCATGGAGACCCTTCCCAACAATAAAAAGGAAAAACTGTATAAGGCCAGCCCCTTGGGTCAACGACTGGCCACCGTTCACCGACAACTCCACGATCACTTTGAGGCACAAATGGAAGCCTTTGTCGGGAAGTATTCAGAAGCTGAACAGGCGGTCATTGCAAGGTTTTTAGACGACTACCTGGCCACTTCGAAAGCTCCTATTGAAGAACAGATCCGAACATAACAAAAGCACCTTAGAGTTTTTTGAACTCTAAGGTGCTTCAATCATTAATGGATTCTTTTATTAGACAAGTTAATACCTATACCAGCATGGCTATGATAGCCTGGGTTACCTTGACCAAGGCGTCAAAGTTCATATTGTCATAGGTGTCTGCACCCGTATGATAATAGTCTGAACGGAAATTCGCCATATCGGTAATGAAAATACCTGGAATGTTCTCCATCCAAAAAGGGCTATGGTCCGACCGCAGAACGTCGGGGGCCATATGCAAAATGTTCTTATAGTCTGCAGGAATATGTAGACCCAAAGTCGGCATGTCGATCTCAGGTGAAGCTACCTGGTCCATAAACCGGCTAAAGAGGTCATTGGAGTTCATATCACCGATTGCAGCCACATAATTGCCAATGGTCTCAGCTGGGTCTACCCGGTGGGTGGTCGCCATCTTAATCATGTCTGGCGACAAGGGAAGCTTCTTCTGTGAGTTTCTTTCCTCACTGTGCCAGCCAATGCAGTCTAAGTTTATCAGACCCTCAATGGTTGTTTGTGTGTCCTTCAAATTCTCTACAAAGGCCATGCTCCCAGCCGTAAATATGGCATTGAACAGTGGATTCTTTGCCACATATTGCTCATAGACCGCTATTACATTGTCCAAGTAAGCCACCTTCAGTGGACTAAGAGACGTCCATTCACTCCGCATGGCCCTGTAGGCTTCCAGGGGCCGAACCGACTGATTGGCATTTCTCCACCTACGAATGTCCTTGCGAAATCCTAGGAGTTCTGGACTTGTCAGTCGTTTTTTGGGGTCCAATATGCCACTGGACATATGACGATCTTCCAAGTCCCTCATCATGCCTGGATGGCCTTCTTCCAAGGTGAAGGCTGCAACAATCAATGGCGGTGGGCTGTCCAAGGTCGAAAGAACCCTCGCCACCTCCAGGGAAACCGCCACAGCAGAAGCATTGTCGTTGGCTCCTGGTGAATTGCGAACCGTGTCATAATGGGAACCAAGAACAATGGCCGGTCTGGTAAGGTCCCCTAGGTAGCCCACAACATTTTTAAAAGGCTCTTCAAACCCTTCGATGAAGAATTCTTGGATTTCTGTTTTTAGACCAATGGCCTTCATTTCTTTTTCTATATAAAGTGCTGCTTCGTTCAGTTCGACAGGATTATCCAGTGGATGTTTGGGACCTTCCAAGTCCATCACAGTACGGAAAATCCGTTGTTTATCTACCTGGTCTCGAAGTGCTTTTGTCATTTGTCCTCATTCCTATTGATCATAAC
>CAYFHQ010000135.1:0-8367 GCA_964342805.1 uncultured Peptostreptococcaceae bacterium | reverse complement strand
TGAAACTACGGCTTCACGCGTGTATGTAGCCCAGCAAGGCGCAAGGAACATAGGCTCCTACGACTGCACGCGTGTGTATGGTCCCAATCACTCCCCAGACATCAACTGCAAATACTCAAACATGGTAATCCCATACTCATCCTGCCAGATCTCCTCCAGAAGGCCCGAGTCCTGGGCATAAATAATAAATTTGTCCAGTATATCCCCCAAGATCACGTCGTCATGTTTGACTCCCCAGCCCAAGTGTTGCAAGGGACTGGCTGGAATGGTCATGCTGAGGCCCTCGTGTTTTTTGATCTCATTTAGGGCCACAAGGGAGTCCTGGATGACCACGTCTACTTCACCATTGAGGAGTTTTTCCTGCTGCATGAAGTCGGCTTCCACATAAACGTAGTCAAAGTCAATATTGAGGTCCCTTTGAAGGCCCCGGAGGGTGGCTTCGTAGGAGGTGTCCTTGATATTGGTGACGATTTTTCCATCCAGCTGGTGGAGGCTGGTCAGTTCTTCACCTTCACGAACGACGAGCATTTCTCTGACCGGTACCGTCTTGACGAAGCGGAAGAGTTTTTCCCGCCAGGGGACAACCGTAAGAACGTCGCAGTAGAGGTCTACTTCTTGAAGGAGGTCAGGAATGTATATGATCGTGGCGTCCGTTTGGACATGTTCAGGGACTGTTCCATTGGTTTCAAAGTACTGGCTGAAGGAATCAATGAACTTGAGTTCAAGGTTCACCCCAGTTTCTTGGGAAAAGGCCCATAAAAGCCTGTAGTTAAATCCGTTAATGGACCCGTCGTCTGTGGGCATGTACACATAGTCCAGTTCCCTAATAGCCACGGTGAGTCCATTGCCACGGGTCAACTGCTTCAAGTAGGAGGCTTCCACCTGGGTGAGGTTGGCATATTCTATGAAAGACTTGTCTGCAGCCAACTTGCCACTGGAAGGCGTTTCTTCCTGGCTAAGGGGGCCAGGTCCTTCAGTAGAGGGTCCAACCGGCTGTGAACAGCCCACTAGGACCATGAGGAATACCAGGGCCAGTAGGAGAGGAGGTCTATGGAGTCTTTTCATTGTGTTCACATCCTTTCTATAGAACAAAGCCGTCTACCTTTTTAGGGATCGTCATGTTGAACATGACCCCATTGCCCACCACGCTATGACAGGTCAGGTCTCCCATAAGGACGTTGTGGGCCAGGTTATATACAATGTGGAGTCCCAGTCCGCTACTGCCTCGGCCCCGGGCAGTGGTATAGAAGGGCTGGAAGATCCGACTTAAGTCCTCTGGTGGAATTCCCCGGCCGTTGTCTTCATAGACAATCTGGACACGGCTTTCCAGCTCAGTCACATGGATGGTAATAAGGCCGTTTTCCAGTTCATAAAAACCATGGATCAGGGTGTTCATGATTAAGTTACTCAGTATTTGGAATAAGGCTCCAGGGTAACTATCCATATAAATATCCTCTGGACACTCTATGAGGACCTCGTGGCTTGTTTTCTTCAACTGGGGGTGGAGGGTATTGAGGATCTCATGCAAGTAGCCATTCAGTTCAAACCGCCGCATTTCATGGCTGGACTGGTCCACTGCGATCATCTTAAAGCCTGAGATCAACTCAGAAGCGTGTTTTAAGTTCTTTAGGGTCAAGTCTGACTCCTCTTTCATGGTGTCAAGGAAGGTGGTAAAAGCAGACTTGGTCAGGCGGCGGTCTTCATTGGCTTCTACTATGTCCCTGATTTCCTGGTGGATATGGGACACCAGGGTAACGGCGATCCCCAAAGGGGTATTGACCTCATGGGAGATCCCTGCCACAACAGACCCTAAGGAGGCCAGTTTTTCTGACTCAATCAACTGCTCCTGGGTTTGCTTCAAGGTCCCAATGGAGTATTCCAGTTCATCCTTGGTCCGAAGGAGCTCCTCATTGGTTGTGGTTAACTCCCTGGTCCGGTGGACGATCCGACCCTCCAATTCTTCGTTTAGGATCTCAAGTTCCCTTTCCTTGTGTTTGAGGACGGTTATGTCCCTGGCCTCTACAATCATTTTAACCACATGGCCTTGGCCATCGAAGACCGGTTTAATGGAAAAGTCCAGGTTGACCTTGCCCTGGTAAAGCAGTTCCTGCCGTACCAGCTCCCCAGTCAGAGCCCGGTCGATAAACCGCTGGATCACATATTTTTCACTGGGGCTGTGGTTCCAAAAAGGTGTTTCCCAAATGGGCTTGCCAATCATTTGGTCCCGGGGGGTACCCACAAACTGTACACCAGTGTCATTGATTTCTATGAATAGACCATTCCGGTCAATGAGGCCGACCAATTGAAAAGCTTGGTTGAAGACACCTTTTAGGGTGGACTCACTTTCTTTGAGTTCATTGGTGACCGTCTGGATTTCCCGCATTTGGTCTTCAATGTGCTTGAAGTTTTGGTCTAGCCGCTGGGCCATTTCGTTGAAGGCCTGGCCCAACTCTTGAAACTCGTCTCCCGAGCGGATGTCCACCCGGGCGTCCAAGTGGCCTTCACTGAGTTTACGGCTTTCGTCGATCAAGAGTTCAATGGGTTTGCTAATACTTTGGGAGATCAAATAGAGCAAGGAGATCCCAATAATGGCCACAACAGTTCCAGAGGTAATGGTGGTACGGACAGCCGTATTGATCCCGGCGTATATGACCTCCTCTTCGGAAACCACCACGATGACCCAGTCCCATTCTTCCAGTCGGGTGTGGAAGGATATATAACTTCTTTGGGCCAGGTTGAATTGATGCGGGCTATTGGGCAAACTATTGGTCCTAAAATGAGCGTTATTGGCTGAAACGATGCCGTCTGAGATCGCCCGTTCTTTGGGGTAGTAGACAATTTCCCCTTGGGAGTCGGTTACATAGATAAAACCTCCAGGTACATGGGTACCTTCTATGAGGTCAAAGAGTTTTTGCTGGGCACTACGCACATAGAAAGGAGACCCTTCCAAATTGAGCCGGGTCAGGATATCGTGCTCCGATCGTCCCCGTCCTTCTATGGTCTGTAGGCGGGTTGCCATAAGTTCAAATTGAAGGGTCGAGACATTTTCAGTGGTATTCTGAATAAAAATCACGGTGACAATGACGATAGGAAGAAGTATTAATGGAATAATGAAGAGTAGCAGTTTTGTTCGAAAGCGCATAGGGTTCCTCCTAAGTTGTAAATACCCAGTTGGGCGCCGTGGTATCAGGGTGTTTAGAATTTACTTTATGTAGTCGATTTGATACACATATTCAGTGAAAAAGTGGACAATGCCTTATAGTGTAGCAAAAAAGATACAAGGTGCCTGATCTGGCATGACCAAGTTAGAAAGTGTAGTGAAGTTGATACACTATCAGGACTTGAGCCAGGGCGCATCGGCTGAAAGGGTTGAAAAGACTAGGGTGTTATTTTGGCACGCCACTTGCGTATATACAGAGATGAGGAAAAATACGGAGGTGTATGAATGAAAAAGCGGATTGATTTTGACGCTGCTGCGGCTTTGGTGAAGGACGGCATGACCATTATGGTAGGCGGTTTCCTGGGTTGTGGCGCGCCTGAAGGCTTGATTGACAAGCTGGTAGAAAAGAATGTAAAAGACTTGACCATCATTGCCAATGACACGTCATTTGTAGACAAGGGTGTTGGTAAACTGGTTGCCAATGGCCAGGTCAAGCGTGTACTGGCTTCCCACATCGGTACCAACAAAGAAACAGGCCGTCAAATGACGGAGGGTATTATCGACGTGGAGCTGATCCCCCAGGGGACTCTGGCAGAGCGTATCCGTGCCGGCGGTGCAGGCCTAGGTGGTGTGTTAACGCCAATCGGCATTGGTACAGTTGTCGAAGAGGGTAAGCAAAAGCTTACAGTTGAAGGTGTGGAATACCTACTGGAAACAGCCCTGAAGGCAGACGTGGCCCTGATTGGTGGCTCTGTAGTAGACGAAAAAGGCAACATTACTTATAACAAAACAACACAAAACATGAATCCACTTATGGCAACAGCAGCAGAGGTTGTTATTGTGGAAGCCGGTACCATCGTGCCTGTGGGTGACATTGATCCCCATGCCGTGGTTACGCCGGGACTGTTTGTAACACATATCGTAGAGGGGGCATAAAGATGAACGTAAAAGAGTTTATTGCCCGCAGAGTGGCAAAAGAGTTTAACGACGGTGACGTAATCAACCTGGGAATTGGCCTGCCAACCCTGGCAGCAAACTACATTCCACAAGGTGTTGATATTATACTGCACTCAGAAAATGGTTTTGTGGGACTGGGTCCTGCACCAGCTGAGGGCGAGGAAGACCCGGAACTGACCAATGCAGGTAGCCTGCCAGCGTCAATTGTTCCAGGGGGAATGTACTTTGACAGTGCCATGTCCTTTACCATCATCCGTGGTGGTCATCTGAATGCGACCGTTCTCGGCGCGTTACAAGTCGATGAAAAGGGCAACCTGGCCAACTGGATCATTCCTGGCAAGTTGGTTCCAGGCATGGGTGGAGCCATGGACCTTGTGGGTGGAGCCAAGAAGGTAATCGTCTCCATGCAACACACGGC
Source organism: uncultured Peptostreptococcaceae bacterium (assembly GCA_964342805.1). Taxonomy (GTDB): domain Bacteria; phylum Bacillota; class Clostridia; order Peptostreptococcales; family Acidaminobacteraceae; genus CAYFHQ01. The sequence continues at coordinate 3,832 of CAYFHQ010000135.1, read as the reverse complement.
CAAGGGCAACCACAAGATCCTAAAGGAATGTACCCTACCCCTGACTGCAGCGGGTAAGGTAGACATGATTATCACAGAAATGGGTGTCATGGAAGTCACAGAAAAAGGTCTATTGCTTACTGAAAAGAACCCTGAGTTTACCCTAGAGGAAGTTCAAGCGGCCACAGAAGCGAAATTGATTATTTCTGACGATCTAAAAGATATGGTTGTTTAACAACCACAATTGAAACGACAATCACTTGTATAGTAAAGGAGAAATCCAACATGAAAGAAATCGTAATTGCTTCGGCGGTACGTACGGCAATCGGCAGCTTCGGTGGTAGCCTGCAGAATGTTTCTGCTGTAGATCTAGGTGCAACTGTAATCAAAGAGGCCATTGACCGAGCTGGGATCAAGGCTGAAAATGTAGACGAAGTGATCATGGGTTGTGTTCTTCAAGCGGGCCAGGGCCAAGGTGTTGCCCGTCAGGCTTCCATTAAGGCTGGTGTGCCTAACCACGTACCTGCATGGACAATGAACATGATTTGTGGTTCTGGTCTGAAGACAGTTTCCACTGCCTTTGACATGATCGTTGCCGGTTCTGCTGACATCGTTGTAGCTGGCGGTACTGAAAACATGAGCCAGTCGGCTTACGTGATGCCTAAGGCGCGTTGGGGCCACAAGATGGGTAACGGTACCCTGGTTGACACTATGGTGAACGATGGTCTGACGGACGCATTTGAAGGTTACCACATGGGCATTACAGCTGAGAACATTGTAGACCAGTGGAACCTGACAAGAGAAGCCCAGGACCAGTTTGCTGCTGACAGCCAGGCAAAGGCTGCGGCTGCCCAAGCAGAAGGCAGGTTCAAGGACGAGATCGTTCCCGTTGTGATACCACAGCGTAAGGATGATCCTGTCGTTTTCGATACAGACGAATACATCCGTGGTGGTTCTACGGCTGACAAGCTAGCTAAACTACGTCCTGCTTTTAAGAAGGATGGTTCAGTTACAGCGGGTAATGCGTCAGGTATTAATGATGGTGCAGCTGCCCTGGTTGTGATGAGTGCTGAAAAGGCTGAGGAACTGGGTGTGAAGCCGCTGGTTCGTATTGTTGCCCACGCTTCTGCAGGTGTTGCCCCATCTATCATGGGTATTGGTCCTGTGAATGCAGTTTCCAAGGTTCTTGACCGTGCAAAGATGAACAAGGACGACATTCAGCTAGTGGAAGCCAATGAAGCTTTTGCGGCTCAGTCCCTAGCGGTTGTCAAGGACACTGCTTTTGATCCAGCGATCATTAACGTAAATGGCGGTGCCATTGCACTTGGTCACCCAATTGGTGCTTCTGGCGCTCGTATTCTGGTTACCCTGATCCATGAAATGATCAAGCGTGACGCTGAGACAGGCCTTGCTACCCTATGTATCGGTGGCGGCATGGGCGAAGCTGTAGTTGTAAAGAAGTAGTCCCAAGCATAAAAACTGAAAGAACAGTTCATTCTGAAACACCTCAAGAAATCTAACTTTCTTGGGGTGTTTTTTCTTGACCTTAAAGTGGCTCTAAGGTGTAGGGTGGAGGTAGAAAGTGAAAAATGAGGAGAACATGAAATTTAGTTTATTTACCCTACTTAAACGGTTCCGCTGGAAAATAGGCGTAACCATTGGCCTTGTTCTTTTGGAACTGGCCTGTGCCCTGCTGTATCCGCTCTTTATCGGTTTTGCCATCAATGACCTCATGGACAAGTCCTTCCAGGGACTCTACATGCTGGTAGGCTTGATCTTTGCCTCTCTTGTTATCGGGTCTGGTCGGCGGTTTTTTGATAGCCGCATTTACGCCAAGATCTATCAGACCATTACCATGGAGTTGGTGGACAAGGAAAATGATCAAAATAGCTCTACATCCAAGATTTCTGCCCGGATTAATTAGCTGACCGAACTGGTGGAGTTCTTTGAAAACTCCTTTCCAGACATCGTCTTTAGCTTTGTTGGGGTCATTGGGATATTGATCATCATTTGGAACATCAATATCCATGTTTTCTTCTTGTGTCTGGGGTCCATGGTTCTTATCTCCCTGGTGTATGTTTTAACTGCCAACCGGAACCTCCGGCTCAACAAGGACTACAACGACCAAATGGAAACCCTTGTGGCTACCATTGAAACCCGCAAGCGGGGACCCATGCAGACCTTCATGACTGGGATCATGAAAACCAATATCCACTTGTCTGACTTGGAGGTCTTCAATTATTCTATTGTCACGGTGATCTCAATGGGGGTATTTGTCCTCAGTATGTTGTTTATCGTTGACGAGGGTCCTTTGGTTTATGGGACGGTCTTCTCCATACTCATGTATATCTTTGAGTTTGTGGAAAAGGTCATTGTCCTGCCCATGTACTACCAGTACTACTTGCGATTATCGGAAATTTCCCATCGGTTGTCCCAAACCGAATAGTCTCTCCCGTGGAAACACCTTCACGGATTCCTGCCCCGGGCACATAATTTTTGTGTACTGGGGTAGGAATCTATATGGAGGTGTTTTTTTATGGGGAAAAATAATGTGAAAGTCTTATTGTTAGCAGTTTTGGTGGTCATCGCCCTAGGGTTTTGTGTCAACCAGGCAACCTACGGTGAGGGCAAGTTCACCATTCAATATAATGGCAGTCTATTGGCATTTTCTGACCAGCTTCCAGTGATCATAGACAGTCGGACCATGATTCCCCTCTATATCGCCAGGGACATGGGTTATGAAGTGGAGTGGGTCGGCCCAACCCGGGAAGTCATTGTGTCAGGAAATGACCGCAAACTCACCTTTACCATAGGCAAGCGGATGGTGAAAATGGAAGACCGGATTTTTACCATGGACACCCCTGCCGTTATCGAAAATGGACGGACATTAATTCCCCTCAAATACATGGCCGAGGGGCTGAACATCGGCATCAATTACCGCCAAAGTGACGGCAATCATTTTATTGACCTTTTCGAGGGACAGGGTCCCTTTTTAGTGCCGGGTTATGTCCTTGGACCAGATGGCCTAACCGACGGGTCCTTCAATGACCAGTTGTTTAAGGCCCTGACCGTAGACCCCACCAATGACCAGGTGGTTGCAGTGGGAACAGAGCACAATGGCATTCTCCAGTCCACAGACGGAGGCCAGACCTGGAAGTGGTACCGCAAGGGCTTACTAACAGCCAATGTGGGCCTCTACCGGTATCCAGAGTTCTATGACATTCGCATTAGCAAGAACAATCCCAACCGGTATGTGGCGGCCTTTGCCACGTCACCCGGTCCCGCAGAAGGGTCCTTTCCCAGTGCTTATGGAGGTTTTTATCTATCTGACGACCAGGGTCACACCTGGACCCGGAAGGTGACAGGTTTTACCAGTGGGTCTGCAGGCACCCTGGCCATGGACCCCAATGATGATGACACCTTCTATATTGGATTAACAGGGGGTCAGGCCTCCTTTACTTCCAGCAAGCTGACCACCAACCTCTTTAAGGGTGGGGTTTTTAAGACCACCGATGGTGGGGAAAACTGGGTACGAACCTCAACACCTGAGGCGGCTGACTACAGCGCCTACCACCGGATGGAGGCCGTGTCCAGCAACACGATTTTTGCCCTGGGTACCCAACACGCCGACCATAGTAAGGCTGCAGGCCTCATTCGGTCTGACGACGGGGGCCAAACCTGGACGAAGATTAATCCACCGGGCAAGTATGTGACGGACTTTGACACCAACGACGGCCAGTTGATCGTGGCAGCCACCCAGGGAGACATTTACGCTGAGGATACCTATGTGTCGACCGATGGCGGTCAAACCTGGCAGGCTAGGCCCTACAAGGTGGTAGGGGCCATTCGTATT
>CAYFHQ010000134.1:0-8367 GCA_964342805.1 uncultured Peptostreptococcaceae bacterium | reverse complement strand
CCTAACTGTAGGCAGGCACCCAGTGCTGTTTTTGTGCCAAAAGTCATGGGTTATCGACCATCCAGTGACCAGCGATAGACGAAGAGGCCACCTGGGCTTACTATAATAAAGACAAGGAAGGTGCTTAAAAGCCAAATCTTCTCCAACTGGAGAGGGAAGGCTGAGGAGCATCACGAAATACTTGTTAAGGACATCCAAAAAGGAGGATGACATGAAACGATTGTTGGTCGTATGGTTGACCCTAGTGGTCTTTTTAGTAGGATGCCAGGCCTCAGGTTACGAAGCCTATGAAGAAGCAGTGGCCAAGACAGAAACCATTGAGCGGGCAAAGAGCATTACGGAAATGAACATGTCCTATACCTTCAATGACGAGGGGCTTTCTGAGGAAGTCAAGCGTCAGCTAAACAATTTTAAGGATGTTGGTTTTGAATCCACAACGTCTTATGACTCGGCCCTGGAAGCCACAGCCATGGACCTCTTTATTAGCCTAGGCGGTATGGGATTTAGCAGTGAGTTTATCAAGGTAGGCCAGGAAGCAGTCATCAAAATGCCTGTCCTTGAAAAATATATGACCCTGGCTGAACTTCAAAAGTTCAACGAGGCCAGTAACACGGCTCCAGTGGACTACAACAACATGGTCACAGCGGAGACTATTGAACAGATTGAAAAGGACTGGAATGACATGGTCCTCAGTGGCCAAGTGGTCCGAGGGGAAAAAGACATTCTGGAAACCCCAGAGGGTGCAGTCCGGGTAACCAAGTATGACATTAGCCCAGACCCCCAGGCCCTGACAGCCTTCTTTAGACAAACAGCTGATATGATCATGAACGATCCTCAAGTCCAGGACTATCTAGAAAAGACCCAGGCAGAGGCAAGTGACCAAGGGGCAAGCCTTGACCTCAAGGCCATACTGTCAGACTGGGTGGACCAAGTGGAGATCGCCAAGATCCAGTTGGTGGACTACATTGATGTGGACGGCTACATTGTGGACGAGACCATCAACTTTGAACTCCAGTTTACGGACGCAGGCCCAGGGTCCATGACCCACATGACCTTTGAACTCCACAGCAAGATTTACGAGATCAACAAGGACCAGAACATTCAACTCCCCGAGCTCAATGAAAACAATACCTTGACCGTGGACCAGTTGAAGACCGATATGCCGGCGAGTTTTGAGAACTTGATCAACCAATAAGAAGACTGGATTAGCTTAGGAAGGTGATCCAGAGACGTGACTCAGAGGTGTGACTCAGAGACGCAATTCATAAGCATAATCAACAGATGAAACCAGTAGAAGAATCGACGAGGTGATAATATGGCGATTTTGGAAGTGAAGGGATTGGAAAAGCAGTATGGCCAGGTGAAAGCGGTCAATGGCATTGGCTTTTCAGTGGAAAAGGGAGAGGTGTTTGGTTTACTGGGACCCAATGGGGCCGGCAAATCGACGACCATTTCCATGATTTCGACCCTGCTCAAACCCGACCAGGGTGAGATCCTATTTGACGGACAAGACGTGATAAAGAATCCAAAGCATATCCAAAAACGCTTGGGGATCGTCCCCCAGGAGATAGCACTCTACCCGACCCTTTCGGGCCTTGAAAACTTGAAGTTCTGGGGCCAGGCCTACGGCTTAAGGGGGTCTAAACTCCAAGAAAGAATCCAGGTGGTTTCTGAAGTCATCGGGATCGGTGACCGGCTTAAGGACAAGGTGGAAACCTACTCCGGCGGCATGAAGCGCCGACTCAATATCGGGGCGGCCCTCCTCCATGAACCGGAACTCCTGATCATGGACGAACCCACGGTGGGCATTGACCCCCAGTCACGGAACCACATCCTGGACACGGTCAAACAGCTTAATGAAGCGGGCATGACCATTATTTATACCTCCCACTACATGGAGGAAGTCGAGTACCTCTGTGACACCATTCAGATCATGGACGAGGGCAAGGTCATTGCCGCAGGTACCCAGGACCAACTGGTGGACATTATCGGGGGCAAGCGGACCATCTCTGTTCATTTTGATGGCAACCCAGCACCCATCCAGCAAACCGTTGCAGGCCTGGCTGCCGTGGAGTCCACCCGTCTGGAAGACCAAGGCCTAATCGTTGAGTCAGTCAACGGCAAGGGACTTATTAAAGAAATCCTTGACCTGGCCCTCCAAGCGGACCTGAACGTTGAAAATGTCGAAGTAACCAAGCCCAACCTTGAGGCTGTTTTCTTGCACCTCACAGGCAAGGCCCTACGGGATTAGGAGGGACACATGCTCCTGCATATATTAAGTAGAGACCTGAAAATACTCCTCAGCGAGCGACGGACCCTGCTGGTGATCATCGCCATGCCCATTGTGCTGACCACCATCCTGTCCTTTGCCCTCAGCAGTAGTTTTTCAGACGACCCCGCCATTGAACAGTTTGAAATTGGTGTGGTTCAGAAGTATACACCTGGCCAAGGTGTAGTGGACTTTGAAAACCAAATCACCAGTAACCTCCTGGCGGGCATGCTCAACGGCGGGGACCCGGCGACCCTGGTCAAGCAGGCCCAGGACCTCAACGTCCACAAACTTTTTATGGAGGACCTTCTGGGCAATGAAGACATAAAGGACATTATGGTTTCCACAGTCATGACCCAAGAAGATGCGCTCCAGCGCCTGGATAATGGGGACCTGGCAGCAGTGGTCATTCTGCCGGAAAACTTCGAGTCCAGCGCCTACATTAACCTTCTGACGACCCTCCAGAGTCCAGTGGAAATTGAAATTTTACGGAATCCTGACATGAACATTAGTTCAGGTATTGCCAGTCAAATCATTGAGTCCTTCTTCTCCCAAATGACCGACCAGGCCATAGGCAAGAATGTACTCATTCAGTCGGGCATTCAAGTGGGGGACACGGAAGGGATATCAAAGGCTATTACGGCCTTGTTTGACAATGTCAGCGGAAAAGAAAGCATAGCCATTGACTTGCAGTCAGCCAATGAACGACCTGTGATTGACTCACGGACCTACTATTCCATTTCCATGATGACCCTCTTCCTTCTCTTCTCAGCGGGACGAGGCTCCTACTTGCTCCTCACGGAAAAACGCAATTATACCTGGCACCGGATGCTGGTGGCAGGCGTCAACAGATATGCGATTTTAGCAGGTAAGTTTGCAGTGGTCTTTGGCCTGGCTGTATTGCAAATTCTTGCCCTAATTCTATACTCCTCCTTGGTACTGGGTGTCCAGTGGGGGGACCCGGTTTCATTGGGTGTAGTGACTCTCTTTACGGCCCTGGCCATCGCTGCCTTAGGTACCTTCTTTGCAGCCCTGACCTTCCTGTCAGAAAACACCCGGATTGCCAACCTGATGGAAAGTGTGGTTTTCCAGGTGCTTGGCCTACTGGGTGGAGCTTATATTCCAGTCAGCGTCCTGCCCAAGGCCCTGCAAGCCCTCAGTTCCTTCCCCCTCAATGGGGTGGCCCTAAAGGCCTATTTGAACATTGCTACGGGTAATGGTCTTGGTGATATTGGCAACTATCTACTGATTTTACTGGGCAACGCCCTTGTATTTGGTGTTCTAGCAATTATGGTTCTAAACCGGGAAGGAGGCAAGACCCATGTGGACAATCCTAAAGCTCAGACTGCGGTTTCTTAAAGACGATTGGAAGATCATAGCGGTCATGACGGCCCTTTCCCTGGTGATGGTCTACGCCATGACCTCAACCCTTTCGGGGTCCAGTCTTCGTACCCTCTATGTGGTTGACCAGGCCAACAATCCAGTGAGTGAAACCTTTGTTGAACGGTTGGCAGACAAGGAGGCCTACCGGATTGTGGTCCTGGACCAGAACACAGCACAGGCTAATGTCAAAGAAGGTAAGGCGGTAGCTGCCATCCAGTTGCAGCCCGACTTCTCAGCTGACAATATTGGTGCCTTGAATATCTTCACTGTTAAGCAGGATGTGGAGATCATGAATATCCGAAACTTACTGGGCACCGTAACCTCCCAGTTGGCCTTTGACAGCCAAGTGGACCAGGCGGCTGGCGTCTTGGGTGTAGCTCCCGGTGTCGCCATGGAGGCCATGGCTGACCAAAGGGCTGACCACCACATGTTTACAGTTAAAGAGCGGGCCCTGTCCAGCATTTGGGACAACTATGACGGCCGGATTCATGGATTCTTTGGCTTCATGCTCCTCTTTGCCGCCTACACTATCGTGTTTGGGGCTGGTGAGATCCTCAATGACAAGCGGTGGAAGACCTGGCAACGGCTCTTGGTGTCCCCCATTTCCACCTATAGCGTCCTGCTGGGCACCATTATCTCTACCTTTGTTCTAGGTGGTATCCAGCTGGGGTCTATCTTCTTGGGGGGCCAGTTCCTCTACGGTTTTAACTGGGGACCTTCTTTAGGTATCCTGCTGGTGATTTCAGCCTTCTACATTTTTGCCCTCAGCGGTCTAGGCATGTTCCTGGCGGCCTTCCTCAAAAACCATGGCCAACTGTCAGCGGTGACACCGGTCATTCTGACCTCTTTTGCCATGCTGGGTGGTTGTATGTGGCCCCTGGAAATCGTGACCTCTAAGATCCTACTGGGTCTTTCCAATATTACACCTCATAAATGGGCTCTTGAAGCCATGAAGGCAGTGACCATGCAAGGGGCTGGCTGGGCAGACATCCAGGTCAACCTCCTGGTCCTAGGCCTCATGGGCTTTGGTCTCATTGCCCTGGGTGCTTGGCGGGTCAAGACGGCCAAGGTGGCTTAATACCAAGTCGTCTAAATGTAATGAAAGCTAAACATTAGAATAAACAGCAAAAAACCATCGGCTTAGGGGCCGATGGTTTTTTCGTAGTAGAGTGTAATGCGACGTCCGGTGCTTATTCAGCAGCGTACGTTGTTTCTTCCAGTAGGTCGTCCTCATCCATAGGATCAGGCGTGTAAGTTTCTGCAATGACCATGTTCATCTTTGCAACTTCTAGCCACTTCATAAAGAAGCTCATGGCGAAGTTTACAAGCGTACTGCCGATCATAGTAGGAATCATGGCCGACATAATAGTCATTGGGTCCAGACTCGGTGAAGCCATTGTGCCCATGCTACCCATTGTTACAAAGGAGAACATTTGGTTCACCAGGGAACCCACAATAGCAATGGCGATGGAAAGGCCAATCAGAGCCCAAATCTTGCCTGCACGGCCTTTGGAGAAGGTCCATGCCAGCTTGAAGCACTCCAGGGCACCAGCGTCGTCAGCAACCAAATGGGTGTCCAAGGTGTATAGCTTGGTAATCAGGTATAGGGCCACTGCAAAGGCAGCAATCCCGCCGATGATCACCATGGAAACGTGAATCATACCCAGTAGGATAAAGACCAGGATAGCACCCAGGTAGGCACCCATAACCAGGCCGAATGTAGCTAGCCACAGGAGAATAAGTCGTCCTGGGCAGCGGGTAAGGCCGCGGAAGTAGTCGCCAGCAGTCATATCCTCGCCTCGGATGAGACGTTCCTGGGCATTTAGGTTAGCAGAGTGGATAAATGCACCGACCACAGCAGCTAAAATGTAAAACACGATCATGAAGCCAAAGAAACCAGACATGGCCTCAAAAGCGTCCATGCTGCTTGGGCTGTTGAAGCTTGAGTAGGTTGACAAGGCAATCATAGACGGAACAACAGTTCCAACCGCCGCAATCATACCGATGATTGCTAGAGCAAATGATATCACCCCTGGAATCCAGAAAAGAATTCCTTGTTTTTTCCATAGCAGTCGCCAGGAATTTGATAAATACTGATCCATAAGAACCCCCTAAATAGTATGTAAATAGAATGCCAGTCTGGTGTACTCCATGTATAGCTTGGAGGTGGTCCACCGGACAATATGAGCGTAACTCATGGACAGGGTGAAAACAAGTTAAAGGAGTATTAAGAAATAATATCCTTTTTCTTATAAAAATCCTGTCAGAATTACCACTCAGAAAACAGCGTCCTTAGTATTATAGATCAAAATGGGTAATATCACCAAATTCGACAATCCTCGCAGTTTTCTCTTCCCTTCTAGGTGCCATTTGATGTTTACATTTTGTGGTGTCAAAAGACCAAGTCACCTTAAGGAAGCCCAGCAAAATGCCGATATTCATAGTGAACGTGAATGGAGGAGAACTATGCGTATTTTTCAGAATATGTTTCGCACCAATGTGCAACAGCAAAATACAGTTCAAAATAGTGGCAAGCAACAAGTGGCCCCAGGCTTCCTACAAAGCCATGGGATCAAGCCATCCAAGGTCATGCAACAGGCGGTTGAGCGCCTCAATGCCCGCGGTACACAGGTGGGGAGCCAGGAACTCAAGCAGATTGACAACTTCTTAAGAAACGCCGAGGGAAGTGACGAAAGCAAGTTGCAAACCGTAGAAATTGCCGCTGAAAAAGGTGTAGAACTCACACAAGAAAACTTAAATGCAGTCCATTCTGCATTAAACGATACAGCCAATGCCCAAGAAGTTGTGGAGTCCCTCAGTGACGACCAAATCAACAAGGCGGACTGGGAGAAGGTCATGAAGGGCCTTGGCATTCCCGACAGTGTCATCCAAGAAATCAAGGCTGACGTGGCCAAGGGCAAAGACCCTGTTGAGGCCATTGCCGACAAGCTGGCAGAGAAACTAGGTCCAGGTTCCACCGTCAGTGTTACTGCAAAAATGACGACCATTACGGTGAAAGACGGTGACAAGGTCATTACCGTCCAGCAAATGAGCGTAGTCCTAACCGCCACCTTTAAGCAGGGCGTACCAGAGGCCCTGCAAAAAATGCTGGGCATGGAAGCCACCATAGACCAGGTCCAGTCCCTACTGGATTTAGCAGACCAAGTATTGGCTGGAAGCCTGTCCATAGACGACTTTGCTGCCATGCTCATTGAGGCAGTGGAAAACATGGAAGACAACCTGGTGGAGACCTTGGGACAAAGTGAGGCGGGTCAGACCCAACCGATTGCAGGACAAGGGTCTAACCAAGTGGACCCAGCCCCTGCAGAGGTAAGTCTCACGGGTGCAGAAGGCACCCCGACCCCAACAGATGCAGAGGGGATTAGCCAGGCTGACATGGCCGACTTGTTGGACCAATTAGACGAGGCCATTGAAGACGTGGTCGACCGACTGGGCGCAGACGGGTCCAGCTTTGCTGAACTGGCTGCCACAGCCATGGGAACGCCACCGGTCCGTATGTTCCTCGTTGAGGAAGTGACGGCAAAAATGGAGTCTGTCCGTATTGAGTTTGTGGACATGCAAAGAAATGTCCTCTCCAACCTCAACCAGGCCCTTGACCAAATGGAGGGTGGAAGCCGTCAAGAAATGGCTGAAGCTGTGGACAAGGCCATCGAACTTTTAGATAAAACCATCATGAAAAGTGATGTTCCCCTTTATACTGACATGAAACTGGAAAAACAGTTGATCACTGACTCCAGCCGCCTGCAAGAAGCTCGCAAGTGGATGGCTGCAGGAGACCTGGGCAAGGCCAAGGCAATTGTGATGGAAGTGAAACAGCACATAGAAATGGCTGTTTTCAAGCCGTCTGACCAAAAAGTCAAGGTATTCGCAGCTGGCCAACTGGCCACCGCCATGGACATGCAGCCCGGGGCTCAAGTGGTTGCCGGCCAGGGCGCATCTGCCAGAGGAATCATGGAAATCCTCAGTAACATGGGCCTCAACCATGAGGCAGAGGTTTCTGAGAAGCTCCAGGGCAACAAGAACAACCTCATGGACACGGACGTAAAGGACAACTTAAAGGTTGTTCTTATGAAAATGATAGAAGACGAAGACCCGTCGAGCAGAGGGGCGGTTTCAGGGGCTTCCAAGGCTCTTGGCAACTTGATCGGTCAGCAATTACTCAACCGCTTGGACCAAAAAAGTGACACCCAGACCCTCTTTTTCAATATCCCCCTCCAGGTCCAGCAGGAAGTGAAGGATATGAAACTCTATGTCAATAGCCGCAAAAATGGCGACAAGATGGACTGGGAAAATTCCACCCTCTATTTCAGTATTGAACTCAAGGAATATGGGGAGACGGGTATCCGCATTCAGGCCAGAGATCGCCAGCTGACCCTCACGGTGAAGAATGACAATGGCGGACTTGAGTCGGTTATGTCCCCCCTCTTAGATGGATTGAAAAAGGAGTTTGAGGACATTGGCTACCAGTCGGGGCCGGTCCATTTCCTCCCCCTCAATGAAAATGAAGTGGCCCATGTCAACCACTTTGACATGGCCAAGCGAGCGCCCATTCAGGCAAGCCAGAAGCCGTTGACCAATGAAGAAGGGTTTGAGTTGAAGATATGAAAAAGATCAATGGCTACTCCGCATATGATAAAATAATAGATGACCATGCCCGATCAGACGTGAACGACATGACGGGTCTCGGCAGAAAA
>CAYFHQ010000133.1:0-8391 GCA_964342805.1 uncultured Peptostreptococcaceae bacterium | reverse complement strand
CGCCATGGTATCGGTATAGTCCTTGAATAGGTGGAAGCGAATGCCATTAAAATTGCTGATCAAAAAGTCATTTACATAGTCCCCCTGCTGGGTGCCCACCGTCCTTGTGTGGAGGTCGTCGAGGGACTGGATATCTGAGTCCTTAGGAATGACCACAACACCCCGCTGGTAGTAGATGGGGTCAGAGAAGTCATAAAACTGACTCCGTTTAGCAGAAGGATACATGTCACACATGTCTGTTTCCCCCTTGGCCAGGGCGTCTAAGGCTTCCTGCCAAACCATGGGTTTTACAGTGACTTCTGTTCCCAGTTCCAGGGACATGGCCTGGAGAAAGTCCAGGGCAACCCCCTTATACTGGCCGGTTTCGTCCACATATCTCAGGGGTGGGGTAGAATGGTCCGATGCATAGATAATTGGGCCATGGTCTTCCAGCCAGGCTTTTTCTTCTGTGGTTAAGGTAGACGTACGACGGAAATATTCCAGTAGATTGAGATCGTATTCTGCCAATAAATAGCGATCTGCAAAAACTATACTGATCAAAACGAACAAAATCAGGGTGACGCCAATTCTTTTTTTCACAAATTGGGCTCCTCTCCAAAGTTTACTCCATTATAGCATGGAACTGACATTTGGAAACTAGAGTAAAATTGTCCAATTCTCCAAAATTGGTGAAAGCTAAAAAAAGGGTATTTAGGCCTCTGGTTTAGGGTAAGAATTCCACGATGACACATATTGTAGCAGGGTAACATAGGGGAATAGGAGGGGACCATGTCTAATTTAAGAATGCGCACCAAGGTGCTACTGATGACGGCCGTAGTTGTCCTTCTTTTTGTCTTGTTTATTACTCTTGTACTTGTACCCATGGTCAATCGAAACGTCGAAGAACGGGCAGAAGCAAGACTGGTAAGTCTTGTGGACGTTCCATATTCAGTACTGGAAGACGCATACGCAAAATTCGCAAGCGGTGAGATGACAGAAGAAGAGGCGCAGACCTATGCCAAGACGGCCATAGGCATTAATCGATTTGATGAAGGCAATTACTTTTTCATCAATTCCATGGATGGGGTAGCTGTTGTACATCCCAACCAAGGTCTTGTGGGGACAGACCTATCGGGTCTGGAGGACCCCAATGGCGTCAAGCTCTTTCAGGAAATGATCAACGTTGTAGAAAATGAGGACAAGGGTTTTGTTAACTACATATGGGAGAAGCCTGAAACCGGAAAAGACGCTCCAAAGCTCAGTTATGTAAAAGGCTTCAGCCAATGGAATTGGTTTGTGGGTACTGGGGTTTATATCGATGATCTGGACGCTGTCAAGGCTGAGGTTATTCAAAATGTGATCGTTGGCACCCTGATCGTAACGGCCATTGCAGCTGTAATCGCCATCTTCATCGCCAATACGATTAGCAAGCCCCTTGAAAAACTAAGTAAGTCTGCCAAATCAGTTGCTTCTGGTAGGATTGACTTGGACATACAAGTTGTTGGTAAAGACGAGATTGCTGACGTTCAGCACTCCTTCAAAGAAGTGATTGAAGTGGTCCATAAACTCCTTGATAGGAGTGCTGCCATGAAGGACGAGATCCATAGAGGCAACCTGTTTGCTCAAATTGACACCAGTGAATTTGAAGGTAGCTGGGAGTCTGTTGTGGACAAGGTCAACAGTGTGGCGGGCACCCTAGAAGGCCATATCCGTAAGGTTCCTGCAACCATCATGGCCCTGGACACAGATTTTAATGTCCTGTATTTAAATGATGCGGGTTTAGAAGTTATTGGCAAAGACCGTGAGGCTGTTTCCGGTGCCAAGTGTTTCGACCTTTTTAAGACAGACCATTGTAATACGGAGGACTGCGCCTGTGGCCAAGCCATTCGTCTTGGAGAAAATGTGAAACGGGAAACGGTGGCACGGCCCAATGGTGTGCCTTTAGATATTCAATATGAGGGCATGCCCCTCAAGGATGCTGATGGTAAGACCATTGGTGCTTTCGAGTTGGTTGTGGACCAAACAGCCATAAAAGAAGCTGCTCGTCAACAGGAAAGACAGGCTGAACAACAGCGAGAGATTGCAGAAATGCAACAAAGGCAGTCCGCTTACCAGAGTAATGAAGTACAGAAACTCATTGCTGCCCTGGATTTATTGGCTAATGGTAGCCTCCAGGTGGATTCTGAGGTAGCTCCTCATTCCGAGGAGACCAAAGAAATAGCCACCAACTTTGACATGATTTACACCAGTCTCCATAGCATGGTCAACTCCATTCGTTCTTACATTGACGAGAGTTCAGACTTATTAGGTGCCATGTCAGTAAAACGGTTTAACCGCCGGATTGACCGCCCTTACAAGGGAGACTTTAAGGCCATGAAGCAGGGGATCAACACCATTACAGACTCCTTGAATGAAGTCCTGCGTGATCTATCTACATCCAGTTCTGAGATATCAGATGGAGCAGACGAAGTCTCTAGCTTGGCCCAGTCCTTGTCCTCTGCGTCCACAGAACAAGCGGGGACTGTGGAAGAAATTACGGCCTCCATGACCCAGGTGGCTGAGCAAACCCGACTCAATGCAGAGAACTCCAGGGAGGTCCAACGTCAAACATTAGAAATGAAGACAGGTGCCGATCGTGGCGTTGCCCAAATGCAGTCCATGTTAAGCGCCATGAATGATATTGACCGGTCCAGTAACGAGATTTCCAATATCATTAAAGTGATCGACGAGATCGCCTTCCAGACCAATATCCTTGCCCTAAACGCTGCAGTTGAAGCCGCCAGGGCCGGTGAGCATGGCAAGGGATTTGCTGTGGTGGCAGAAGAGGTCCGCAACCTTGCTGCCAGGAGTGCTGAGGCAGCCAAGGAAACCACTGGACTCATAGAGGATTCCTTAGAGCAAGTGTCCAGCGGGAAAGCCATAGCAGACGACACGGCCTCTGCCTTAACCCAGATTGTTGGTGGCATTGATTCTGTGGCAGGTGTTATTGAAGAGATCGCAACGGCCTCTTCGGAACAGGCCCAGGCCATTCAACAGATCAGTGAAGGGGTCAACCAAATTTCTGAGGTAACCCAGAAGAATGCTGAAACCGCCCAACGGAGTGCGGCTGCGTCAGAGGAAATGGCTGCCCAGTCCATTACGCTGTCGGAAATGGTTCAGGAATTTGAACTGTTAGGATCAGGTGGGGGATCAACCGTGGTTACCTGGTCGTCAGGGAAAGAGGCGTAAAGTAGCACTCCATGAGAAAGGTGCTCAAATATCGCCGAACTGATTGAAGGAAAGAATCTGAATTCAAGAAACATTGAAATGCTACTTGTATAAGAAAGGAAAAAGGACGATACCCGTGAAAGTGGGTATCGTCCTTTTGTTGTTTGGACATTATGAGTGTTACCTATAGAACTCCTGCAGCCAGATAGACCACAACCATAACCACATAGGTCAGTGGTAAGAGGGGAATATACTGCCGATACAGGTCCTTAATCTTCACGTCAAAGTACTCAAGGGTGAGGACCTGACACATGTGGAGTGGAGAAATGTAATAGAAGAGGAAGGCAGTTGTGTAAATGAACATGGCATATAGCAGTTGCGTTTGTGGGTCTGGAGCCATGGGCAATATAATGGGAAAGAGTATGGCAATACTCGGTTGTGTTGAAGCCACAGAGAATGAGATCAAAGCGGTTGACACAAAGATCAAGATTTCAATGGGAATGCCGTATGACAAAATGGACTCTATAAAGGTATAAAGAGCGTCCAGCTGGTTGACCACATTTTTAAAGAAGAAAATACCCAAGACTGCAAAGATCATTTTTGGCCGAATGCCTTCTATGCAAAGGGTCAACACATTTTTGTCAGTGGTGATGATCCTTTGTCGTCGATCATAAAGGTGGATCAGGAAACTAGTCACAGCTCCGACCCCCAAAGAGCCATAAAAAGGAAGGTTCAGGGCCAGGGCACCTGCAAAACTGATCCAAATGGGGGATGAAAACACAATGAACTGTCCGAATGCATGTACCCATGTGCCAGTGGTCGCCGTAGGTGCAGGTTCCTTCAGATCACGGAGATAGAAGAACCATCCTAGGGCGTACATGGCAATGGAAATGGGCATTTGGAGTAGGATAAAGTCCCAGATGCTAAAGCCACCTACTTTGGCAGCCAGGATCATTGGCGGTGAAAATGGAAATACAAAGTAGAGAGCATGGCGGAATATGAGGTTAATGGAAGCCTTTTTGGATTGGGGCAGGGACAAACGATCGCCCAACTCACCCACCACTGGGCAAGACATCAAAGCACCACCGGTTACGAGGAGTGTGCCAATGATAGCGGGTGCAATGAGAATAGTCGCCTTGGCAGACCTCATCATTTGCTCTATGGCATTGATCATCCGGGTCATAAGACCATAGGACTCCATTAAATGGCCCAGAACGGTGATCATTGCGATGGTTAAGGCCAAGTCTAAAGCCGTTTGCTCAAATAGGGTCATACGGACCGTTTCAGCCATTTCTAAGGGGCTGAACTGGTTGAGGACCATGAGCAAGAAGCCACCCAGTAATAAGGATAAACCAATATTTTTCGTCTTACTGACGATAAAGAGAACCACCAGTAAGGTAAATAGAAACCCAACAATAAACATAATTCGCCTCCCGAATAATAGTCAACCTGATTATAGTCAATGCGGATGGGTTTGTAAATGGATTAGCCAACAATACCGGATAGTTTTACTGCCATGGCAAGAATAGCGACGGTCAAGATCACTCGGACGACCTTGTCGCCACCCTTGATTTGAGCGTTACTGCCCAGCCAAGCCCCTGTGGCATTTCCTATGGCTAGGGTAATCCCCATGAGCCAGTCCACATTGGCACTGAGGACATATACAGCCAAGGAAATACTCATGTATATAAGGACGATCAATACCTTGAGGCTGTTGATTTTAACCAGGGTGAAGTCCGTCAAAAGCGTAAGGGCAGCAATGATCATAAAGCCTACGCCCGCTTGAACGAGGCCTCCATATAGGCCGACAAGGAAAAAGGCGACGAGGCCAAAAAGGGGAGACCTAAAGGTCTTGCCCAACTTTTCCAGCCGTTTGTGGGGTTGGAAGAGGATAAAGCCCAATACAACAACCATGATGATGGACAACATTTTGTTAAAGACACCTGGATCCATGTTAATGGCTAAGTTGGCACCGATCAAGGAACCGACCACAGCAGGAACCGCATAGGTGATCCCTTGCTTCCATTCAAAATAACCCTTCTTTCTAAAGGTTTGTACGGCTGTTATATTTTGAGCCATGATGGCTACTCGGTTGGTACCATTGGCCATAGCAGGGGGTAGACCCATGAAGATCAGAACAGGAATGGTAATGAGCGATCCGCCTCCAGCCATGGTATTGATAAAGCCCGCAGCGACACCTGCGAGGATTGTAATAATATAGTTCATTGGAACCTCCTTGTTATCAGAGCAAGTATATCATATGATAGGAGTGATTATGAGAAAAGGAGGGGACGTATGGAATCCTATAAGTGTACCATCTGTGGATATATGTATAAGCCTGAGCGGGGCGACCGCCTTAACGACATTCCAAAGGAAACCTCCTTTGACGACCTGCCAGAGGATTGGAAGTGTCCCATATGCCGACAGCCCAAAATGGTATTTGAGAAATTAGAGGGATAAGATGGGAGAGTCAAGTTGTTATGCCCAACACATTGAACTGATTGATATAAGAGAAAACCTACGGGATATTGTAAAAGCTATAAAAAGTGTCATTAATGTTGACGTTACCATTATTGATCGGTCCTTGAATCGGGTGGTTGCCACTTGCGACTATGTCCAAGAAGAGGACTGCCTGGTCGATAAAAACTCTGTGGCTTCCTACGCCCTGGATTTTGGTCGCGCATTTATCATTGAAAATCCACGAGAGCATTTTGCCTGCCAGCAGTGTGCTGAAAAGGACCAATGCCAGGAGGAAGCCCAGGTATGTTGTCCCATCACCATGGACGGCCAAACCATTGGCGTCATCGGCCTGGTGGCAATGAACGTGGACCAGAAAAATGAAATACTCAAGAACAAGGACAACCTGTTGAACTTTCTAATGCGGATGGCAGACCTGATTGCTTCAAAGATCAATGAAGCCAAACATGCAGCTAAATTGGAACTGCGGTCTGCTGAGCTGCAAGTTTTGTTGGACGCCATTGACCGGGCAGTTATTGCCGTTGATACTGCGGGCCAGGTCTTGAACAGGAATGCCTTTGCAGAAAACTTGTTTGGACTCAAAAAAGTAGATCGGTTTGACCATGCCTTGTCGGATTTTTCCCTCCAGCAGTTTCTCCAGTCCAAGCAAAGCCGGGGAGAGGCCAAACTCCTCAGTGGGGAACGGTTGATTTTCACGGTTCAGCGGATCTATCTCCAAGGGGAGATCCATGAGTTTGTCTTTTCCTTTACACCAGTTCAGCAGCTCATGCAAACCGTTAGTAGCATGGTGACAGCGGTGAAACCCTTGTCCTTTGATGATATTGTGGGTGAAGACCCAGCCTTTAAAGAAGTCAAGCACTTTGCTGACAAGGTGGCGAAGTCCAGTTCCAATGTTTTGATCTTAGGCGAAAGCGGAACGGGTAAAGAACTTTTTGCCCGGGCCATCCATGGCCAGTCAAGTAGGAAGGACGCAGCCTTTGTCCCCATCAATTGTGCGGCCATTCCAGAAGGACTATTGGAAAGCGAACTCTTCGGCTACGAGGATGGAGCCTTTACCGGTGCCAAAACCGGTGGGAAAATCGGTAAGTTTGAGTTGGCCAACAATGGGACGATCTTTTTAGACGAAATAGGGGACATGCCCCTCCACCTACAGGCAAAGATTCTCCGGGTCCTTCAAGACGGTGTTGTTGAGCGTGTGGGCGGCTATGGTGGTATTCCAGTGAATGTCCGTGTCATTGCAGCCACCCATCAAAATATTCAGCAAATGGTCCAGGACAAAACCTTCAGGGAGGACCTCTACTATCGTTTGTCCGTCTTACCAATCCAGGTACCACCCCTGCGGGAACGCATGGAAGACATTCCACTTCTGGTGGATCTTTTTATGAGACAAGTGGCAGACCAACTGGAAAAAACCATTGTTCGGGTTCATGAAGACGTCCTTAGTGTTTTTAAGACATACATGTGGCCGGGCAATGTACGGGAACTACAAAACATCATTGAGTATGCGGTAGTAATGAATGTGGACGGGATCATTGGTTACACTGATCTTCCCAAAACCTTCAAAAAACCAGTCCGAACAGTCGTAACTGAGCACTTGAATCTCAAGCAATTGGAAAAAAAGGCTATTGAAAAAGCTTTAAATATCCATGGGAGATCAGTAGGGAGTATTCAAAAGGCTTGCGATGATCTTGGGATTAGTCGTGCCACATTATATCGTAAAATGAAGCAGTATAAACTATAATGCGTCCTAAATTTTTGACCAGTTGTTTCCGCTATTGGTTAGATTTAAACAAAGAACACACATTCTCAACTTGAGATCTTGTATCGAGTTGAGAATTTTCGATTTTGCTCTCTCTCAAACACGTGTAGTTCATTTCATGGCACTCGTGAGTATCAAAATGAGAATATTGTGAAGGGGATATACGTATAAAATTTGGCACAGATTTTGCTCTTATATGCAAAGTTATTGAATGAAACGAATGTATAAAGAGGAGCTTATATATGAAACGTGCTAGTAGAGAAAGAAAATCAGTCTTAATGATGACAATGACAGCTTTATTTTGGGCAGGTGCTTTTATTGCAGGGAAGGTTGGTGTGAGGGAATTTCCCCCTTTATCACTAACGTTCTTTAGATTTTTATTAGCTACAGTGGTTGTCTTTCCCGTCATGATAAAGTTTGAAAAGAAGGAGTGGAGACTTAACAAAAGCGATTGGCTTGTTATAATTGTTTTGGGACTAGTTGGAATTTTAGGATATTACGTTTTGTTTTTTACAGCATTAAAGTTTACATTAGCAAGTGATTCATCGATGATAGTCGCAACAAGTCCACTTATAACTTCTCTTTTGGCAACTATGATTGTAGGCGAAAAGTTTAGTGTTAGGAAATTAGTATCCATTGGTCTGGCTTTGTTTGGGGTAATGCTCGCTGTAACAGATGGTCAATTT
The DNA here is from genome assembly GCA_964342805.1 of uncultured Peptostreptococcaceae bacterium. Taxonomy (GTDB): domain Bacteria; phylum Bacillota; class Clostridia; order Peptostreptococcales; family Acidaminobacteraceae; genus CAYFHQ01. The sequence continues at coordinate 282 of CAYFHQ010000133.1, read as the reverse complement.
GAAGTAATAAAAAATATGTCTTTCAATATCGGTCACATTATTATGTTCGGGGCAGTCTTCTGTCAAGCAATTTATAGTGTTCTTAGTAAGAAAGTAATGGATCGCTATTCACCATTGATTATAACAGCTTATAGTTTTTTAGTGGGGTTAATAGCTTTGACTCCTTTCGTTATAATGGATAACCCTCTAACTTATCTACATAATGTAACTATGAAAGGATGGGGGGCAGTCATTTATATGGCCATATTTGCATCAGTAATTGCATTTTTATTTCAGCAAACT
>CAYFHQ010000132.1:0-8402 GCA_964342805.1 uncultured Peptostreptococcaceae bacterium | reverse complement strand
TTCAGAATGGACGAGATAAACCTGGAGGGGTCCCTTAATGACTATTATAATGACACTCATTTTGCAGACATTTTTGTGGACACGGTCAGTGTGCCCGAGTCTGTTGTTGAAGACCTGCTGGGCATTGAAGGTGTTGCCATGGCTGAAGGTCGGTTGGTATTTGACGTGCCTTTGAAAGTTGCTGACCCAGATGAAAAGGTATCTGTTCGTGTGATATCCTTTGGCCAGCGGGAAAGCCATGTGAATGACATCTTTATCTACGAAGGTAGACCCCTGGGAAGTGATAGCCGGGACGCCTATGTCATCCGGACCTTTGCTGACGCCCGGGGGATCAAGCTAGGGGACACCTTGCAGCCCCAGATCATGGGGGAAGTAGTTGACCTGGAAGTAGTCGGCAAAGTGGCCAGTCCAGAGTTTGTCTATGTCATGGAAAGTGAACAAACCCTCATGCCCCTTCCAGACAAGTTTGGTGTGGTCTATATTTCAGAAAAATTGGCCATGCAGGCTTTTGGAATGAATGGGGCCTACAACCATGTGATCATACGGGCTGAGGCCGGCACCGACGTGTACCGGCTGAAAAACACCATTGAAGACCGTCTCGACCGCTATGGAGTTCGAAGGATTTACCTAGGGGAGAACCAACTCAGCAACCGGATTGTCCAGGAGGAAATTGACCAGAGGGAGATATCCTCTCGAACCATTCCCATGGTCTTTCTGCTGGTTGCCTCTGTCATAATGATTGAAATGATGCGGCGAAACGTCAAGAATGACCGGATTGCCATAGGCATTTTAAAGTCCATTGGCTATAGTAACCTCCAGATCATGGTCCACTATGCCAAGTACTGCCTCTTGATTGGTTTTGTTGGCGGCCTGGTCGGCGCCCTAATCGGTACAGCCACCGGTGCAGCCCTCAGCCAGTGGGAGGCCACGGTGTACTTCAATATTCCTTATATGAAGGCCCGGATTTACCTGTCCTACTTTGTCTATGCCGTTGGCGGGGCCATGTTGGTCTCCTTGTTGGCAGGCCTGTGGGGGGCCAGGGAAGTCATTAACATCCATCCAGCCTTAGCCATGCGTTTGCCCCAGCCCAAAGTGGGCAAGCGGATTTGGCTGGAGACTTCATGGATTTGGAAGTGGATCACCTTCACTGAAAAGGTGGTCGTCCGCAATATCATGCGAAATAAAAAACGGTTTGCCTTCATTGTAGCGGGCATTGCCCTGACCTACGCCATTTCCATTGTCCCCATGTATATGATGAATATGTTCGACGTGATCTTCAGAGACCACTATACGGACTTTATCCGCTATGACTACAGTGTGAACTTCAATGGGGCCGTAAGTGAGTCTTCAAAGAAGGAAATTCGTTCTCTGATTGAGAGCGGCCGTGTGGAAGGTAAGATTGAGTTCCCCTTTAAGCTGGTCAAAGACTGGCGGTCCAAGGACATTACAGTGATTGGAGTCGACCGCAACACAAGAATGTTCACTTTTAAGGACCTGAACCATAGGTCAGTCAAGCTACCCAAAGAAGGCATGTTTGTCACTGAAACCTACGCTGCAACCTACGGGGTCAAAGAAGGGGACATCATCCGGGTCAAAAATTTCATTCCAGGCAAGCCAGACGTGGACGTTCCAGTTGTCAAGGTCATCAAACAGAGTTTAGGCCTTAACGCTTACATGGACCTGACCTACATGCAAAGCAATTTTATGGATGCTGAGATGATCAACGGAGTCTTTATTCAAACCGACCATGCCCTGGGAGACCAGCTCTCCTCAGTGGAACGGATCACCTCAGTCCAGTCCATCGCTGATCTAAAGGGCATTTTTGAAGAATTCCTAGGCCTGATGATTGCATCCATTGGGACTATGTTGGTCTTTGCTGGCATCATGGGATTTGCCATTGTCTACAATACAACCATTATCAGTATACTGGAGCGACGAATGGAGTTTTCCTCCATGAGGATCATGGGTTTTACTAAGAATGAAATTTTCTTTATCACCCTCAGGGAAAACGTCATTATGACCTTGTTTGGTATTTTGATTGGCATTCCCATGGGCATGGGCCTCCTCAACAGCATGTCGGAAGCCTTTAGCAGTGAACTCTACCGTATGGACCCCATTATTAATCCATCGGCCTATATGACCACAGCCCTTGCGGTCCTTGTCTATGTCCTCTTTGCCCAGCTGGCCACATACTCAAGAATACGTCGTCTTGATTTTATCGAAGCACTCAAGAGTCGTATGACTTAAGTTTTGATTGGCCCATGTGGAACTTTCTTACTGCTCCAGACATGAAATGACGTCAAATAAGCAACATTGCAAACAGATAAGCGTGTTTAGGAAAGGGCTAAGTAGCTCTTTCCTATTATTTTGAATAGATGCGCTTTTGAGATTATTTCTCAACTGCCTACAATGACTGTCATGTACCAATGATATGGTGGTGATAAATCAATTTTACATTATCGAAACATGTCGTATATTATCGGATATTCTATTGACGAAAACCCTGTTGACCGATAAACTGTGCAAGAATGAAATAGATATAGCGGTAATTAATTTTAATAACGGAAGGCAAACTAGCTGAAAGGCTAGGACGCAAAGCCATGGGTCTAAGGGAGTTACTACGATCGCCAGGTTGCAATACGATACCCTGGCTTTCGGTCGGGGTTGTTTTATTTTTCGGGATGATGTGAGGTGTTTGAATGAAGTTTACGGTTCGTATGAAACTGGTTGTCTGTTTTGTTGCTTTGATCGCAATTACAGTAGGTGCACTGGGTGGTTTGAGTTATATTAGGACAAAGGAAGTGGTGTCCGAAAGGTTCAATGAAGCTAATATGGAGCTGGTAAAAACGATCCAGGCCAGTGTTTCTAACTACATGGCAACCTACCGTAGTACAGTGGAGTTGGTAGCCAAGGACGAAGCGTCTGTGACTATTAATACGGCTTATAATGCTGAACGGAACATCAGAAAACGTTTAGAGACCATTATGGAGTCCAATGAGGACGTAATCGCCGCTTATATGGGCACAGAGTCTGGGAAATTGGTCATGCCTGAGAGTATTCAAGTGGAAGAAGGTTTTGATTATAAGTCTAGACCTTGGTACCAGGCAGTAGTCAATGCCCAGTCCTTTGTCTGGACAGAACCCTATCAAGATCAAGTTTCCGGTGCCATGGTCGTTACAGCAGCGGTACCCGTTAGGGACCTGTCTAACAAATTTATTGGTGTGATTGGACTAGACGTCGACTTGTCCAACCTAGCTGAAGAAATGAATAGCATTCAAGTTGGGCAAGAGGGGTATCCAGTCTTGATTGACAACTCTCTTCGTACCATGTCCCATAAAAACCCTGATATTGTAGGGAAAGAAGTACCTGTAGAAAAACTAAAAAACGAAATCATGAGTAAAACTGAATCTACTGTGGACTATGTCTGGGGTGAGGAAGCTAAAACAGCCATCTTCTCAAAAATGCCAGACATGGGCTGGACGGTTATGGTGACCATGGGTGAGAAGGAACTGAAAGCCTGGACGGAACCTATCATGACGGCAACTACCATTATCGGGCTGTTCTTCCTAGTCGTTGGGATCATTGCAGCCTCATTCTTCTCCAGAGCCTTGGTCAAGCCACTTCATAAGTTAGTCGTGGTCATGGACCATGTCAAAGAAGGGGACCTGACAGAGCGTGCGATTGTAACTTCCAAAGACGAAATTGGCGAGTTGGGAATCCACTTCAATGACATGCTGGACAAGGTTTCTGACCTCATGAGAAAGTCCAATGAGGTTGCAGGCCATGTGTCAGAGAATTCCGAGGCCCTGGCGGCAACAGCAGAGCAAGTCAATACGACTTCATTAGAAGTGTCCAGAACCATTGAAGAGATTGCAGTGGGTGCTGGTGACCAGGCAGGAGAAGCGGAGAAGGGGTCTATCCTTGTTTCCAACCTTGCTGAAAAGTTCGAGTCCCTGGCTGAAAATAGTGCGGAAATTGCCAGTCAAGCTGAGGGCGCAAATGCAGTGAATGCCAATGGTATGCAGGCAGTAGCTGAGCTACAAGAGAAGACCAGTGAAAACAGTGCTTCAGCTGTTCGAGTTCAAGAAGCCATCCGCGACCTTGACCAACGAATTGCTGACATCGGTGGCATTCTGACTACCATTACGGACATTGCAGACCAGACCAACCTATTGGCCCTGAACGCTTCAATCGAAGCTGCCCGAGCTGGTGAACATGGACGAGGATTTGCAGTAGTAGCTGACGAAATCCGTAAGCTTGCTGAAGGTTCGAACCAAGCTGCAGAGAATATTCGAGGAATTGTGAAGGACGTTCAGAGCGAAACCCTTCATACGGTTGACACCGTACAAGAGGTTGTGGCACGTTCAGAAGAGCAGTCTCAAGCAGTGAAGGCCGTTGAAGAAGCCTTTGCCCATATCGACGGGGCCATTAGTGAAATCAGTGGAATGATCGGACAAATGACCCAGGAAGTTGTTGCTGTAAACAGTGACAAGGACGCAATTGTGGCTTCCATTGAGAATATTTCAGCTGTTTCTGAAGAGTCTGCTGCTGCGTCAGAGGAAGTTACAGCCTCTGTACAACAGCAAACCGCTGCCATTTCCGAAGTGGCCCGTGCATCGGAACACCTTCGTGAACTGGCAGAGGAACTGGAGTCTGAGATCCGCAAGTTTAAAATCTAATACGCCTGTTTACTGTAGCCCAAGCTAAAATTTAAGCAGATATAGAACCCCATGGAATGCAACTTCCATGAGGTTTGTCTACGGTCTCAAGCCCCATGGAAAACAACATCCATGGGGTTTTCACATTTTCCCACAATCCTTTCATAGTTTTCATACGTCTACTTGGTATAAATAAGACAAGGACAAATCAGGAAGGAGACTGGATCATGAAAAAAGACCAAAGAAAAAGTAAAGGAAAAACCAAGGTATGGATCATAGCAGGCGTCGTCCTGACGGTCATGGCAACAAGTGCAGTTGCCTATGGACTCCCCATGGGAGGCGACCACCATCCACCAGGAGGACCAAGAGGGGGCCACCGACCACCCCATGGCTTTCCCATTCCCTTTGAGCATTACTTTATGGACTTGTTGGGTCACTTTTACCAGGGAGGTGAAGACCTGTCACATCAACCACAAGAATTGACACCCAGCGACCAGCTGGAGGTAGCAAATCCCAATGACCAAGGCCAGTCAAGCACAGACCTAGGGGATCAGGGGGATTTTTCCTATACTATTGTTGACACGGGCCAAGCCAATACCGTTTCGATCAATGGCAAGACACCTCAGGGTCAAGACGGCCATTATACAGGCCTGGAGATGGCGTATACAAACAATGGAGACGGAACCATAACAGACCTCAACACCCAACTCATGTGGACCCAGGACCCCGGTGACAAAATGACCTATGAACAAGCCCTGGCCAAGCTGGAGGACTTGAACACAAGGGGTTATACAGACTGGCGTTTGCCCACCATTAAGGAACTGTATTCTCTCATTGACTTTAGTGGCAAGGACATCAGTCCAGAAAATACGACAGTCAAGGACTCATGGACACCATTTATTAACCAGGACTACTTTGCTTTTGAATATGGTGACCCCAGTCAAGGTGAACGGGTAATCGACGCCCAGTTCCTTTCCTCGACAATCTACACGGGCACGACCATGAATGGGAATGAGACAGCCTTTGGCGTAAACTTTGCCGATGGACGGATTAAGGGATATCCAATCCACAATGACCGTAGCCCCAATGGTGAAAAAACATTCTTCGTTCTCTTCGTGAGGGGCCATGACCAGTATGGACTCAACCACTATGTGGACAATGGAGACGGTACAGTCACAGACTTAAACACGGGTTTAATGTGGCTCCAAGGAGACTCCGGTGGATTTGACCTGGACCAGGGAGGCGCACTGACTTGGGAAGAGGGTCTGGCCTGGGCAGAGGACTTGTCCTACGCTGGTTATGACGACTGGCGGGTTCCCAATGCCAAAGAACTACAATCCATAGTGGACTACGGCCGGTCACCACAAGCCGACAGGACACCAGCCATTGACCCAATTTTCTCAACTACTAGCATAGTGGATGAGGGTGGCCAAGAAAACTATCCCTTCTACTGGTCCAGCACCCTTCATTTTTCACAGGCAGGACATACAACTGGTGTCTATTTTGCCTTTGGAGAGGCCTTGGGATTCATGAACACCCCCAGGGGACTTGAACTCATGGACGTACACGGGGCAGGTGCCCAGCGGACTGATCCTCTGGAGGGGGATGCCAGCGACTATCCAAGTGGCAAGGGCCCCCAAGGAGACGTCATTCGAATACAAAACTTTGTCCGGCCTGTACGGTGGGTAGAAGTTGTAGATTAAGTTGACCACATACAAAAAGCCAAGGGATCACAATGAAGTGAAACCTTGGCTTTCTTGTGGAATTGATTATAAGACAGACTTGACGATGGTGAGCAGGTCGTCCTGAATATCCTTTTGGATTTCACCCAGGTCGTCAAAGGCATAGCGGTTAAAGTCAAAGCGTACCTTCCTTGAAAGGTCGTAGGCTTCATACCATTCCTCATAGTTTCTATGGAGGTCGACCATATAGTCTCTAGGAATTAGGTTGGCTTCGGTGCTGCGGTTGCGCTGGCGTATTCGTTCCATTGCAGTGTCTACTGTGACGTCTAGGTAGATCAATAGGGTGGGCGTTTGAATATGCATGAGCATATTATGTAAGAGCTCTTGATAGATGCGGAATTCGTCCGGTGACATCTGGCCCCGCTCCAATATGGTTTTCGCAAAAATCTCGTCCCCATAGATGGACCGGTCTAAAATGGCGGCTTTCCCACTGGCTTCTATGGCCTTGAGGTCTCGAAAGCGTTGATTTAAGAACATGACTTGAATAATGGCACTCCACCTATCTTGGTCAGCATAGAATCGGTCCAGCATTCGTTGGGTTAGGGCATTAGCAGAATCTGTTTGTAGTTCTTCAAAAAAAGGTATATGGCATTTGTCACTGATCAGCTGGGCTACAGTGGTCTTGCCAGCACCAATAATACCGTCAACAATGATGGCCATATTTTCATCCTCCCCGTGACTCAGATATCGATTTAGGTCTGTTGAAGTAAACAATGTATTCATAAGAACCCTCCACCTCCATTGTGCACAGAATATTCTGACATTGTCAATGGAGGAAAAAACACTGATCGTGTAGAAATAATACTGTATAGATCAAGACATCGAAAGGAGGGGATTTCATGACATATGCGAGCTTAATGAACAAGGTGATCCAATACTACGAAAACCACCAGTATGACCAAGCACTGGACCTTTTAATGGACCAGGGAGACAAGGTTACTGGCATAGACGCTCAAATCGACAACTTTAAGTTTTGCATTGCTGCTAAAGCAGGGAAAGTGGACTTGGCCCTCGACCTTTTTGAAACGGCTATTCGGCAAAAGGGGTACTGGTACGACACAGACCAGCTATTACATGACGACGATATTTCAGAATTACGTAAACGGATAGAGTTTCAAGGTTTACTGGAGGTCAATCGGCGTAGGGAGTTCGAGTGTCGGTCCCTAAGAAAGCCCTTATATATTATTAAGGAAGGGGCCAGCTCAGTGGGCTGGATCGTTTTCCACGGGAACCATGAAAATGCGTCCATCACCCAGTCGACTTGGCAGTTGGATAGCCTAAAAGAGGACACGCAGATTTTTGTCCAGTCCAGCTTACCTGACTTCCATGAGGCCTACCACTGGGACCCGATCTATACTGCCATTCATGATATCCTGCCCAGGTTAGTGGAAGCCATGACCCACCAGCCCCAGGTGAAAACTTGGTTCATGGCTGGTTTCTCAGCAGGGTGTAATGCCATCCTCCAACTCTTGTTGGATAAGTATATAGAGGTTCACGGGGCTGTATTTTTTGACCCCATGGCTACCAGACTTAAAGAACCAGCGGGAACAAATGGGTGACTGGGCCCAGCATCCTGTCCCCATCCATATGGTCATTGGCAAACAGGACACTGCCTGTATGACTGTCGTTGAAGAAACATCCATGATTTTCGCCAATTATGGCATACCTTTTACCATTGAATATGTCAAAGACTTGGGACATTCCTACCCTGAGGACTTGGATGGAGCAGTAATACGAGCAAAGAAAGCATTGAATTCATAAGAAAATGGTGTGGAGATGATTCTCCACACCATTTTTTAGGTAAGGATGTGGTAAGGAGGTGAGAGGATGACAGCGTCTTTTGATCATCAAATAGTTGAATCCATACTCCATTCAGACGTGTTCGGTCGTTCCGAAATAGGGATGGTCTTTTTTTCGACCCATGGAGAAATAATTGTCGCCAATCATGCTTTTGCCGACATGTTAGGGAAAAGTCCTCAAGACCTATCAGGTCAGCCCGTTT
>CAYFHQ010000131.1:0-8436 GCA_964342805.1 uncultured Peptostreptococcaceae bacterium | reverse complement strand
TGGCCTTAATGAAACTGTTAATAAGCTAAAGAAAATTATATCGTCAACACGAATGAGCTCTGAAAGTGTGACGTCTGAGAGTGAGAAACTAAATGAAAGTATTTCGCATTCCAATGAAGCACTTACGTTGATTGGAGATGAAATCAGTCAGATTACTGAGGTGAATATAGATACAGAAACTAATGTTGATTCGATTGATAAAAAGATTCAAGGTGTTCTTGATGATACAACATATATTTCGAGGTCATCAAATGAAGTGAAAAACAGTGCTGAACAGTTGAGTGACTCCTCTAAGTCTCTTGGAAAGAATTTGGAGAGCATGAATGCATCAAATGAGCAAATGATAAAGTCAAATGATCGCGTTAATGCATCAACTGAAATACTCAATCAACTGGCTGATCAAATTGGTGAAATTACGATTATTATACAAGGAATTGCCCAGCAAACGAATCTACTGGCTCTTAATGCAAATATTGAGGCTGCAAGAGCTGGTGAACACGGTAGAGGCTTTGCTGTTGTTGCGGAAGAAGTCAGGAATCTATCTGAGGAGTCAACTGATTCGGTGAAAAAAATTGAAAAAATGATATTGGATATGCAAAATCAGACAGCAATAGTATCTGAAGGTATCACACTCAACACTAATCAGATGCGAAGTAGTCAGGAGCAGTTTTCAGAAATGATGAATAGTGTGAGTGGACTTGGATCATTCGTAGAAAAAGTAGTAACAGATATACGAACAATTGATGAAAGAATCATCAACCAAGTGGAATCTGCATCAGAAATCAAAAATGTCTCGACTGAGATCGTGTTCCAAGTTAAAAAGGTGGCAGCATCCACTCAGGAAATAAACGCACAGGTAGAAGAACAATTGTCGGCTATGGATAATATATCTAGTACTTCAAATGAACTGAGTGCACTTGCGAGTACACTTAACGAGACTATTAAAATATTTAAGATCTAGTGGAGGTGGTGTTGATGCACCACCTTTTTATGTGCGGTTGGTACTGAACTCAAAGTGAATCAAATATTCTATGCAATAATAAGGAAATCCGGTCGCTTTGGTTGAACCAGCCCATCTTTAGCTTCAACCGGGATCAGGACTTCCCCAATGGGGGTGTCTGACACGGACTCCCAGTAGTCAAAGAGAGGAACATAGTGGGCTTCGGGTCCAAGTTTTAGGCCCTTTTCTTCTCCGTAGACAATCAGCTTCTGTATGGCCTGGGGGACTGTCAGGTGGTCGCCGTGGTGGAGACAGCGGAGGTAGGTGCCTTGGGGCAGAGTCAGGGTGTCCTCCATGTCATCGTCAACATTGAGATAGTCAAACACATACTTCATGACAAAGGAGCCAGACTTGGTTTGGCCGGATAGCTGATAGCAAATGCCAAACTTACTGGCCAACTGCCCCCTATGGGCCAAGCGGTCCTTAAGGCGCTTAATGGCTGACCTATAGGACATAAGTGGACCAAATCCAATGGTTTCTGTTACCAGAGAAATGGCTGTCTGATCATCCATTTTGATTCCCTCATACATGTCCAGTTGTTGAAACTTCTTCAGATTTTCAATGCGTTTACTCAATATACGTCTTTGTTTTTTAAGTTCATTAATCCGATCGTCAATTTCCCTTTGTTGGTGGATCAAAAGTTGGAGGCCCGTTGTGGAGTTGGATTCAACCACATAAGCCTTGATCTCATTCAGAAGCAAGCCACTTTCCTTTAGTGCTAGGATCAACTCCAACTTCTTCATATCTCCTTCTGTGTAATAGCGGTATTGCTTTTCATTTCGGTAGGAGGGGGTGAGTAAACCGATATGGTCGTAGTGAATCAAGGCGGTTCGGGAGACGTCAAACCGCTTAGCTACTTGACTGATTCTATAGCGCTTTTCATCCATAAGCCTACTCCTTCGACCCTTTTTTTCGATAAATCGTTGACTGTAATGTTACCTTATAGTTTATGGTTACAGTATACAAGAGTTTTTGAGAAAGACAAGAGAGGACAGGAAAACAAGGAGGAAGGAAATTCAATTTTGGTTAGCGTCTTTGATTTGTCTTCCTAGTTTCAAGTGGAGGTGTAGATGGTAAAAAACTATATTGAAGTGGTTGGCGCAAGGGAGCACAATCTAAATAATGTGTCCGTTTCTATTCCCAAGAATATGCTAGTAGCGATCACATGGCCTTCAGGTAGTGGCAAGTCAACCTTTGCTATGGATATCCTCCAAAGGGAGTGCAGCGCCAGTACATGGAGTCAATGGGTCTAGTGACAGACGGCCTGAACAAGCCCAAGGTAGACGCCATAGTGGGTTTGTCAACGGCCATTGGGGTCTCTCAAAGGGGGATTGCAGGCACCAGTAAATCAACGGTAGGGACCTATACGGAGATCGCTACTTATCTACGGGTCCTGTTTGCCAAGTTGGGACAGCGAACCTGTCCCTCTTGTGGTGTGACCATCCCTCCTAGTTTTAGTGGAGGACCTGTAGCTGAGATTGACGAGAAAGACCAACCGTGTCCATCCTGTGGCCACCTGCTAGCTCACTTGACCATGGGGATGTTTTCCTTCAACAAACCCGAAGGGGCCTGCCCTGACTGTGGTGGTGAAGGGAAGGTGACAACCATTGATCTGACCAAGGTGGTTGACGAGTCACTAAGCCTGGCTCAAGGGGCAGTACGCATTTGGGGCAAGGACTTGTTTGGAAACTATTATGGTGAGGTGTTAGAAAAATGTGGTCGTCACTACGGTTTTCCCTTTGATGCCTCCAAAAAGATAGCTGATTTTAATGAATTAGAACGGCTGGTATTTTATGAAGGCGTGGACTCTGAGGCTTTTCTGGAGCGGTTTCCCCATACGAAAAAACCAAAAAAAGTCCATGATGGTTATGTCAAAGGAATATTGACCTACATGGAGGAAAAGGCCAAGGAGAACCTCCGGAAGCAAAAGAAAAACAGCAAACTCACAGACAGCTTTGTTACGGAAACTTGCACAAGTTGTAAGGGGAGCCGGCTGGCCCATGAAGGCAGGACTGTGACCATTCAGGGGTCCACCTTGGTTGAGGTGGGGGCCTTTGACATGGTTCAACTGGACAAGTGGCTAGACCACTTGGACTTGCCCAACCAAGCCAAGGCCATCAAAGAAGCAGTTGAGTCTGACTTAAAAAAGCGAGTTCAAAACCTTATTAAAATCGGCCTCCATTACCTATCCCTGAACCGCCCCACTGGAAGTCTTTCTGGCGGTGAAGCCCAACGTCTCAAGTTGTCCAACATCATTGACAGCGGCTTGACTGGGGTGCTTTATGTCCTGGACGAGCCAACCACCGGCCTGCATCCCCACGACGGGAAAAGGTTACTGGAGGCTTTGAAGCACATTCGAGACCTGGGCAATACTGTCCTGGTCATTGAGTATGATACAGACTTCATTGGCCAATGTGACCACGTCATCGACTTTGGGCCTGGGTCTAGTCCCCTGGGAGGGCAAATTGTGTTTTCCGGCTCTCCTCATTCCCTAGTAGAACAAGTGGGGTCACTTACAGGTAGATACATGACTAGGCAAGTAGACGAGGGAAGAGAACTAGCGCAAGGGCAGGCGTCCAAAGGTCGTCAGTCAGGCGGACGTCCAGGTCATACGAAGCAGATTACTGTAAGAGGTGGCAGGGCCAACAACCTAAAGGATGTCAATGTCCATATTCCCCTAAACCAGCTGGTGACCTTTACAGGGGTGTCGGGTAGTGGTAAGTCGTCCTTGGTTATTGACGTCATTGACCAGTTCTATAGGAAACAAAGGGCCGAATGTGACCAGGTTGATGGCCTAGACCAGGTCAACCGGCTGGTTACAATAGATCAAAAACCCATAGGTCGAATGACCCGGTCCAATGTGGCGACTTACACGGAAACCTATGCCTTGATCAGAAAGTTGTATAGCCAACAAGCTGGGGCCAAAGCGCATCAGTTAAAGGCTTCTGATTTTTCCTTTAATGTGAAGGGGGGGCGTTGCGAGTCCTGTCAGGGGCTGGGGGTTGTTAAACTTGATATGCATTTTCTTGATGATGTGGAAGTGGAGTGTTCGGTTTGTCAGGGCCATCGGTTCAATGAAAAGACCCTCAGTGTTCGAGTTGAGGGTAAACATATCTCAGACGTTTTGGACATGACGGTGGACCAGGCCAGGGAGCATTTCCATGGGAAAAGGGCCATTTTGAAAAAACTGGACTGGCTTCATGAGGTGGGCCTGGGCTACTTGAAACTGGGACAATCGACGTTGACCCTGTCTGGAGGTGAATGTCAACGACTGAAACTGGCCAAGGAGCTCACCAGAAGTGATGGAGACAAGTCCCTCTATATCTTGGATGAGCCGACAACGGGCCTCCATCCTGCTGATATAGACAAGTTATTGACCCTGCTCTATGCCCTTCGTGACAAGGGGCATTCCATTTTCTTGATTGAGCATGCCTTGGAGGTGATAGCGGCCTCAGACCACATTATTGACCTGGGACCAGCTGGGGGCCATGAGGGGGGAACTTTAATAGATGAGGGACCCCTTGGACATTGTATGGGACAGGGAAAAGGACTAACGAGCCAGTATTTGCAGGCCTTTATGGGCCAGAAGACTAGAAAAGAAGGGAAGGGAAACATATGAGAAAACTGATTTTGAACATAGCAACGAGCTTGGATGGGTATATTTCTGATCCAAATGGTGGTTTCGACTGGATAGTGGGCCATGGAGACGACCAGGTCAATGCTGCGGAAGCTTATGACTTTGAAGTCTTTACAAAGACCATTGATACCATCGTCATGGGGGCAGCCGCCTATGAGGATTGTATTGTGTCTGGCTTAGCTAATTTTGAAGGCAAACAAATCATTGTGGCCACTTCCAGAGACTTTCCCCAGCGGGAGGGTGTGGTTTTTGTGAAATCGGATATTTGTGGCTACGTGGAGGGTCTCAAGTCTGAAACAGGGAAGGACATATGGCACTTTGGCGGGGCCCAACTGGCGGACGCCTTAGTGGAAAAAGATCTCATTGATGTGTACGTCATTGCCATTGTTCCCACCATACTTGGAGCGGGTCGACGACTTTTTTCAAGGCAAAGCCCAAAGATTGACTTACATTTGGACCGTCTGGATACTAGTGATGGCGTGACGGTTTTCACATACTCTAAGCGATAAATGACATATGAAAACCCAGGTGTCTATGGAAGACCGCCTGGGTTTTTCTCTGTTTAGGTACAAAGGATAGCCCTATTTCTGAATACTCCACCAGCAGTGCTTGATCAAGCCATTTTCCACTTCACTGATCAAGAGGACGCGGGTCACCTTGTTGTCCTTACTGGTCAATCGTTCCACTTCTACGTACTTGTCGCCAGAGAGAAAGGAGGACTCAATGTCGATATGGTTCCTGGAAACTTCCACAGGATTCCTGTAAAAGTTCATGAGTTCTTGTTTAACATCAAACCAGTTGTTGTAAACTCATACACGATTGGTAATGTGTGGGTGCAAACTTTTCTCGTTCGATAGGAGTGTCCCATGAGCAGGGTCTTCCAGCACTCTTAAGTGGATATGCCTATGTGGGGGGTGGCCGGGAAGACGGGAAAAGCCAGGGGAGTATGCCCCCATATTTTATAGAGAAGACCTCTACGACCTCCTGGACCAGGGGACATTTTGGATTTCAGAAAAACTGGACCAGGTCACCGTGGGTTGGGGCGCATCTACCTATAGGATTTTCACCTGGGCTCGCCTTCAAAGCAAGGGGACTGGCCAAATCTTTACTCACTACAATACCCACCTGGACCATGTAGGCCAGGTGGCAAGAAAACAAGGGGTGGGCCTGCTTCTGGACCGAATTCAAGAGGAAAGATCTTCTGTTATACTCACAGGGGGGGTCAACTTCCTTCAGGATAGCCCCAACTATGACCAAATCAGCCGGTCGGGGTCTTTGGTTGACGCCAAGCGGGTTGCAACCAGCACCATGTCCCATGGGACCATTAACTGGTTTTTGCCCCTGAGATTTAGTGCAGTCAAACCCATTGGATTTTGCTTTGTTAGCCCAGATATTCAAGCGGTCACCTACAGGGTGGCCCCCACACAAAGGCTGGGGTACAGTCCCCTCAGTGACCATTATCCCGTCATTGTCGACCTTGTTCTACCTCAAGTTGAGGCCAAGGTGGTTCGGTAAAGGGTGGCTCAGAAATAAGCAGTCTCGAAGTACATGAATCTATAAAAAACAACTAGACCCGAGTACCGGGTCTAGTTTCTTGCATCTATAGGCCAGGGTGGTCAAAATCTCAATAAGACACACCGGTAAAGCTTGCAGAAAAGGCAAGCAAGTCGTCAAAGTCAGCTTGGCTCTGACGAACAGCCTTCTTGGGCTGAATGGTTTTCAACTTGGAATAAAAACAGACACCTTGTTTGGGATGAGAAAAGATGGACTGGATTAAGAGGCGGCCGGCCTCCTCCGGTTCGATCATGCCAAGGCCTTGGACAGGACCCGGGTGATCCAGTTTTGTGACTGAACGGTGGCTGTATTGACAATCCCTGGAACGAAAAATCGGTAGGGAACAGGGGTCAACCCCTTATTATTGGCAAACTCGCCCAGTTAAAGGAAGTAACAACTGAGACCCTGAGACACTATGACCGTGTGGGCCTATTAAAATCTGTAGAAGTAGTGGGAAGTCCCAGGTCATAATGACGATTGATTGTATGGTAACAGAAAAACTCCTGGAGGAGTTAATGGGAATCCAAATTCCAGTACGAAAAATAAAAATGATTAGACCACTAATTTAAATAGATTATTGTTGAAAAAGCTGTCTTCAACATTCCAAAGATTATCGATGTGCGCTTACTGATTCATTGAGTCATACCCTTGCAACTTTTGACTTCTAACAAATAATTACAAAAGAAAATAAAATGGATAAGCAAGGGATATTGGCTATTTCGGTTACTGTTGAGTGGGGAGGCAATAGAAAAAGAAGTGCACATTCCTGTGCACTCCATTAAAAGATCATCGTTAATAATAGCCTTATAAATTGTTTTAGGGCTCTCATATGGTTAATGAGAACCCTAAACTGTACTGCGAGTATCACCGTATCAAAGTATAAAAAATGACTATTTATCTGTTAGAACTCGTTTCTTACTTAAGTAGTCCTTTTCTGTAACTTCGCCTGATGCAAATCGCATATTAAGTGATGCTAATGCATTTTTGTGGCTGGATTTTCTATTGGCTTTTTTAAAGTACAAAAAAGCAAGGACGCCAATAACGAGCAATAGACTTCCGAATCCCCAAAACGAGTTAAACAAACCATAGGAACATTCAAAACTGCTACTGAAACCGCTGTTATACATCATAGTTTATCCCCTTAATTCAATGCATTTTTCATTCGTGTGTATGTTGATTCATCGATTTCACCGTTAACGAATCTTTCATCCAAAATTTCTCTTGGGGACTTCGTGTTGAGTCTGGGCATATTACTGTTTCCGTTTGCAAACACTAAATACAAAAAAGCCCCAATTAAAAGCCATCCGAAAAACATCATTTGATTCACCTCCGCATCTTTCTTATTTACGAGTATACAATAGAATTATGGTGAAATTATGATTTTGTGAATTAAGGAAAGGCGGCTCAAAAATTTGATCTAAAGGTCTAAGTCGTTGGTTATCGAAAATCAGTAAGGTGGTGGTTTGGGTTGACGGATTTATTGATTCTTAATTGCCTATAAACTGATTCTCCTAAGTCTAAGAGCATTGCTTAGAACAGATATGGAGCTGAGGATCATCGCCAAACCAGCAAAAATTGGATTAAGGAAACCAAAGGCGGCAATTGGAATACCGAGCGTATTGTAGATAAATGCAAAAAATAAATTTTGTCGGATGTTTCTCATAACTTTCACACTTAACACCTTGGCTTTTGCGATCCCATTCAAATCACCGCTCACAAGTGTAATGTCGGAACTTTCCATTGCAACGTCTGTACCAGTACCCATTGCAATTCCAACGTTTGCTTGAGCAATTGCTGGTGAATCATTAATGCCATCCCCCGCCATGCTTACGAATGCCCCTTCTTCTTGAAGCGTCTTCACTTTTTTGAACTTGTCCTCAGGTAAGCAACCAGCCATGTATTCGTCAAGGCCTAATGCATTAGCAACGGAGCGTGCTGTGTTTTCATTGTCTCCAGTTAGCATCATAATTCTTACGCCAAGTTTATGGAGGGTCATAACTGCATCTGGAGTTGATTCTTTAATGGGATCATGAACACTAATCAAGCCTAAAAGTTCCTCAGAAGTCATTACAAACATAACTGTTTGACCACTACCTTGAAGGTCTTCAACTAACTTAACGTTATAATTGGAATGTACACCAAGCCTGTGTAAAAGCTTTTCATTCCCGATTCCGTAAAGCTGATTATTAATGCGGGCTGTAACTCCTTCACCTGTGATCATATTAAAATCTTCAGTAGGAGCTAG
>CAYFHQ010000130.1:0-8740 GCA_964342805.1 uncultured Peptostreptococcaceae bacterium | reverse complement strand
GCTGTAGCTCAGTCATGAAGGACTGGCAGAAACGCATTACTTCTGCGTCAGACTTGCCCTTAGGATCGAAGTCAGAACCACCTTTACCGCCACCGATTGGTAGACCTGTTAGAGAGTTCTTGAAGATCTGCTCGAAACCTAGGAACTTTACGATGCCAAGGTATACAGATGGGTGGAAACGAAGGCCGCCCTTGTAAGGACCAATAGCTCCGTTGAACTGAACGCGGAAACCACGGTTAACGTGAAGCTTACCTGCGTCGTCTACCCAAGGTACACGGAAAAGGATCTGGCGCTCAGGCTCTGTGATGCGATCAAGGATGTTCGCTTCAACATACTCTGGGTGCTGCTCCATTACTGGACCAAGGGACTCAAATACTTCTTCAACTGCTTGCAGGAACTCAGGTTCGCTTGCATTTCGCGCGGATACGCGACCAAATACTTCATTTACGTAAGACATTCTACAACTCCCTTTCAAATATGTAGGATGTAACGAGGCCAACACTCGCACAGTGCTGTTCACCTTCGTTACTGTGTGCAATACACATATTCATTCTAATGAAATTCCTCCTGTTTGTAAAACGTTTTCACAGTTTTTTTACATCTTTTTTCAGACCCTGCAAAGGCCCTAGGATTTCACAGAATTTTCTGCCCTATACGAGTCGATACCAGCTGAAGCTAACATTAATTTAAGGCGGTTGATCTGGTTGACCTCACTGGCTCCTGGATCATAATCAATGGCCGCAATATTGGCTCTTGGAAACTTTTCCTTTAGGGCCTTGATCATCCCCTTACCCGTAATGTGGTTGGGTAGACAGGCAAAAGGCTGTAAACAAGCGATGGTATGGACGTCACTTTCCAGCAGTTCCAACATTTCAGCCGTTAGGAACCACCCCTCCCCGGTCTGGTGGCACAGGGACAAGACCTCAGACGCCTTCTCTGCCAGGGTCGAAATGGACTCAGGGGCATGGAATCGTTCACTCTTTTTCAGGGCCCGCTTCATGACACTCCGGTAGGACTCAATAAAACCAATGGCCACGTCAGCTCCCAGTTTTCCTTTCAGAGACCCTGCCAGCTCTTTAAAACGGACACGGGCATTGTGGGCCGAGTAGAGGATAAAATCTGTTAGGTCGGGCACCACGGCTTCAAAACCCTCATTTTCAAGGAAAGCAACCAAGTCATTGTTGGCCCCAGGATGGAACTTGACTAGGATCTCTCCCACAATCCCCACCCGTGGTTTTCTCTGGCCTACCAGGGGTAAGGCGTCAAAGGCCTGGACAATTCCCCTGATATTCTTGTGGAAGGTGGCCCGGTCTGCCTTGGCCATATCTGACCGACATTGCTTGGCCCATGTTTGATAGAGGTTCATGGCAGAACCCTTTACAGCTTCATAGGGTCGAACCCTGTACAAGACCCGCATGAGCAGGTCCCCATAGACCATGGCCATACTCAAACGATGGAGCAAGGGTAGGGTCAGGCTAAAACCAGGATTGTCCTCCAGGCCACCCGCATTTAATGAAACAACCGGTATGTGTTCCATGCCAGCGTCTTTTAGGGCCTTGCGGATAAAGGCGATATAGTTGGTTGCCCGACACCCCCCTCCCGTTTGGGAGATCATGACTGCAGTATGGTCCAGATCATACTGGCCCGACTGGAGGGCCTCCATGATCTGGCCAACAACCAAAATGGAAGGATAACAAGCATCGTTATGGACCACCTTTAGGCCGGTTTCCACGGTTTTAGGCGTGACCTCAGGCAGGACCGTCAAGTGGTAGCCCTGGTTCTGAAAGACCCCTTCCAGCAGGTCAAAGTGAATGGGCGACATTTGTGGCGCCAAGATGGTATGGGTCTTCTTCATTTCCTTGGTAAATACCTGTCTTTCCAGTCCCTGATAGGCCGCTTCAACAGGTCGTGTGGTCTCCCCATTCATGACGGCCAACAAGGACCTGATCCGAATGCGGGCAGCCCCCAGGTTGTTGATCTCGTCGATCTTTAAAACCGTGTGGAGTTTGCCTGCCGGAGACAGGATGTCATTGACCTGGTCAATGGTCACGGCGTCTAGGCCACACCCAAAGGAGTTGAGCTGAACCAGTTCAAATTGCGCCGTGTCCGCCACAAAGCTTGCAGCATTATACAAGCGGGTGTGGAACATCCACTGGTCTACCACCCGAAGGGGTCTAGGTGCTCTGGCCAAATGGGCCACAGCGTCCTCTGTCAAAACCGCCACCCCATAGCGGGCGATCATTTCTGGTATGCCATGGTTGATCTCGGGATCAATATGGTAGGGCCTGCCGCTTAATACGATGGCCTTGCCCCCTCTTTCCTTGACCGTTTCAACAGTGGCTTCTCCCTTGGCGCGGACAGCCGCCGTCCATGCCTCCAGGGCTTCGTAAGCTGCAGACACGGCCCTGTCTACTTGGGCCTTGGCAATGCCCCGCTGGCCAAAGAGTTTTTGCAGTTTCACCCGCATACGTTTGGGGGACTCTAAAGGCAGGAAGGGACTCAGATAGTCCACCTGACTAATCCGGTCCACATTGGCCTTAATGGTTTCCGGATAACTGGTGACAATAGGACAATTAAACTGGTTGTCCGCCCCCTTGTCCTCCTTGCCATTGGCCATGATCGATGGATAGAAAACAAAAGACACCCCCTGGTCCACCAGGTCTTCAATATGGCCATGGACCAGTTTGCCCGGATAACAAACGGACTCAGAAGGAATGGACTCCATCCCCTTTTCAAATAGGTCCCTACTGGAATGGTCAGAAAGGACCACCCGGTAACCCAGGTCCGTGAAAAACCGGTGCCAAAAGGGGTACTGCTCAAACATGTTGAGAACCCTTGGCAAACCCACACTGCCTCTGGGCGCCTGGTCCTCAGGCAAAATGGGTCGTTCAAACAAGGCGTCATACTTCCACTTGAAGAGGTTTTCAACCCCTTCATCTATAGCCGATGCGCCCGCCCCCCGCTCACAACGGTTGCCGGACAGGTAACGGCCACCGCCGGGAAAGGTGTTGATTGTCATCAGACAACGATTGGTGCACAAACCGCATCGGTGTTGGGCCGTTTTCCACTGGAAGGTGTCCAGGGCTTGCCCATTGATTATGGTTGAAACAGATTCCCCGTCCCAGTGTTCCAGCGCCAAGAGAGCCGATCCATAGGCACCCATTGTGCCTGCAATATCCGGCCGAACCACCTCTTGGTGGACGGTTTTTTCAAAACTACGAAGAACGGCATTATTAAGGAAGGTCCCCCCTTGTACGACAATCTTGGTCCCCAGGTCTTCTGGGTGTCGCAGGCGGATGACCTTGTAAAGGGCGTTACGGATGACTGAATAGGCGATGCCTGCAGATATGTCACCCACAGCTGACCCCTCCCGCTGGGCTTGTTTGACCTTGGAGTTCATAAAGACGGTACACCGGGTGCCCAAGTCCACAGGCTCCTTGGCAAACAGGGAGGCTTCGGCAAAGGTCTGGACCTCCATATTCATGGACTTGGCAAAGGTCTCAATAAAGGACCCACAGCCGGAGGAACAGGCCTCGTTGAGCATGATACTCTCAATGGCCCCATCCTTAATCCGCATACATTTCATGTCCTGGCCACCAATGTCCAGTATGAATTCAACTCCAGGCAAAAAGGCATTGGCCGCCTTGGAATGGGCCACAGTTTCAATCTCTCCTTCGTCAATTGAATAACCGGCCAGGAGCAGGTGCTCACCATAACCTGTAACAGCACTTCTTGCTATGTATGCATCCTTGGGCATTTGTCTGTAAAGGGCCTGAAGGGCCTTACCCGAGGACTCCAGGGGACTCCCTTCATTGGACCCATACCAGTTAAAGACCAGGTCACCTGCTTGGTTAATGGCTGTCACCTTGGTCGTTGTTGAACCGGCGTCTATGCCCACAAAAATAGGACCCTTTTGGTCTTCGAGGGCCTTTCTGGAAATCTTGTTTTTCTTGTGGCGCGCTTGAAATTGTTCGAAATCCCCTGGTGACTCGAACAAGGCTTCCAGACGGCCAGTCTTGGCCTTGGCACCACCCTTCCACTTTTCTAACCCTTCTTGCAGGTGGTCAATCCCCATGGTTGGACCCTCACAAGTGTAGGCTGCACCCACTGCTACAGCGTACTGGCCAGACTTAGGGGACACATACATGCCCTCCTTGATATCCAGGGTCTCAATGAAGCGACCCCGCAACTGGTCTAGAAAGTGCAAGGGACCACCAAGAAAGGCGATCTTGCCCCGGATGGGCTTGCCACATGCCAGGCCGCTAATGGTCTGGTTGACCACGGCCTGGAGGACACTAATGGCAATGTCCTCTTTGGGTGTACCCTCGTTGAGGAGGGGCTGGATGTCTGACTTGGCAAATACGCCACACCTGGAGGCAATGGGATAGGTCACATTGGCCTTCTTGGCCATTTCATTGAGGCCTGAGGCGTCTGTTTGTAAAAGGATGGCCATCTGGTCAATAAAGGCTCCGGTGCCACCTGCACACACGCCATTCATCCGCTGTTCAATGGACTGGCCCAGGTAGGTGATTTTTGCGTCCTCCCCGCCAAGCTCTATGACCACGTCCACGTCCGGATATTCCCTATGGATCATCTTTGTCGAGGCCACCACTTCCTGGACAAAGGGTAAGGAAAACTCCTCAGCCACCAGGAGGCCAGCAGACCCAGTTATGGTCATTTTAAAGGCCTGGTCACCCAGTTGTCCGATCAGTTCCTGGAATAGGTCCACGACAGCTGTTCTTACGTCAGCATGGTGGCGCTTATAGGTTTGAAATACCATTTCATTTTGCTCATTTAACACAACGGCTTTGATAGTCGTTGATCCTACATCAATACCAACAATCATGATGCTCATCTCCTTTGATTGCCTACGGTCAATTATTGGTCCCCATATCGATGAATCTGTACAATGGATCAACTCACAAATGATAGTGTCTGCTAACATTTGCGGGTGAATTTTTTAGCAAGGTCTTCAAAAGCAAAGTGTTAACTCGATTTGCTGATCCCCTTACAATAATTTTCTACTGCTTTTCCTAGACTGACAGAGTCGACCAACTGCGAGGTAAAAAAGGACTCCATGAGAAATGTACCCACAGCGAGAGCTAAAAAACCAGTGGATAGGGTCTCTGGGTTTTGGTCCACGACCAAACCTTTTTTCTGCATGACCCGGATATACTGGACCACATGTTTGTGGAGTTCCATGGGAATGTCCAGGACGTCCGGTTCGTCTCCCACATGTAGGGAGGCAGACCGCATGTTCATTAAGACCATTCGCTTGTTCTTGGTAAGGACCTCATGATGACGCATGGCCACTTTGGTGAAGTCTGTAACCAGGTCATAGGTTAGTTGGTCCTTGAATAGGTGGCCAAAGGTGGGTTCAAAGACATACTTGTTCCCCACCTCCCGAAAGAGGTTTTCCTTGGTTTTAAACTGCCTGAACAAGGTCATTTCACTGACCCCAGCCAATTCTGCGATCTCCTTTGTCGTTGTACTGTCAAAGCCCTTGCTTGAAAATAACTGCGCAGCGGCTACATATAATTTTTCCTTTGTCTTTGACATAGAACCTCCATTGTTAGTGCTCACTAACATTCTATCGCTTTTCTCCATATAGTCAATGGGTTTATAACATGGTACAATGTCTTAGGAGGAGGTTATAAAAAATGATTAATATGATGTTATTACTTGGAATTGGTTATGTTCTGGGAAGTATTCCATTTTCATATATCGTCAGCAAACGTGTCGCTGGTATTGATATCCGAGAACACGGTAGCGGTAATGCTGGGGCAACAAATGTCATCCGAACACTGGGTAAGAAAACTGGTATCCTGGCCTTTATAGGCGACTTTATGAAGGGCCTGGTGGCAGCCATCGTGGGCCACTTGATCCTAGGGGAAAACGGCGCAGTTGTTTGCGGTGGTGCCGCTGTCGTAGGCCACTGCTACCCCTTCACATTAGGTTTTAAGGGCGGCAAAGGGGTTGCTGCCACTGTTGGTATGATCATGGGTGTGAATCCCATTATCGGCCTGATCCTGGTAGCCTTCCAGTTTATCGTGATCAAGGTAACTGGCTATATGGGGCTGGCGTCCATTCTATCAGCAGCCATGTTCCCGGTTGTGAGCTATCTTATGGGTATGAACACCCTCTTTGTTTCAGCTGCTGTAGCCATTGGCCTATTTGTGATCTACCGTCACCGTGCCAACCTACAGCGCCTGCTCAAGGGCGAGGAGAACAAGTTCTCCCTGAGTTCAAAATCGAAAAAGAAGGCATAAACAAAGGCAGTTGATGGACGATGTATTCGTTCCAGCAACTGCCTTTTTCTTTTGTTCTAGTGCTCTTTTCTTGATGTGTTCTTCTTTTGATGCGCCTTAGCCAAGGCTTTTTGTTCTGAAACTGTCCTCTTCTACCCACATGACGTGAAGGCTAGTAAACAAATTTCAAGTTTAAATTCTTAATCACTTCGTTTCGCTTGGCCTCTACCGGTTCTGTCAGTAGCCAGGCTTCTTCTTCAAGTAGTCGGATATAGTCCTTAAACTCCAAGACAAAGGCCGAAGAATCATTTCCTAAAAAGACATTGCCATAGCTGGTCTTGAGCCACTGGTCCATGGACCGGGTCTGGTAAGGAAAGGCCGGTGTTCCCTGGGTCCCATACAAGTACAACTTAACATAATACTCATAGTTGGACTGGAGGGTGTCATATCGGGAGGTGTCCGGATAAATTTTCAGGTAGTTTTCAAAAGCCAGTATGCGCTCGAAGGCCTGGTCCCAGGTAATGGGCAGGGTCTGACTCACTGAATACAGAGTCTCTTTCGAAACTTCCATGAGGGAGAAGTACTGCTGGACTTCTTTGGACAGGTAGGGTTCAAACCGCTTATAAAAGCCATAATGAATGACGGGTATATAACGACCATCCCGGATTTCTAGAACATAGCCACTATCCCTCAGGTCTTGAATGTACTTTCTGAGACCATCGTCTTCAATATCTTCCAGGTCCTCTGGTATACTGCCGTGGGAAAAGGCATTAAGCAGGATTTCTTGTACATCCTTCTGGATCATGAACTGGAGCCGCTTCCGGTACAGGTTTTTCTGAACCCGCTCAAACTCCAAGACCATCTCATCCGCCTTACCAGCAGAGACTTTTTCCAACTGGTGGTCGAAAAAGTCCAAGACTTCCTGCTCCGTTGGGTCAGAACTGGTCAGCCGATTAAATTGCTCTGCGACCGCATCGTCGTCAAAGTCTGTTTCTTGTGTCGTTTCTTCTTCCACTGGTGTTTCTATGATTTCAGGTGCCTCCACTTGGGCTGGTACAGCAGCACAGGCCGTCAGCAACAAGGGCAGGCAGAGTAATATCCATTTTCGCATGTAGTCCCCTCCGAATAACAGTATAGCCATTTCAAGGCGCTGGGTCGTTACAGGGTGTTTACATCTCGATTAATCCGGCTTCATAGAGGGAGGCAGCAAACCAAATCAGGGTGCTGGTTAGGACAAAAAGGACGCCTACTACGGTGAGGGCCCAGTCGAAGACGGGTTCGTCTTTTGGGGACATTGGGGGTTCTTGGACTTTTGCTTCCCTGCTTTTTTCCCTATTTACTCCCCCACTTATTTGTCCATTTGATTCCCCTATCACGCCTTGAGTTGCGGAAACCTTGCTTACGGGTCTACCTTCTACAGCATCCGTGTCCACCTGGTCCAGGTCAAGGGGTTCAAGTCCTAGGGTTGTCCACTTATCGTAGGCCACTTGGGCTGACGGTGTTCGTTCTAAGCGGGTTAGAATCCAGAGGCTCGCTAGGATCGAAACCGCAACAAAGACTGCAAACCGGGCTAGCTCTCCCCCGGTCGATGTGGCATACATCCACTGCTCAGCTTGGACCATGGGGTTATTGGGATACACCTGGGCCAAGGCCGACAGGCCGTTGTTGACAAAGTGCATGAGAATGCCCGCCCAGAGGGAGTGGGTCTTATAGACTGCATAGGCAATAAAAACACCCATGACAAAGGTATAAAGGAACTGATTGATATTGCCGTGCATGAGGCCAAAGAGGACCCCATTCATAATGATCATGGTCTTCACAGACTTGAACCGGTATCCGTCCATAATGGCGCCACGGAAAAGGATCTCTTCACAGAAGGTTGGTGCCAGGACCAGGGACAGGAATAGAACCACTGGGTTGAGGTTGCCAAAGCCTGCAAAGACAAAGTCCAGCTGGTTGCCAAACAAGCGATTGGCCACTTCCACAATGGCTGCGATCATAGGCTGGAAGGTCAAGGTCACTGCTATTAATAGCAAGACATCCTTGCCTTTTAAGCTATGGAAGCGTAAGGCTGGACCCAGAGGTCGCCTGTTGACCCTGAGCATAAAAAAGACGGGACCTAAGATTAACAAGGGCTGCCACAGGACCAAGAACAGGTTATCAGACATTAGGGGCTTAAAAAATCCGCCCACCAACGAAAGTACCATAACGATGAGTAGCAAAATATGTGACTGTCGTACGTTTCGTTTCATAAAGACCTCCTCGGTTAAATTACCTATAGTTTACAGTTCCAACCGAGTCTTGGCAAGGTGTTGGCAGGTGAAGAACCTGGATTCCCCCTGAAAAACACCCATTTGCCTGCTGGGAATAAAAAAATGGTTGACACCCTTGCCACGTCTGCTATAATTGAGTGGTGTCAACGAGTTCAGACAAAGACATGGGAGTGGATGGGTGCTGGTGTGCCCTCTGGTCTTCAAAACCAGTTTGAGGCG
>CAYFHQ010000129.1:0-8894 GCA_964342805.1 uncultured Peptostreptococcaceae bacterium | reverse complement strand
CATACACCGGCCCTCAGGGAAAGGCGGGAGGATATCCCCCTCTTGGTGGACTTTTTCTATCGCCAGTTCCGTAAGGACAAAAGTGACCAGCGGATCGAGGTCTCTGAAGGCTTTTACCAGGCCATGGTCCAGTACAACTGGCCCGGTAATGTACGAGAGCTTCAAAATGTCATGCAGATGGTAACCAACCTTGTGGAGCCCCAGGGGGTCTTGACCCGCCAGCACCTTGTTCCTTACATGGAGCGGAATCCATCTGACCAGGCCATTCCCTTTCAACAAGGGGCCTTAAAGACCCTGGCTGAAGTAGAGCAGGAAACCATCCAGAGGACCCTAGACGCCTGTGACGGCAACTTGACCCAGGCGGCTAAAATCCTTGGAATTGGGCGTACAACCCTTTATAGGAAACTGGATAAAGCTTAATTTGTATCAAATCAAGACGCAGCGTACCAAAATGAAACGATTGTTTCGTTTTGGTACGCTATTTTTTATGCTTTCCAGAGAAAGTGTTTCAATGTGAAACGATAAAGGGTTTTTATTGTTAATTTGATAACGAAGTAAAGGGTGTCTTTTATTTAGTACATCGAAAGAAGTGTGTAAGGGCAAGGGATTCAGGGTAGCTATGTATGGGTATGCACTTTTTGGCATTGAAATTGCGTATATATTCATGAGGAGGTCAATCATGAAAAATAAATGGATTTACATAGTAGCCATATTCCTGTTCTCGTGGAGTATAAGTGGACAGTTAAGCCTCCCATCGATAGCGGTGGCAGGTCTAGTGACACTTGCCCTTGTCTTAACAGGTTTTATAGATATAAAAGGTACAACACATAAACAGGTTAAAGTAACGGGCCTATGGATTCGTTTTCTGGGCTTACTCATCAAAGAGGTTGTCCTAGCCAATTTCCAAGTGGCACGGATTGTCCTCTCAAATCAAATGGCCATCCGGCCCCATGTGAAGACCTGGACGACCCAGTTGAAGTCAGAAGGCCTACAAACCATCCTGGCCAATGCCATCACCCTGACTCCTGGAACCATGTCAGTGGATATCAAGGGACAGGTCCTTTCCGTCCATTGTCTCCATGACGAGGCAGCAGAAACACTCGAGGGGTGGGCCCTAGAGTCCTACCTGGTTGATATAGAGGAGGCAGTCCATGGATAAGGCCCTCTTAATCGCCATTGGCCTACTGGCCCTAACTATACTCATGAGTCTTTACCGAGCCGTTGTGGGACCCACACGGGGTGACCGGGTGATTTCAATCAATGTAATCGGGACCAAAACTTTGGTCTTGGTGGCCATGGTTGCAGTCTACCAAGGGGCAACCAGCTTCCTTGACGTGATATTGGTCTTTGCCCTGATTAGCTTTTTAGCCTCCTTAGTGATTTCCAGAGAACTGGAGAAGGGGGACCGCAATGAGTAGTCTTGTGTTAAATAGCCTGGCTATGATTATGATCGCTGTGGGCATATTCTTTTTCTTCGTGGGTGCCCTGGGACTGATCCGTTTCCCTGACGCTCTGACAAGGGCCCATGGAGCCGCCAAGTGTGACACCCTTGGTGCTGTCCTGTGTTTACTGGGTCTGGCCCTCATGGTTGGAAATCCTTGGGCCGTTATCAAACTCTTATTGGCAGCCGTTTTCTTGTGGGTGACCACCCCAACTGCCACCCACGCCGTGGGAAGAGCCATATGGAAGCAAACTCAAAAGGAGCGAAAATAGATGGAATGGTTTAATGGAATGTTACTTCTGGTCATGATGGTTGGTGCCATCGCAGCCAGTGCAATACGCAATCTAATGGCGGCAGTTATCCTCTTTATGGTCTATGGTTTGATGATGGCCCTTATCTGGCAACAAATGAATGCACCAGACCTGGCCATTACGGAAGCTGCTGTTGGTGCTGGTGTCACTACGGTTCTCTTTATGCTGGCCCTACGCCGTATGCGGAGGACAAGTGCATGAGAATCATTCTGTCGGTTCTTTTAGCGGTAGCCCTGGCAGGCTTTCTGCTCATTGGTCTACAGGACTTTCCACCCTTTGGTGAGGCGACCAACCCGGCCCACAATGCCGTCATGGAGCGGTATCTGGAGGACGGACCCGGGGAAACGGGCGCATCCAATGTGGTAACGGGCATTATACTAGACTACCGGGCCTTTGACACCTTTGTGGAAGCCACAGTCCTCTTTTCAGCCCTTATCTGTGTTCTCTTGGTTTTACGGAAGGAGGAGGGTCATGCAGACGATCATCGTCCGTAATATCATACGTTGGCTAACCCCCTTCATTCTTGCCTATGGGGCCTATGTGGTGGCCTATGGCCACATTTCACCCGGAGGAGGTTTTGCTGGGGGGAGCATCCTTGCTGCAGGTCTTATACTGGATCGATTTGCCTTTGGAACGGATCGAAGGGGCCTGAACACCCAGAATGTACTCAAGGGTATTAGCGGGGGATTATTCATCTATGGAGCAATCAAAGGCTACAGCTTTTTGATGGGCAAGGCAGCCTGGCACCCACCCCTGGGCACACCTGGCCAGGTCTTAAGTGGCGGCTGGATTCCCTTGTTGAATGTACTTGTGGCTGTCGTGGTGGCTTTAACTTTTTATGGTATCTACGGCCTTTTTGAGGAAGGGGATATCCAATGAATTTCCTCCTACAAAACTACTTTGAAGTGGGGGCGATCATCCTTTTTGCCATTGGTTTTGCCACCCTGCTCATGCACAACAACTTGATTAAAAAGATTATTGGGATGAACGTGATGGACACGTCCATCTTCTTATATTTTGTGTCCATAGGATACATCCGCGGGGGTGCGGCCAATCCACTTCCATCAGGCCTCATGCTGACAGGAATTGTGGTGGCTGTGAGCATAACAGCCTTTGCCCTTGCCTTGACGGTAAAACTCCACGATATCTATGGAACCATAGAACTGGATGAAATTATGCAAATTCGAGAGGAGGCAGATTCAATATGACAACATGGCCGTTTATACTTCTTTTAGGGTACATACTCACAGCCTTTCTCTTTCCGCTTATGAAGGATGTCAAGCGGGCCTTCCAGGTGGCCATTGGCCTGGGAATTGGTATGACGCTTGTGGCGGTCTTCCAACTGGCCCATGTGGTTCAGTCAGGAGCCTTCACAGTGGTGGCCGGTCATTTTCCTGCCCCCTGGGGGATTGAACTCTCCATTGGCGGCATGGAAGCCCTGGTCGCAATCCTCTTTACCTTGGCCTCGACCCTGACCTTGGCCCATTCCATGACAACCATCAGTGAAGAAGTGAAACCGGGTAGGGAAAAAATGTTTTTGTCCATTGTCCACCTACTCATGGGGTCTCTGTTGGGGATCGTCTTTACTGCTGATATCTTCAATGGTTTTGTTTTCCTAGAAGTGTCTACCCTGGCGGCCTGTGGCTTGATCGTCGTAAAAGACAAGCCCGACTGTATGAAGGCTGCTATCAAATATTTGATCCTTTCGTCCTTGGGGTCAGGCCTTGTCCTCATGGGCATTGCCTATCTCTATGCGATTTCTGGCCAGCTGAATATGGCCTTTGTCCATAAGGCCTTACAACTAGGGGATTATCCAAACATGATCCGGATTTCAACGGTCCTATTCCTCACTGGACTAGGCCTCAAAGCTGCCATGTTTCCCCTCCATATCTGGCTACCTGACGCCCACACCAGTGCGCCAGGTCCCTCCAGTGCCATGCTGTCTGGTCTAGTGATCAAGGCACCTGCCATCCTACTGATCAAGGTGATCACAGATGTCTATGGCCTGGAAGCCATTGCAGATATTGAACTCCTTCCGGTTGCCTTACTCTTGGGGTCTGCCGGTATGATCCTGGGGTCCCTCTTTGCTAGGTCTCAACAAGATGTAAAACGGATGATTGCCTATTCCTCCGTGGCCCAGATGGGCTATGTCTTCCTGGCCATTGGCCTGGGGACGGAAACCGGGCTGGCCATTGCCGTCTTCCACATGCTTGGCCATGGTTTTACCAAGTCGGCCTTGTTCCTGGCGGCTTCGTCCTTTATCGAACAAACGGGCCATCGGTCGGTGGAGGCCTTTAAGGGCATGGGCAAACACCTGCCCATTACCCTGATCGTCTTTACCATAAGTGGCCTATCCATGGTTGGTATTCCTATCTTGCCAGGCTTTATTAGCAAGTGGCAACTGGCCCTGGCAACCATTGAAGTGGGTCCAATCTTGCTACTGGGCATTATCCTAATCAGTTCCCTGCTCAACGCAACTTACTATTTCCCGATCATTATCAACGGGTGGTTTGCGGAAGCAGACCAAGAGGTGACCATTACCCGGTCTCGCTCCACCAAGGAACTGGCCCCCATTGTCTTGCTTTTAGTTGCAGTCATAGCCGTAGGTCTCTTCTCTGGAACCCTCTTCCAGTGGATTCACATCGGCCTCTTGCCATCATAAGCTATTTTCAACCGCCCTGGGCGGGTCTCCATAGGAGTACGTCATGCTAGAAAAATTAGGTTTGTTGCTACCGGTCTTGTTTCCCCTGGTTGCAGCCGTCTTGGTATCATTTAAAAATCTATTCTCAGAAAAGAGAGTCCCAACCATCGCCATTGGCGCAGTCGCCTTGAACTTGGTCTTCCTTGTCATTGGCTTGTGGCAGTTTGGCAACCAGGACATCCATATATATAAGGTCAATGAGTTTTTAGACGTGTTTATCCACGTGGACCTCTTGGGCATGGTATTTGCCTATATGATTGGAATCCTATGGTTGTTTACTGCCGTCTATGCGGCTGGCTATATGGACCATGAAAAAAAGCAAAGACAATTCTTTGTCTTCTTTTTGCTAACGGAAGGCATTACCTTGGGGATCGCCTTTGCTGGTAACCTCTTTTCCCTCTACATCTTCTATGAGCTATTAACCCTTTCCACTTTTCCCTTGGTCATCCACGCCGGAACCAAAGAAGCTCTGGAAAGCGGTAAAAAATACATTGCCTATTCAATAGTGGGTGCAACCTTTGTACTCATGGGCATGTTGCTCTTGTATAGCTGTGTCCCAAGCCTCAACTTTGAACCAGGAGGCGTGGGCATGGCCTTACAGGACCCAACCCTCTTGCTGGTGGCCTACCTGTCCATGTTTATTGGATTTGGGGTCAAGGCAGCCCTGGTGCCCTTCCATTCTTGGTTGCCCTCTGCCATGGTCGCACCGACTCCGGTCAGTGCCTTGCTCCATGCAGTGGCAGTGGTCAAGTCTGGGATTTTTGCCTTGCTACGGATGACCTTCTTTGTTTTTGGTCCCCTCGTTGTGGCAGAGATCGGCGCAGGTAACTTTGTCTTCGGCATCATTCTGATCACCGTTGTCTTGGGGTCCTTCCTGGCCCTCCACCAAATCAACCTGAAAAAAAGACTGGCCTATTCAACCATCAGCCAGCTGGGATATATACTACTGGGGATCGTCCTCATGTCAGAACGGGCCATGGCAGGCAGTCTCATTCACTTGCTCAACCATGCGGTCATTAAGATCACCCTCTTTTTCTGTGTGGGTGCCATCACCTACCAGACGGGCATAAAGGACATCCGGAAAATCAGTGGCATTGGTAAAAAAATGCCCATTACCATGGCCTGCTTCAGTATTGCAGCCATCTCCCTGGTCGGCATTCCGCCTTCCAATGGCTTTGTAAGTAAGTGGTTCCTAGGGACCGGGGCCTTGGCCTCGGACAGTATGCTGTCCACTCTGGTCCTCCTCTTATCCGCCTTTTTAACGGCTGGGTACTTGCTGCCGATTATCGTGGGTAGTTTTTTCACCAAGCCATCCGATGCGCTCCAGCGGGAAGGTAACTTGGACCCGCCAGCTAAAATGCTTGCCCCCATTGTCATACTGACAGTGATTATTGTTGTTTTGGGGATTTTCCCCAACCCGATCATCAGCCTGGTCGAGTCCATAGCGTCCGGTGTCTTTTAGGAGGCCCCATGCAATCCATATTATTACTACTGGTTGTACTACCGGCCCTGGGTGGACTCTTCTCCTGGTATGTGGGCCGTGATAGTGAACGAGACCGTGACATCTTTAATATTGCCTTGACCGCCCTGGAGTTCTTGGTCATCACCATGCTCTTTCCCATGGTCTATAAGGGAGAGTTGAACTTTGTCATGGCAGACGTCATGGGTACTGGTCTTCACTTGAAGTTGGACCTTATGCGGTATGTCTTTGTCTGGCTGACCTCAGGAGTCTGGTTCCTAACAACGGTCTATTCAGCCCAGTACCTCATTAAATACAAGAATAGAAACCGCTATTATGTTTTCTTTATGATGACCTTAGCTTCGACCATCGGTTTCTTTTTATCTGAAAACATGCTCAACATGTTTACTTTTTTCGAGGTCTTGTCTTTTACATCCTATTTCTTGATTATCCACGATGAGGACCGTTACGCCCACCGGGCTGGCATGTCCTACATTTCCATGGCCGTAACCGGTGGCCTGGTCATGCTATTGGGGATTTTTATCCTCTATGATCAAACGGGAACCCTGAACTTGACCCTGGCCCAGGAGCAAATGGCCCTCTTGGGGGATAGCAAGTATGTCATCGGAGGCCTCTTAATTTTTGGGTTTGGTGTAAAGGCGGCCATTGTGCCCCTGCATGTGTGGTTGCCCAAGGCCCACCCGGCAGCCCCGACACCGGCAAGTGCCATCCTGTCGGGTATCCTGATTAAGGTGGGGATTTTCGGCATTCTTATTACAAGTCATATCCTCATGTCCAGCGATTCCTTAGTTGGAATGGTCCTAGTTGCCATTGGCTTAATGGGCATGTTCTCAGGTGGCTTCCAGGCCTTATTCCAGAGGAATATCAAGCGGATTCTAGCCTACAGCTCCATGAGTCAGGCCGGATACCTGGTCTTTGCCATTGGCCTGGGGGCAATGAATGCCAAGTATAAGGGCATGGCCCTGTTGGCTGTGCTTATGCACGTCATTAACCACGGCATTTTTAAAGTCCTCCTCTTTATGGGGGCGGGGATTATCTACATGATCCTCCACGAGCTCTCACTTAATGCCATTAGTGGTTTTGGAAAAAATAAAAAGATATTGAAGGTCATTTTCTTTATTGGAACCCTGGCCCTAATTGGCTTCCCGGGTACCGGCGGTTACGTGAGTAAGACCCTGATCCACGAGACCATGACAGAGGTCTTCCACTACTATGCCCCTTGGGTCCAAGTGACCATGGAAGTTGCTTTTACTCTGGCGTCAGCCATGACAACGGCCTACATGCTGAAGATCTTTATCAGTGTCTTTATGACCGACAATCCGGCCTTTGCAGGCCAATATAAAGAACACGTGAAGAAACGGGCCCTCCTGCCCATGGCCATTTTGTCCTTGGGTGTCCTCCTTGTGGGTCTCTTCCCAAGTCCCTTGATCCATACCCTGGAACATGGACTAGAAGTATTCCATGCCAAGCCACCGGACCACCTGGCCTACTATTCATGGAAGGCCATTCAATCAGCCTTAATAACCATTGCCCTGGGGTCGATCCTCTATGCCACCTTCCTGAGAAAACGGTTGAGAAGGGCCATTGGAGACAAGCGGATCTGGATCAATCCAACCATTTCTTGGCCCCAGTTAGAAGAGAATGTCTACCTGCCCGTCATTCTGAAACTGTCGGATATTGCCCTTTGGGTTTTCCACCGGATTGATGGTGTCTTGCTAAAGTCCATAGTTCTCGTCCGATTTGGCCTGGCCAGAGTAGGCAATGTGGATGTGTCTCGTTTGTTTGAATTGGACTGGAGTCGATTGGACTTCACCAAGCAAGTCAAGCATACAGATATCGACGTGGATGAACTGACAGAGTCGGTAAAACATACTGCTGCACAAGCCCAACAAAGGGTGGACAAGAAAGTAAAGGACGTTGTTCAGAAAGCCCATAACCGCGCATCTTCCATGACCTGGGCATTGTATATGGTCGCCAGTGTGCTACTATTAGTACTAGGATGGATGTTGATCCGAGGAATGTAGCAGCGGAGGAAACCATGGACTTAAACTTTAAACGGCTTTGGATCATTCTGTTTGCCTGCTCCATTGTGGGTTATGTCATTGCGGGTGCCATACTCCTTATGGAAGGGGAGTGGGTTCGGGGAGGAGAGTTTTTCGCTTCAGCCTTGGTCTTGGGTGTTGGTATAGAGAAACTCCGCCAGGACGCCATTGACTTTGACATGAAAACCATGCGGGTGGTCTGGTTCAATCTGGGCTTTATCTCCATGGCGACAGGCCTCAGTATCATTAATGATTTTGTATGGACCTTTGGCATCGTGGCCCTCTTGGCCTCCTTCTTTGGAGACTTTAGAGATATTGGCTCTGACCAATAATGCAAATGGGACATACATGAATATAAGAAATCCACCAGAGACGGTTGTAGAATGGAAGTCATTCAACAAGCGTCTTTTTTGTGGGGCCAGGGCAAAGTGTAAGGCGAAAAGTATAAACAAATCTTAATACTTGTTCAGTCAACCATAATGAATTTTCTGACAATTCTCCAGTATAATTAATATAGCTAAAGGGGGAGAAATCATGAATTTTCAACAGGTACAAGAACTGAACTCAACCATACGGAACAATGTCGGTCATGTAATCATTGGCAAGGAAGACTTGATCGACCTCATGACCGTGGCCATGCTCTGTTCCGGTCATATTCTATTACAAGACGTACCCGGCACAGGGAAGACGGTCTTAGCCAAGTCATTGGCCAAGTCTCTGGACGCGGGTTTTTCAAGGGTCCAGTTCACGCCGGACCTCATGCCCTCTGACTTAACGGGTATTCATTTCTACAACCAAAAAGAAGGCAGCTTTACCTTCCGGCCAGGACCACTTATGAACCAGATCATACTGGCAGACGAGATCAACCGGGCTACGCCCAGGACCCAGTCTGCCTTACTTGAGGCCATGGCTGAGCGAC
>CAYFHQ010000128.1:0-8980 GCA_964342805.1 uncultured Peptostreptococcaceae bacterium | reverse complement strand
TGTTTCATGGACCATAATGTGTCCATCATGGATGACCATGAGAAAATCATGGCTCCTCGGGGACTCCTGCTTGAAGTCGATATTCATTTCACTGGGAAAGATGTTTTGGATCATGTGCGTTCCTTACTCAACAGAAAAATTATACCATGATCCTTAACAAACAGGGCTTTCAAATATTGAGACGCTGAGGTCAGTTTATTTCTTCCGCTCAAATCCCCAGGCGCACATGAGGTCCAAAATAGGCATGAGGGTCATGCCCTCCTCGGTGATGGCATATTCCACCTTCGGGGGAATGGTTTGATAGTCCTTGCGTTTGATTAGGTCGTCAGCAGCCAACTCTTTTAACTGCTGACTGAGCATTTTGTTGGTGACCTTGGGGATAAACCTGCGGATTTCCCCATAGCGCTTGACCCCATTTTTGGCCAAGAACCAAAGAATAAAGGGGTTCCATTTGCCACCGATTTTGGCCAGAGTATAGTCTATCCCGCATTCATCACTACTCAAAACGTTCAATAATTCTAAGTTTTTCATGGTCGCCCACCTCTCTATTTCCAAGTTCTCAAGCCTATTTACAGTTACCTTTAGGGTACTAGTTACGAAAAAGTGCATACTTCTTTTTTATCACACACTGATTTTATAATAAGCATGTCAGATAAATCAACCACTACTATTTTTCAATGAGGTGAACGACATGGTTAACATCAATAATCTAACCGTGGCATGGGACTTTTTCAAACTGATCTTTACAGAACTGATTGTACTCTTTTTAGTTATCAGCTTCATTGTCGCCTTGCTACAGCGATATATTTCTGCAGAGACCATTCAGAAGGTCCTCACCAAACCCCACAAGAGGCTACAAAACATTATAGGTGCAGCCCTGGGTGCTGTTACCCCCTTCTGCTCCTGCTCCACCATTCCCATTCTAGTGGGTCTCTTCAAGAGCGGCGCCCCCTTTGGCGGAACCATTTCCTTCTTAATTTCGTCACCGGTCCTCAACCCCATGATCATCGTCCTCTTCCTTAAGTTCTTTGGTTTTAAGGCAACGGCCCTCTACTTTGTCTTTACCTTTATCTTTGCTACCCTGGTAGGCTACCTACTGGAAAAGATGGGCATGGAAGACCAAGTGAAAAACGTGACCATTCAAGGGTCTGGCCACGGTGACCTAACCTTTGACAAGATGGAGGGGACCAAGGGAGAGCGCCACCGGGCAGCCTTTACCTTTGCGGCCAAGGACACCTTCGGCCTCTTTGTAAAAGTCATCCCCTTCCTCCTGATCGGAGCCGGTGTCGGCGCATTCATCTATGGTTTTGTGCCCCAAGAACTCATTGCCAAGTACGCAGGACCGACCAACTTCTTTGCCGTTCCAACAGCAGCCATTATCGGTGTTCCCATGTATGTCCGTACGGAAACCATGATCCCCATTGCCAAGGCCCTCAACGCCTCAGGCATGAGCATTGGTGCCATTATGGCCCTGGTCATCGGTGGGGCTGGTGCCAGCATTCCCGAAGTAACCCTGCTCAATACCATTTTTAAGAAGAAGATGGTCATTGCCTTTGTACTATCTGTATTTAGTGTAGCAACCCTCACAGGGATTGCCTTTAACATCCTATTTAACTAAGGAGGACATCATGAAAGACAAGAAAAAAGGATTCCTATCCGGCCTATTCGGAAACTCCAACAAGGGCTGCGACTGCGGCGTTACCATTGTGGAAGAACCAGAAGCAACAAAGCCGTCTAAGGACGAGAAAAAGAAATAAACTTCGCATTATAGCAAAGTTTTGTGAAAATGTTCACAGGTTGGACACATGAATATGCTACTCTGTTTCTAGGTTCTCACTGAGAATCCACTCTAGACAACCCAAAAGAGCTTCTGGCCTGTGCCAGAAGCTCTTTTGGGTTGTTGTTGTTTGAGCGATCACTATTCAATCGCAATATACCCATCCGTTCGGGACTCCGTCCCAACGGCATAGACACCATTCTTTTGCTTGAGGATCATTTGGCCCCGGCCAAAGGGTCCTTCGTCTGGTGAAATGCTCACCTCATGGCCCTTACGCTTAAGAGACCGGACCACATCTGCACCTAGACCCGCCTCCACTTGGAAGGCCTTGCCCTTGACCCACTGCCAGCGGGGAGCGTCCAGGGCGTCTTGGGGGTTCATATGGAAGTTCACCAGATTCATGACCACCTGCATGTGGGCCTGGGGTTGCATGTAGCCCCCCATAATCCCGAAGGGTCCAAGGGGCTCATTCCCCTTGGTGAGGAAGCCTGGAATAATGGTATGATAGGTTCGCTTACCTGGTGCCAGGGCGTTGGCTTTCTCGGGATCTAGGCTAAAGGTATTGCCTCGGTTTTGCAGGGATATTCCTGTTCCCGGAACAACAACACCTGATCCAAAACCCATGTAGTTACTTTGAATATAGGACACCATATTACCCTCAGCGTCAGCCGTGGCCAAATAGACAGTCCCGCTTCGCTGGGGTTCCCCAGGCTCTGGGTCCCTTGCCAGGTCGCCAATGAGGGCCGTCCGCTCTTTTCCATAACTTTCAGACAAGAGCTGGTCCACGGTCACCTCCATGTGGTCTGGGTCCGTAATAAAGGCCAGGCCGTCTGAAAAGGCCAGTTTCATGACTTCGAACTGCTTGTGTAGGGTTTGAACAGACCCATAATGATCCACATCCAAGTGTTTCATCATATTGAGGCCCATGAGGGCGATAATCCCCTGCCCGTTAGGGGGCAGTTCCCACACGTCGTACCCCTTGTATGAAACCTTTACAGGTTCTACCCATTCTGGTTCAAAGGCCTCCAGGTCTGCCTTTCTCAAGTACCCCCCAGCTGCTTTTGAGGCCTTGTCCATTGTGTCGGCCAAGTCTCCCTTATAGAAACTCTCTCCGCCAGTCTCTCCGATCCGTCTTAGGGTTTGTCCATGGTCAGGCAGGGTCACAACATCCCCAACCTCTGGAGCCTCACCGCCCGGTGCAAAGACCCGGAACCACTCTTCAAAAAGAGGGTCATTCTTTTTTCTATAAACCTGACAGGCCCGTTGCCAAAAGTAGCCCAGGGCAGGATTGACCACATAGCCATTTTCAGCATAGTCGATGGCCGGTGCCAAAACTTCTGCAAGGCTTAGGTTGCCGAAGCGTTCAACTAGGGACGCCCAGGCTTTGGGAGCTCCTGGAACATTGACCGGTGTCCACCCGTACTTGGGCATTTCCTCATGCCCCTGGGCCTTTACAGACTCTATGGATATGCCCTTAGGCGATGGACCAGAACTGTTGAGCCCATATAGTTTGTCTTTTAACCAAACAATAGCGAAGGCGTCACTACCAATGCCATTCGAAGTGGGTTCAACCACGGTCAGGGCAGCAGCTGTGGCAACGGCCGCATCGACTGCGTTTCCGCCTTTTCTTAAAATCTCAGCACCCGCCTTGGCCGCTAAGGGCTGGCTGGTGGCCACCACGCCCCGCTTGGTATAGATGGTGTTTCGTTTCGATGGAAACCGCTTTTCCATTGGATCAAACTGCATATGTCCCCCTTATAACCCCTCTTTTGTATTGAATTAGCCCAAGAAGAAGCCGCCAAATGCCAATGACGCCACGATTAATATAATCGGGTGGACGTCAAACTTAAAAAAGAGTACCCCAGCTACAGCCGCAATGGCCACAGCAATCATGGAGATCCCTGGTGAATAGGTGCCAAATCCAAATGCCTTAACAGCGATCTTGTACAAGACCCCCAGGATCAGGATCACTACCACTGGTCGTACACCTTTCATCATACCTTGAAGCCATTTTGCGTCCTTGTGTTCCAAATAGATGGCAAAAAGGATGGTGACTGCAATGGCTGAAGGGATGACCATGCCTATTAGGGCCACAGCTGACCCAAAGACGCCACCCATTTTAAAGCCCACAAGGGCCGCCAGTTTGGTTGTGATCGGCCCAGGCAAAGAGTTGCCAAAGGCATAGGCGTCAGAGAATTCCCCAATGGTCAACCAACCAAAAGTATCTACCACTTCCTGTTCGATCAGGGGCACGGTCGCCTGGCCTCCGCCAAAACCAAAGACCCCACAGCGAAAAAACGCAACAAATAAATCCCAGTAAATCTTCATAGCCCACTCCTCATTTTCTTTTTGGTGGTGTCAAAAGGGCTGATACCCATTCGTCCACCGAATATTTCGATACCCTATGTATAGCATAGAGTTTTCTGAGTATTGCGTCAATGTATGATAGAGGTCTCCATTAAAAAAGCTCCCTTCTGTTTGGAAGGGAGCTTGGTTTTGCATACCATTGCGTTTATTCCATTGCCTCATTCATCCACAAGGCCACCCGCCCAGCCTCCTCTAAGGCTTCCCCGTCCTGACTGGTGGGAAGATGGTTGGTGTCCATGGAGCAAACAAGGGGTAAATTTTCCCGGTTCACTTTCATAAATTTCATCATGGTCCGGGCAGTTTTCATAGGGATTTCTTCAGTCCCAGGTTCTGCCCCAACTATAAAAATGGCACCCTTTTTCTTCTTAATAGGTAGCTTGTCTCCCCGGAAGCGGTCGGACGCATACAAGTACTGAATACGGCTACCTATGTTCAGCGCAGGTCCACTCAGGGACGAAAACCAAACTAGCGAAGCGATCACCACATTATCGCAATCATATAAATAGGGATAAACCGCTGTAAAGTCGTCCTCAATGGTGCAACCAGGCGACTCCCAACAAGACCTGCAGTCATTACAGGGTTGGATATGATCAGCTACGGATAAAACCCTGACCTCCCCCTTTAACTGGTCTAGCAGTGGTTGCAGGAGTGCACTTGTGTCCCCATCTACCTTTGGGGACCCGTTGATGATGAGTGTTTTCATGATTACCTACCCCTCATTACTATTTACAACAGCAACAACTTATTCCCATCTGGATCAAGCACGTTCAACTCTTTGCCACCCCAGACAGCAGTGATCGGTGGGTCTAGTTCCAGACCCTTGTCTAACAATTCTTGATAGGTCTTGTCCAAGTCATCGCAGTTGAAAACAAAATAGACCTTGCCTTCACTGGACGGCCCCCATTTGCGCTGGTCCCAGATCATAATGGTAGGCGCTTCCTTAATAAAACCCAGGGCAACACCGTCATAGTTTTCGTCAAACTCAATAATGGGAATGTTCAAGGTCTCGCTGTAAAACTTCACAAGCACCTCAGGTTGATTGGACGAAATGTTGACACAAGAAAACTCTTTAATCATAATATCCCCCTTTTATCAGATACGCCCTTGCCCCAATTACGAGCCTGCGTACGCCATTGCATAAGCCTCATGGATCATGACAGCATGATACTCCAATCGTATAAGGTCATTCACCTCGCTTAAGTCAGCCCATACCAACTCGTGGTCGTCTTCCACCTTTCCATTGGTCATTTGCTGAATATGCACCAAGTAGAAACTGCCGACCAGTTGATAGTGACGCTGCCTTGTTTTCGAATAGGTAAACTGGGTGCACCGATCAAGATAGGCGCCCACTTCCACCTGACAACCGGTCTCCTCTACAAACTCTCTTCGGAGACAAGTTACCGGGTCCTCTCCCTCTTCTATTCCTCCACCAGGTAGGAAATAGGTATTGTCTACCTTGACCAAGGCCACTTGCCTGTCCGTGTTAAAGGCGATTCCATAGGCACCTGGTCTTTTTCTATAGGTATGATTGGGGTCCTTAACCCCATATATTCTGTCTTTCATTGCACGCCTCCTTCCACCTTCACATTAACTATTTTAACATCTTTTTACTATCCAGTATTGCTCACTTTGGAACAAGATGCTTGCCCAGAGGAAACAAGAAAAGGTATAATGCGATTTCAAACCCAGTATAATGGTATCAATAAGAGCAAAGGAGTCGCCCATGAAAATAGAACGAATGTTGACCATAGTAGTCATCTTACTCAATAGAAAACGGATAACTGCCAAGGAACTCGCTGAGAAATTTGAGGTCTCTGTACGGACCATCTACCGGGACATCGAGTCCATTAACATGGCCGGGATTCCCATTATTTCCTACGCAGGCAACCATGGGGGCTACGGCATAATGGACCATTATAAGCTGAGCAACCAGCTTTTGACAACGGGCAACCTCTTCTCCATGCTGTCAGCCCTATGCAACATGAATGATACCTTCGAAGACCAGGAACTGGAGTCATCCATTGAAAAACTGAAAAACCTGGTTCCAAGGGATCAGAACAGGCAGCTGGACCTCCATATGGAACAAGTCATCATTGACACGCCCCATGGCACCTACACAGACCAGCAAAAGCAAAAGATTAAAAGTATTCGACTGGCCATCGCCCACTCTCAGCTTATGACAATGACCTATAGAAACTATGGGAACGAGGTCACCAGCAGACAGGTGGAACCCATGTCCTTGATATTTAAAGGCTACACCTGGTACCTCTTTGCCTATTGTCGCCTAAAAGAGGACTACAGGGTCTTTCGGGTTTCCAGAATCCGTGACCTCCATGTGGAAAACAGCCTCTTTGCCCGGAGAAACAAGACTTATCATGAGGTGGAAACCCTGTCCCCCAAAGACGAGGCCAGGGTAACCGTAAAACTCAAGTTTGACGCCCATATTCGGAGCCGAGTGGAGGACATTTTTCCTGACCATCAAATTGAGGTATTGGAGAATGGCGACCTCTTAGTGACAACGAACTTCCCTGACAAGGAATGGTACATGACCCTACTCCTCAGCTTTGGTGAACACGTTGAGGTGATCAGCCCCGAATTCGTTCGCCAGACAATGATTAGCCGGATTCAGTCTATGCAAAAAAAGTATTCCTAAAACTTTTTCAAACCTGACATAGGGGTGTCATGGCCCCCTGCTATACTGGCCCTATCAAGTAGATATTGTTTGTATACAGGAGGTAAACATGAAGCATATTCCCAACTTTCCAGCCCCCACCCTTATATCTGTCAATGGTGTGGAACTTGAAGTTTTTGAAGCAGGCAAAGAAAATGTAGGCAACCCCATTGTCCTCTGCCATGGTTGGCCAGAACACGCCTACTCCTGGCGGCACCAAATCTCAGCCCTGGCAGCTGCAGGCTACCACGTAATAGTCCCCAACCAACGGGGCTATGGTAACTCTTCAAAACCGGAAGACGTCACTGCATATGATATTAACCACCTGGCAGGTGATCTAGTCGCCCTCCTTGATCACTTCGGTTATGAAGATGCGGTTTTCCTAGGCCACGACTGGGGCGCTACTGTGGTTTGGGGGTTGACGTTGCTGTACCCCAAGCGCGTTCGCAAGATTATTAACCTCAGTGTTCCTTATATGGACCGGGGACCCATGCCTTGGTTGACCTTCTTGGAAGAGCTATTTGGTGAAGACAACTACTTTATCCACTTCAATAAAAAGCCGGGTGTGGCAGACGCCATTTTTGATCAAAACACCCACCAGTTTCTTCGCAACATGTATAGAAAAAATGAGCCTGTGTTGGAGCCAGAACCAGGTATGGCCCTGATCAACACAGCTCTTCGAAAGGAAGAACGGGGTGAGCCTATTATGACCGAAGACGACCTGGCCGTCTTTGTTTCAGCCTTCCAGTCGTCCGGGTTTACAGGTAGTGTAAACTGGTACAGAAACCTGGACCGTAACTGGCACATCCTTGGGGAGGCGGACCCCATTATCCACCAACCCGCTCTCATGATCTATGGAGACCGTGACCCTGTGGCTAAGTCACCTACCTTGACTCAGAACGTTCCCAATGTAGACATTGTAAGCCTGGACTGTGGCCACTGGATTCAGCAGGAGAAGCCTGAGGAGACCAACCGGATAATTTTGGATTGGTTGGGGAGATAAGTTTATTCTTACTTATCCATAAGAAAACTATAATGAGCCAGTCCGATTGGACTGGCTC
Organism: uncultured Peptostreptococcaceae bacterium; assembly: GCA_964342805.1. GTDB lineage: Bacteria > Bacillota > Clostridia > Peptostreptococcales > Acidaminobacteraceae > CAYFHQ01. Next base: position 1,104 of record CAYFHQ010000128.1, on the reverse strand, counting down.
GTTTTATACTTCTTATAGATGTTTCGTACCTTAGACATTATTCCGAGTTATTCACGTGTATTCTATTAAGGAATGCCAAGTTTCCTTTATGTTTTTTCTCTACTGTGACATCTTGAAAGCTAATTGATTTGTTTTCAATGAGGCTATCCAAATACTTAATATTTGACTCAATAACGCTTGAAGTCATTACACTTCCATGACTCTGAACAAGGTACTCAATGTCAAACGACAAGTATTTTTTTAACGTTTCTCGATACTCGACTATATTGTCCCAACACATAAATGATGGTATTGGATCATCAATATTGTCACCCACAAACAAAACTTTATCAACGTAATCGTAACATGAAGATGAGTCTAATGAGTGGCCTGGACTATGGAAGAATAGAATATTTTCTTCTTCAAGCTTCAGTTCCGACTCAAAAGTCAAATTAGGAAACACAATTTCAATCACGTCTTTAGCAAACTCTGATTCGAGTAGTTTTAAATCTTGAACGCTGGTTTCATGCATAATTGCTTTACAACTTTCATGGGCTATTATCTTACTCGACTGAAATTCACTGTTTCCCCATACATGATCCCAATGACTGTGAGAGTTGAAAACAACATATGACTTGTTACCATAGTTACTTCTTAAATAATCCTTGATCTTTTTAACATAATAGGGGCCTAGGTAGGTATCACAAACAAGGAAGTTCTTTAAACCTACTATAACGAATACATTCGTTATACAGTTATATGGCTCAACGTTTAGCTCATCGAACGTAAACAATACACCTCTATTCCCCACTTTTTCTACTATCAATTTTGCCCTCCAAATGATATCAGTTATTGTTCAATGTCCGATTAATAGCATCAGTACTTTGTAAACGTGTATCACTTAATTATCGATTGAATTCAGTCCTCGTCAGTCCATACAAAATCTCATCCTTGTAGGTACCTTCTGTATAGATTACTTCTCTTCTTACGCCTTCTTGTTTACAGCCTAGTTTTTTTAGCATGGTTGCTGATCCAATGTTTCCATCTATAACTGACACATTGAACTTATTCTATAATGTACACGCTTGTCAAGACACGAAATTCAAGTTCAGTAGTTATGAACTC
>CAYFHQ010000127.1:0-9203 GCA_964342805.1 uncultured Peptostreptococcaceae bacterium | reverse complement strand
ATAGCTGCAGTCTTGGCCTCTGTGAGGGTGATCATTAACCGATTGAGTCCCCCAGGAGGGATATCCATATCCACCAGGAGAATGATATTCACCGTTCCCGGCTCATGGCCCTCTATAACCCATTCATCATAACCCGGCGGGTCACCAAAGCGGCCGCCATTGACGTCTACACCACCTGTACACAGGCAGCGGACTTCATGTCCCTGGTAGTCCCGGGTCTGGTCTACCCCATTGTCCATGTGGACAGCCGTGGTGAGCCCTGTGGTGGACGTCACCGGCAGTCCCAGGTCCTGGCAAACGAGCCCTAGGTGCTCAGCATAGGTAGGTGCCAACATTTCACAAAACTCCGAGTCCTCTGGAATTTCGTCAAAATTGAACACAGCCTGTAAGTCTTCCCGGGTCCCTCCATTGAGTAAGGAAGTTGAGGCAACCCGCCTCTTTTGGGCAAAATGAATTTGGACGGACTTGGGTGTCCGGATAATCTTGTCTCCATTCCTCAAGTAAGACCTCCTCTACTTCAACCAGCAACAATCAAGGATATACGCATTAATCATAACAAAAAAGCGCCTCAGAATCATTCCATTCCCAAGCGCTTGGTCCATTTTGCTTATTTACCTGCCAGTACCCGTTTCCGGTACCAGTAGTAAACAAATATCCCTACCACCTCAAGGGTAATAAGGGTTGCCATCTGGAAGGCCCAGCTGGCCATTTGTTGTGTTAGTACACCTGCAATGACGGTGATGATCCCCAAACCGATCTTGGATTGATTATCCAGTGCCTTGTACTTGTCTACATCGACATTCGGATACTCTTCCTGTACCTTCTCAATGTTCTTTGTCTCTGACCAACCAAGAAGCATACGTAAAATCCCCCACGATGCAAGCATCGTGCCGACCATTACTAAATATTCACCCATTACTTTTCCTTACTTTATAAAACGAGAGAAGTCCCCCGTGCAATACGGGGGACACTAGCTCATGCAATTAACCGCTGCCGATTCCTCGGCCGACACATCCTACTTGTCGTCGTTTAGACGGTGAACAAGTACACCAGAACGAAGCTTTGGCTCGAACCAAGTAGACTTGGGAGGCATTACTTCACCTGCGTCAGCGATTGCCAGTAGGTCGTCCATAGTTGTTGGGAACATGGAGAATGCAATTTCCATATCCACATCACAACGACGCTCTAGCTCTTTAAGACCACGGATACCACCAACGAAGTCAATTCGTGTGTTTGTACGTGGGTTGTCAATTCCTAGTAGTGGGTCAAGAACGTTTGTCTGTAGAATAGACACGTCAAGACGAGCTACTGGATCATTTTCGTCAGCAATACCTTCTTTAGCAGTCAGCTTGTACCACTGCTTGTTTAGGAACATGCCGAATGTCTTCTTCTCCATTGGACGGAAAGGCTCTTCGTTGGACACCTGCTCCACCTTGAAGTTTTCTTCGACCTTAGCGATTAGGCCTTCAACTGTGTGGCCGTTTAGGTCCTTGATCACACGGTTGTAGTCCATGATGAATAGGTCTTCGTCTGGGAAGATAACAGACATAAAGAAGTTGAACTCTTCGTCGCCTGTGAAGTTCGGGAACTGCTCACGACGCTTCATACCTACTTTTACAGAAGAAGCAGAACGGTGGTGGCCGTCAGCAATGTATAGGTAGTTTGTCTTTTCAAACAGTTCAGTTAGCTCAGCGATTACTGCTTCGTTGTCGATTGCCCATACAATGTGCTGGAAGTCGTCATCAGAAGTGAAGTTGTACTCTGGCATGTGGAACTTGATCCAGTCATTGATGATCTCAGTAATTCGCTTATTGTTTCTGTATGTCAGGAAGATTGGCGCAGTGTTTGCGTCACAGTAGTCAAAGTTGTTAATACGGTCTTGCTCTTTTTGAGGACGCGTGAACTCGTGCTTCTTGATCACGTCGTTCATGTAGTCATCGATAGACGTACAACCTACAAGACCCGTCTGAACACGACCGTGCATCAGCTGACGGTAAATGTAGAACATGGGCTTGTCGTCCTGAACAAGAATACCATCTGTGATCATCTTGTCTAGGTTACGACGAGCAGTCTTGTATACTTCCTCATCGTACTGGCTCATTTCAGCAGGAACGTCCATCTCAGAACGTACTACGTGCAGGAAAGAATTTGGGTTGCCTTCTGCCATCTTAGCAGCTTCTTCTCTGTTCATAACGTCGTATGGTAGAGACGCAACCTGCTCAATAAGGTCCTTTTGAGGACGGATACCTTTAAAAGGTCTAACTACAGCCATTTTAAGCCTCCATTACACTAAAATTTATTTAAAGAACTTCAGAATTGTTTCGTATGTTTCAACACCAATTCGCTCCTGCGCTTCAGCAGTAGACGCACCGATGTGAGGTGTTAGGGAAATACCAGGGTGCTTGTAAACACGCTCAGACTTTGTTGGTTCCTCTTCAAACACGTCAAGGGCAGCAGCTGCAACCTTGCCAGAGTCAAGAGCGTCACAAAGAGCCGCTTCGTCCACAACGCCACCACGGGCAACGTTTACAATACGTACGCCGTCTTTCATTTTGCCAAATGCTTCTGCATTTAGAGTAGCACCATTTTCCTTAATGAAAGGAATATGTAGAGAAATGAAGTCAGCCTTTTCGTATAGCTCGTCCAGAGTCTCAAGTTTGTGGAACTCAGGAATATCAGCATGTACGTAGTGGTCTACGTAGAATACGTGCATACCTAGGGCACGGGCACGCTTGCCAACCTCTTGACCAATACGACCGAAGCCGATCAGACCCAGGTTCTTACCAGCCAGCTCGATTCCCTTGTAAGCCTTCTTGTTCCACTCCCCTTCACGCATGGTTACGTTGGAAATGTGGATGTGGCGAGAAATCGCAAACATGTGGCCAATTGTAAGCTCCGCTACAGATGGGCTAGAAGCATGTGGTGTATTGCGAACTGCAACACCCTTCTCTTCTGCGTACACATGGTCAATATTATCAATACCAACACCTGCACGAACAACAAGCTTCATTTTGCCTGCTTCCGCCATGATGTCGATCAGGGGCTCACGTACTTTTGTTGCAGAACGTACGATCAGTACGTCGTACTCTTTTACCGCTTGTTCTAGATCAGCACCAGCCTTGTGGTCTGTATCTACCAGGTGTCCAAGACCCTGTAGGTGTTCAACAGCTGACTTGTCCATGCCGTCGTTAGCTAAAATCTTAAGCATTGGATTTCCTCCTTCAGTTTAGAAAGAGATGCGCCTTAGACAAAAGACGCATCTGGCTTACCTTTATCTTACAGACCTAGGATGTCTTCGATATGGCCTAGTACTGTCTTTAGTTCGTCCATTTGAGTGTCTGCCATGTGGGCAATACGGAATGTCTTTTCTTTCAGGTCACCGTAACCGTTGGAGATCATGAAGCCACGCTTGATTAGCTCCTTGTTTAGGTCAGCAACAGAGATTCCCTTTGTGTTCTTGATTGTAGTAAGCGTGTTAGAAGCATACTTCTCGTCTGCTAGCATTTCAAAGTGCTTCTTGGCCCAATCACGTACAACCTGAGCCATTTCAGCATGACGGTTGAAACGGTTTTCTAGACCTTCTTCTTCTAGGATCTTTGTTAGCTGGTAGTCCAGAGCAAACATGTGAGATAGAGAAGGTGTAGACGGGTACTGGTGGTCCTTCTTCTGGATGTACTCGTATAGGCCTAGAAGGTCAAGGTACATACCACGGTTTTCAACTGTCTTTGCACGTTCAACAGCCTTCTGAGAGAAAGTACATAGGGCAAGACCAGCTGGCATACCAAGACACTTCTGTGTAGAAGTGATAGCAATATCGATACCTAGACGGTCAACTTCAACCTTAGCACCACCTGCAGAAGACACCATGTCTAGACAGAAAACAACTTCAGGGTACTTCTTCACTACCGCTGCAATTTCTTCCAGTGGATTCATGATTGCAGTGGACGTTTCGTTATGTGTAATTGTAACAAGGTCATACTTGCCAGTAGATAGGGCTTCTTCAACCATTTCTGGAGTTGTAGGCTGACCCCACTCAGAAGCAAACTTATCAGCAGGAACGTTGTTCGCTACTGCCATCTTGTACCAACGGTCGCCGAACGCGCCAACGCTGAATACAGCAGCACGCTTCTTTGTACAAGAACGAATTGCACCTTCCATTAGACCGGAACCGGAAGTTGTAGAAACAAGAACCTGCTCCTTTGTGTACCATAGCTTTTGCATTTTTTCAGAAACAGAACGCTGTAGGTCAGAAGCTGCCTTCGTTCTGTGACCGATTTGTGGTGTAGCCATTTTTTGTAGTACGTCTTCCAGTACGTTTACTGGACCTGGAATAAATAGACTAGTGTGCATGTGTGTACCTCCCAAGTGTTTGTGATTTTCACTTTTACTTTTCTTATGCTATTGCACTTTATAAACATCATCATTATATTACTAAAGCATTCCCCTTGATTTCAAGGAAAAAACGCCACATTAAACTACCTTAACATAACAAGTGACCGAGTGGCTGTCCCATCCGGTCCCTGTTTCGATGTCACCCTATGAAAGTCTGAAGGTTAAGAAGGAGTTAACCTGTCGCTCGAACTATTTTCGGGTATCTTTAGTATGTCATGAAATCCTTTTCCTATGAAGGCACTTGACTCACCCGTTATTGTACGATTTTGACCTTGTTAGAGTACAATTTTGTCACATTTCCCAGGGTTGTATGGGGTTTCTTACGGTTTCGACATCGACTGGTCCCCACCAGTGTTTTTATGGTTTAAAAGTCTTATCTGTGTTCCCGGTATGCCTTAGGAGTTTTACCCGTCATTTTCCGAAATACACGGTAAAAATAATGGATATTGGGAAAACCCACTTCATCGGCTATTTGGTGGATGGTAAAGTCTGCCCGTTCCAGGAGTTCCTTGGCCTTTTCCACCCGAAGGCTATTGCGGTACTGGACAAAAGTGGTCCCCAAGTGCTGCTTAAAGAGTCTGGAAATATGACTCTTGGTCAAATGGTAGCGCTTGGCACATTCCTCCAGATCCACTTCTTGGGTAAAGGTCTCATGGATATGCTCCAATATGGCATTGAAGGTGTCATTTTCCGTATACTTGAAGCCCACAACCCGCTCCATGGCCTCCACAAAACTGTCAATGGCCACAGGCTTTAGGAGAATATCGCTCACACCTAGACGGAGGACAGACTGGGCATACTCAAAACTATCATAAGCGGTTATCACAATGATTTGAGGATTAAAATCCAGCTTGCCCTTGAGTTTCTTTAGAAGGTCAATCCCGGTCATGTCCGGCAGCTCAATGTCCAGGTAAATGATGTCTGGCTTTTCATCGATGATTAATCGTTCTGCCCCCAAGGCCGTGTAGGCTTTGCCCACCACCTTCACAGGGATATTGCACCGCTCGATCAAGTCGTCAATCAGGTCGACGCACATGGGCTCATCGTCAATAATAATGGCTCTTTTCATCTACATCTCCTTTACGCGTACATGGCGGGCAGCTTCAACCATACCCGTGTTCCCTGCCCACTTGCAGGCTCGATACCAAAGTCAAAGGCCTCTCCATACTGGATGACCATCTTCCGAATGACCATGTGGAGGCCATTGTTTTTAGGGCTTTCTTCCCCGTACAGCTCCAAGTAATCTGTCAGGCCAATGGTTTTCTCAAAGCCGCTTCCATTGTCGATCACAGCCACAACGAGGCTCCCCTCTTGGTTGGTGACTTCCACGCGGATGTTCAAGTCCTTGGACCGGTCCTTAAAGCCATGCTTAAAGCAGTTCTCCACAATGGGCTGGAGGGAGTTAAAGGGAATCCGGCAATCCATGGCAAGGCTGTCCACGTCCAGGCGCAAGTTGACATTGTCACCAAAGCGGAGTCGCTGGAGTTTCATATACTTTTCCAGGTAACCCAGTTCGTCACGGAGGGCCATGGTCTTCTCAGTTGCCCTTAGGTTGTAGCGGAACATGGAAGACAGGTCAATAATGGATTGGTAGGTCCGAAGCGCATCTTCCTTTAAGGCCATGGAGGCTATGCTATTGAGGGTGTTGAACAAAAAATGGTTATTGAGTTGGATAGACAGGAGTTTTTCCATGGAATCCCGTACGGCGGACTCCAAGTCTGTCTGGTTGGCAAAAAGCCGTTCTATAGAGGCCTTGGAGGCGTCCAGTCGCTCCACCAAGCCCCGGGTCAGGCAATCGTTAATGATCCCCTTTTGGATCATTTGTACCTGCTGGAGGATGGCCTGAATACGGCCCCGGTGGACGTACTCCATGTCCTGGAGATAGCCTTCAGCTTCCGGATTGGGGTCAGTAATGGACAGGCTTTCCATGGTCCGAATGTGGCCCCCACTCAACCACCCCAGGGTCTGACCTTGGTACTGGATCTGGCTGACAAAAACCGTTACCCCATAGGGGCATAGGACGGCGGTCGGGCGGTCCTGGCCTGGCATGCCATAGCGGTCGTCCTTGTTATAAACCGGGCAGTTGTTAAGGTCCTCTGTAATCTTGCAAAAGGAGGTACATATGGTTGGATAGTTAGTCCCTTCACTACAAACGTTCTCTTTTGTGTCATAAATGGTCAGTGGAAACTTAAAGTTCTTGGCCATTTCACTAAACTTTCTACAAACGGCCTCGTCTAAATGCATAAATTGTGCAATGTCCAGTTCCCCAATGAAGCTAGCCAGCTGTTCCTCTGACTGGAACTGGGCAGAAGGAAAGGAAATCACCAGCTCGATCAGTGGAACGGCCGAAGTATTAATGGTCTCATGGGCAGACCCTGCTTCGATATAGAGGACGTCCCCAGCCTTGCATGGAATTTCTTCCTGCTCTACAATTTGGGTGCCTGCCCCGGACACGATATAGAGGATCTGCTCCTCCCCATAATGGATGTGACGACGCTGCCTCTTGTTGACGTCCAAGGTGAGAAATCCAATATTCACGGGGTGGTTATTGGTCTTTTGCTCGGTGAGCTGTACCCAGTCGATACAGCCCCATTCGTATGATTGCTTGATCATAAGCCCTCCTCAATTGGGATCAGTATACCATTTTGACATTAGATTTGACTAGTCAGATCATAATAAGACAATAAAATGGGACTTTAGCAGAATGACACAAAAAAACAACCCAGGATCATGATCCTGAGTTGTTTGGGATTTCATTTTTTCGGTCATCTGCCTAAAAGGCTACGATGATCCCTTGGTTGTCACAATACAAGGACGACAGGCCCTTGGTTTGGACAATGACAATGTCCTTAAAGGTCAACCGCTGCTCGATCTGGCTCTTGAACCATTCGGCCCGTTCCAGGTTATTGACATGGGATATGGCCAAGACCCTTTCGCCATGGTTGTCACCGGCCGCTTCGATCATGTCGATCATTTTATTGAAGGCCTTTTTGGAACCTCTGGCTTTTTCCATGAGGACAATATTGCCTTCGTCGTCTACACCCATTATGGGTTTAATGTTCATGACGGTCGCCAGGGTTCCTTTAAAACGGCTAATACGACCATTTTTCATGAGGTTTTCCAGGGACTCAGAAATGAAGAAGGTCTTCATTTGTCCGATGTAGGCTTCCACCTTTTCAACGATCCCTTCAAAGTTCACACCTGCTTGAGCTAGTTCTCTAATTTTCATGGAAATTAGGGTTTCAGCAATCGATGCGCTCTTGGAGTCAAACACGTGGATCTTAGCTTGAGGATGGTCTTCCTTATACATTTGGCTGGCCAACATGGCTGCATTGTGGCTACCGCTGAGGGCTGCTGAAATGGTAACGATAAAACCTTCCTTGGCTTGGTCAAAAGCGTCTATATACTCCTGGGGCGACGGGCAGGCCGTTCTCGGTACACCTGACGATGCAACCATCTGATCAATAAAGTCGATCACGTCCAGGTCTTTCTTATCCACAACTTCCTTTTCCCCAAGGTAGAGGGTAAAGGGAACTAGATTTACGTTTAACTGTTCTTCCAGTGCTGGATTCATGTCATGGGAACTGTCTGCTACTATTTTATAGTCCATAATTCTCCCCTTAAAAAGCTACTGTTATGCCACCTTCGTTCATGTACATACTGCTCAGTCCACCCGTTTCTACAACAACCGCCTTTTTAAACGGGTACTTCTTCATGACCTCGTCCTTTAGCTTCATGGCCTTGTCGTAGGCATTGCAATGGGAAATACCAATGGTTCTTTCTTCTAATGAATGGCCCATTTCGCCAATGAGTTCCACGAACCGCTTAATTGACTTCTTTTCTGTACGGACGTTTTCCACCAGTTCCTCTCGGCCTTCATCGTCACCTTTTAGGATAGGACGAATACTCAGGGCATTGGCAATAATACCCTTGAACTTGCCAATTCGGCCGTTCTTGATCATGGTGTCCAAGTTGCCCAGTTGGAATAGGTAGGTCATGGAGTCCAGATATTCCGTTGCCTTTTCGATAATGGCCTGGTCTTCCAGGGCTTCTGAGATCAGCTCGTCCAGTTTCAAGGCCATGAGGGTTTCCTTAACAGAACTTCCCTTGGTGTCAAATACGTGTACCACCTTGGACGGGTCTTCTTCTTGCATCATCTGTTTGGCCATCATTGCAGAGTTGTAGGTGCCACTGAGGGCTGAAGTCATGGTCACAACAAAGACACTGCCCTTTTCCTTAAAGGCCTCATAAAAGTCATTTGGTGACGGGCACGCGGACCGTGGTACCGCCGTGGTGTTCTTTAGTGTCTCCATAAACTTGGGTAAGTTCAGGTTTTCGTCGTCTCTAAACTCATGATCCCCAACGTACATGGTCAATGGGATCAGCTGTATGTCCATATCCGCCTTCATTTGTGGCGTAAGATCGCAACTGCTGTCTGCAATGATTCTCATATGTTCACCTCAACAAAATATTGGAATTCCTAGGTTTTACTCTTCTCTCTAGTATACAGAACTGAAGGCAAAAGGACAAACCATCATTTGGTATAAATGAACCGTCGTATTCTGTTAAAACTTGTAATACCAACCGCTAGGAGGCACATGGTTTTCAAAACCGCACAATAAACTTTTCCATACCAGTTCAACCCGATCATTTTGGTCTGGATAAGGCATGAAAACAGTCCCATGGAGCACCTTGGTAGGCCCTTGCCCATGGAGACCTGTTAGCTTTGTGGACAAAGTAAAACGCCGCCCTTCTATTTTTGAAGGACGACGTTTGTCACTCTGTATGGGTGGTGCATTGGTTAACTTACG
>CAYFHQ010000126.1:0-9244 GCA_964342805.1 uncultured Peptostreptococcaceae bacterium | reverse complement strand
ATGTCAGCCACTGAGGCGACTAATATTTATGATCCGCAGTCTACGGATTCCTTATTGGACGCCATCCAGCAAGGCCTGCGTGACGAGCAGATGGACTTGCTCTTCCAGTCCAAGACTTATGCCCTGGAAGTGGACAGTGAAGGACAATTACAACATATCCGTATTGAACCCTATAGAGACGACAAGGGTCTTGACTGGCGGGTTATGACGGTTATACCTGAAAGTGCCTTCCATGACCAGTTTACCGCTGCAGAACAAATGATTGCCTTATTGGCTCTTGTCAGCATGGGTGCTGCCATCCTCATGGGTGTATGGGCTTCTTACCGCGTGGTTGCACCAGTTGAAGCGGTTACCAGGCAAATGGATATCTTACTTAAGGACCAGGCTCTGGAACCAATGGGTGATCACGCCCGTAAAGACGAAGTGGGGCAGTTAATTTCAACCTTCAATGAAATGGCCCAACAGGTTATAGAAGAGAAGAAGGCCATGGAAAACGCCGTGGAAGACCATGAGGAGTCTTGCAGGCAGGCCTTGGATCAGGTGGAGACCTTAGAAGGGGAACTCAATAAGCGAAATTGGGAGTTAGAGGCAACTGTGAGGCAGCTTCAAGACGCACAAATGCTCCTGATCCAGAATGAGAAAATTACGACGGCCTCTCGCTTAATTGCTGATGTTGCCCAGGAGATCAACACTCCCTTGGGTATTGGAATAACAACCATATCTTTTGTTCGTTCACAACTCAAGGACAGCGCAAAACACCAAGGAGACGACCTGTTTTTTGAGGAAATGAAATTGTCCCTGAACATGGCGTCGCGAAACTTGAAAAAGGTTTCAGAACTAGTAGAGTCCTTTAACTATTTGGTCTCTGAAACTGTAGTTGAAAAGCAAGAGGTTGACCTCTACGGTTTGATTTCAGCTGTTTTGACCAAACATACCGAAGCCCTACATCGATTGAATATTCGCACCTACCTCAGCTGTAGCAAGGCCCTGCATTTTAATAGTTATCCTGACGCCTTTGAACGGATCTTTGAAAACTTGGTTTCCAATAGTATTGAACATGGTTTTGAGGGGAGACAGTTTGGGGAGATTCAAATGGATGTGTCTCTGACAGCCAGGGAAATGGTCATTAAGTTTAAAGACAATGGTCATGGTGTGGAAGTGGCAACACCAGACGTTCTATTTGAACCCTTTTTTACGACCAAGAAGGGTAGCGGTAAGCCCGGTTTAGGTCTTACTTTGGTCCATAACCTAGTAACCCAAAGGCTTGAAGGGGAGATCAGTGTCAAGACTGGCGATGGTAAAGGCTTTGAAGTTGTTATCACCATTCCTGTCGATAACTTGCAATTTTACCAATAGCGTGCTGTAATCGTATTATGGGGGACAATACGATGAAAAACTTTATTTACGCGCAGATTGACCAACAGTTTCAGAAAAATGCGCATATCAACATGTTTTATCGAACCAAGACCAATGGCAAGACCATGCCCATGATTAAGCCTTCTGAGGAGTCATATCAGATGGTCAATTACCAGGACCGGATATTTAAGTTTCTAGACAAGGAAATGAAGAGGGACCAGGGTTTGGCCCTTATAGAGTACATGACTGAAAATGCCATTCAGTTGTTTACGGTGAATCAGGAAATTGAACAATTGCCGTATCCATCTATTTTACGCCTGGAAGTGGCCTATACAGACTTGGTCAATAGCTTCTACCAACTACTCCAGCGCCAAGGGATCAAAAAAGAAAACATAGACCGACTTCTTTATCTCCATGGCCTGCGCTTGCAAGAGGTACTCTTGTGTTGTGAGACCCATCCAGACTTTCGTGGCTACTTGGAAGCCTATCTACAACGGGCCCGGTATGTGGAGTATGATCCCGGTCTGATTTTGAATGTCTTAGATTTGGACCCAAGGGATATGAAGGAGCCTGTCTTAGACGTTGGATCAGGTGAACATGGTTATCTGGTGGCCCACTTACACGCCTTGGGTAAGGACGCCTATGGGATAGACCCATTTGGGAAAAAAACAGACCGCCTTCATACTGATGTACTTGAAAGCTTTGGTTTTCAAGGGCGCCAGTGGGGGTCCATGGTGGTTCACATGTCCATTGAAGACGGCATACCCCTTTCGCCTAAGGACCTAAATCTACGCCTAGAGACCATGACCCATTTGTTTAACCAGTTGGAAAGTGGGGGGACCTTATATGTGGCACCCATGACTCCGGACCACATTGGGGCCTATCAGGATCATTTCAAGGGTCAGCATATTCACGTGAGCTTGATCGAAGAAGTTGATTTACAAGCACCGTATTTTCGAATGCACATCACGAAAAGATAATGTGCATTTTTCCTTCATGGCATTGAGGCAATGATGTATACTAGTAACGACAATACAATAATGATGGAGTGATTCAATGCCTGATATAAAGACAGTAGGGGCAATTATCAATGTGGATGGCAGATTCGCATTTATGTTTCGACGGAACGGAAAAACTAAACACTTAAATATCGTTCGGTTGGGTGGACATGTTGAAGAAAATGAGTCAGCAATCGAAGCACTCCGACGAGAACTTATGGAAGAAGCAAAATTAGAAGTGGACATTGTCAGTGCCCCAATTCAGTTGGAACGTAGACACTGGTATGCCCGCAGTAAAAGAAGAAGTGAACAGGTTGTAGCAGGCAAGGTACCCTTACTCCTAAAGGGGTGGGGCAGGGACAATCCCAGTTTAATTTACCTTTGTTATGCCAATGAAACACCTGTACCCGACCATGAAACTTTTGGAATCGTGCTGCTACGAAAAGAGGACGTTGTTCAATTGTGTAAAGGACCCTTGTTCATTCGGGAGTTCCTCCTTCGTGGGGGTCAACTGATTACGCAAGGAGAAATCAACGATTTAGAGGTACTGGAAGCAGGCCCTCATGTGAAATTCTTGAGAGACTTACTAGAAAACGAACCAGAACTCATGAATAAGTTTATACAGCGTTTACTATAGTTTTGGAGGACGTATGCATCTTTGGGAAAAAGCAGTTGAGACATTTATTGCACCTTGGAAAGAAGATGACCGGGTTTTGGCGGCCATAGTATGTGGTAGCTATGCCCTAGGTATGCCAAGGGAACATTCAGATATAGACATCCATATTGTCCTCAGTGACTTAGAATCATGGCGAGAACGGGGTAATGTAGTGGTGGATGGCTACCTAATTGAGTACTTTATCAATCCAGTCCGCCAGGTACGAACCTATTTCGAAGAGGATTACGATGGTATGCGACCCCATTCCATGGTCCAGTTTATCAATAGCAAGGTGATCTTTGACAAAACGGGGATCATAGAACGGCTCCGTATGGAAGCTGAAGATTATTTGGAGATTGGTGCACCCCCTATGGCTTCGGACAGTCTTCAGATTACCAAGTACGCCATTTGGGACATCACAGATAATCTGGCAGATGTATATACCCAGAAGAGTACAGGTTTTTCTTTTGTATACTACAACAGCCTCAAGCAGGTGTTTGACTACTATAATCGCTACTTGCAATTACCGCAAGTTCCCTTTCACCAGGTCCATGACTTTGTTTATGACGACAATTACTCAAGCCGTTACTTGACCCAGACGCATCCAGACAAGACCTTTGTGGCCCTCTTTAGGGAGGCCATGGCTGAGACAAATCCAAATGAACAGATGAAGGTGTTTGGTCACCTGTCAAATCATGTCCTTTTGGCAATGGGTGGTTTTGATATTAATGGATGGTCTTTAGCAAGTGGTGTACAAGATTTGGGCGATATTCGGCCCCTCAACCCAAAGGACGAGAAGACCGCAGCAGCCATTTATAACTTGCAGCAGAAGTCTTATGTCCTAGAAGCAGTCATCATTGGATACGCCATGCTCCCGCCCCTCCACGAGTCCATTGAGGATATTCAGGACTTAGAGGAAACTGTTTATGGTTATTGGCTCAATGGGCATTTGGTGGGTCTCATTGGTGTGGAAGTGACACCTGAGGGTCTTCATATTAGCCGATTGGCCGTCGACCCTGAGCATAAACGGAAGGGTTTTGGCTATGGTCTTGTCGACCATGTGCTTTCACTAAGAGGCCACTGGGCCCAAGTGACCGTTTCAACAGCCAAGTTAAACCAGCCAGCTATCCGTCTCTATGAAACCTTGGGATTCCAACTCCTAGAGGAAGAAACAACCGCTGATGGTTTGGAATTGGTCAAATACAAAAAAATACTGTATTAGTGATAACTACCATGAATGGAGGCTACAGCCTTACTTTCGTGGTAGTTTTAATACTTTTTAAAGACTCCATTAATTGAACTTATAGGTTTTCCGTTTATCCTAGGGTTAGATTAGGTATTCATATGACAGAGTTCATATTTGATCACGCAGAAAAAGGGGTGTGTTTATGTGGAGTAGAGCAGATCTTAAATATCATGCTAAAAATGTCCTGAGGGGACATTATTGGAAAGCATTTTTGGTAAGTTTCATTCTGGCACTGGTCACTGGCGGAAGCGGCGGTGGCGGTGGAGGCCAAGGTGGTGTGAATTACACCTATAACGTAAATGACCCAGTTGGTGGGTTTGACTTTGCTGAGGTCTTTCCATTCTTGATGATTGGGTTTGGCATTTTCATAGTTGTCATGATTTTCGCCTTTGCCTTTAAGTTTTTCTTAGCCAACCCACTTGAGGTTGGTGGACGTAAGTTCTTTGTACGACTGCGACATGGAAAGTCTGACCTAAACGCCCTTGGTATGGTTTTCAACCGAGACCATTACATGAACGTTGTAAAGGGTATGTTTAGAAGAGACTTGTTTATCTTCCTATGGTCCTTACTTTTGATTATTCCAGGGATTATCAAGTCTTATGCTTACCGGTTCGTTCCGTATTTGTTGGCTGAAAATCCTGACATGGAACCTGCTCGGGCCATGGAAATTAGCCAGGCCATGACCTATGGTGAGAAGTGGCGCATGTTTGTCCTAGACCTTTCCTTCATTGGTTGGTACTTCTTAGGCATGTTGGCCTTTGTAGTAGGTACTTTCTTTGTACACCCATACTACAACGCCACTCAAGCAGAACTGTATGACTACCTCAAGCAGGTTGTGATCAGTGAAGGTACAACTACAGAAGCTGAGATTAGTGGGGCTAGACACGATGACGGCCGCACAGACTACAACGATTACGAGTAGTCGCAATTGTAACAAGCATATTGCCGCCAAGCAATAGAAATAGTAAAAGGGTGTTCTCCTGCCAAACCGCATTGGAGAACACCCTTTTTGTGACATGTTAGTATTTTACCTGCTGTTTTGCCAGCTTGGCCAACTTTTCTGCAGATGGCGTCTTTACAGGGAAAAACTTGTTCAAGAAAATGTAGAACACTTTTTTGATCATTGTGACAATTGCCAATTCAGTCCCTGCATAAAACAGCGGAAGTAAAATGAGAACACCAAACAGTAAAAAGAACACTACGAAAACTGCTACCATGTCAACCTCCCTAATAGAAACAGTATAGCGCATTCTTCGAAACTTGTGAAACATTTTGATAGGAAAGAATGGATCGTTCATAAGAAAAACGATTCAGTTTACATAAAGTATATACGTATACCACGTTAGTGGGAAATACGATTTTTATCTCCCAAGGCAAGTTTCGGTCCCATCGATTGGTTGACAAGAGCCCATAAGTCCTGTAACATACTCTGTAATTTACGACTAAGGGGGTACTTGCAGTGGACGGAATGATCATTGGCAATGAACTTCATAAACTGCAACCGGTTCAAGACATGTCACTATAGGATATTGACATGAACTTGAAGGGAGTTGCACATGCTAAGTACAGAAAATTTTATTTACAGAGCAGTAGAGAAAAACAAGAGGTCTTGGACGTCAGACCGTAAAATCATCACTCGGTTTCCACCGGAACCCAATGGCCACCTCCATATTGGGAGTGCCTATGCCATCCATATTAGCTGGTCCATAGCCAAGCTCATGAATGGAGCCTTTAACCTGAGGTATGACGACACCAACCCCAATAAAGAAAGCTGGGACTATGTCCACGCCATTGAAGAAGATATGGCCTGGTTGGGTTTTGATTGGGAAGGGGACCTCCGCTTCGGATCAGATTATTTTGACTATACCCTGGACTGCGCCAAGCTCTTAATTGACAAGGGACTTGCCTATGTGGACTTTACATCGGCCAAGGATATGGCCGCCATGAGGGGGACCTTAACTGAACCAGGGAAGGCGTCTGTATACCGGAACCATACACCTGACCAGGTTCACGCAGACTTTAACCGGATGATCAGTGGAGACCTTAAACCTGGAGATGCGGTTTTACGGGCAAAAATTGATCTGACCTCACCCAATGTAAACATGCGTGATCCCGTTTTGTATAGAATGATTCATACCCCCCATTATCGGACAGGTGATGAATGGAGGGTCTACCCCATGTATGACTTTGCCCACCCCATTCAGGATGCTGTGGAAGGGGTAAGTCATTCCCTATGTTCCATAGAGTTTCTAAACCACCGCCCCCTCTATGACTGGGTTGTCAAACACTGTGAACTGGACCCAGTTCCCGTGCAGCGGGAGTTTGGTCGGATGACGATCAAGGGGGTTATAACCTCAAAACGCTACCTAAGAGAAATGGTGGAAGACCACCTGGTCAAGGGGTGGGATGATCCTCGACTCCCCACCATTAAAGGCATGAGGAGAAAGGGCTACACCGCTTCATCCATCCATTCCTTCCTGGGTGAAATAGGCGTTGCCAAGCAGCATGCCAGTGTGGATATCGATATGTTAGACCACTTTTACCGGAACGAAATGAGGGACTCAGCCATGCGTTTGATGGCTGTCAAAAACCCCATCAAAGTAACCCTGACCAACATGGCGGATGATCATGTGGAGTGGCTTTCAGAAGACCTTCATCCTGACCATCCCGAGTGGGGGAAAAGGTCCTATCCTTTCTCGAAAGTCTTGTATATCGATCGAGCGGATTTTTCAGAAAATCCGCCGCCCAAGTTTAAACGGTTGACAAGGGACAACGAAATTCGTTTGAGAAAGGCCTACTTCATTCGGGTAGAAGACCTCGTCAGGGACGAGTCAGGCCAGGTTGTAGAACTCCTGTGCACCTATGATCCTGAGACCAAGTCAGGCAGTGATTTTAACAGTCGGAAGCCTGCTGGAACCATCCACTGGGTGAGTGACCATGGTGCTGTGCCCATTGAGTTTCGCATGTATAACCGTTTGATCATGGACGACAATGCAAAAATCTCAGCTGAGGTAGGCTGGAAGGACACCTTAAACCCAGACGCTCTCGAGGTTGTCAATGGCGTGGGAGAACCCCATTTTGCTAACTTGTCCGTGGAGACGAGAATGCAATTGATCCGTGAAGGCTACTTCATTGTTGACCAGGACTCAACAAAGGACCATCTAGTTTTAAACAGGACGGTTCCCCTGAAGTCTGGTAAGGGCAAGTAAGTCATGCACAAGTGTAGACAATAGGTTGAAAAAGCATTTGTTTAAATCATTTATGTCAAACAAGCTGGTGTGGAATAAAGTATTCTACACCAGCTTGTTCTTTTTGTGTTTCCGTCAATGTTTTGTGAAATATTACCCTTGAAACACTCGAAAATTGACGAAAAAACGACCGTCCTGTGGTATCCTAACATCAATGGAGGTGGCAAGATGGATATTTGCTTGTTTGGAACCCCTGAAATTAGACAGGGTCGAGAAACCATACATTTCCCCTTTAGGAAAGCAGAAGCCTTACTTTACTATCTGTTGGTGAAGCAAAGAGCCTCAAGGGACGAGCTTACAGGTCTTTTCTGGTCTGAGCTCCCTGATGACACAGCAAAAAAGAACTTGCGGAATGCAATTTATCAAATAAAAAAAGTTGTTGGTCCTGGCATTTTTAAGACAGTAACCCGGTCAGAAGTGGTGGTGAACATGGGGCAGGTAAGATCAATTGACTACCACCGCTTCCATAACAACCAGGACTTAGACGCCTATCAGGGAGCCTTCTTGGAGGGTTTCCATGTAAAGAATGCCCAAGGCTTTGAGGACTGGCTACTGGAGACCCGGGAGTTCAGCAAAATCATTTTTATCGACCTCGGCCAGCATGAGACGAAGACCCTACTGGACCATGGTCAAAGTAAGGACGCTCTTACAATGGCAAGGAGGATTACCCAAGCAGACCCCTTCGACGAAGGTTCCTACCTCCTCCTAATGGAGTCTTGGGTAGCCTGCGGTAAACCCCACAAGGCCATTGAGGCCTACAAGGAGTTGGAGACCGTTCTGGAAGATGAACTGGGTGTGGAACCGGACGGGAAGACCAAAGAATTTTACCAGACCATCATGACACCCAGAGCAGAACCTTCAGCTGACTTTTTCTTTGGGCGACGGCCTGAGCTGGACGCTCTTGTAGCCAAGTTTCAGCGTTTCAAAGCGGGGAGTGCCCAAACGGGAACCCTCCTGGAAGGGGAAGCTGGCATAGGAAAAACAAGTCTTTTAGAGCAATTCCATCTACAAGCAGGGGGAGACCAGGCACCCATTGTGACAATTTCATGTTACCAAGCTGAGTCGGGTTTTTACTTAAAGCCTTGGAATGCCCTGTTAAACAAACTAAAACCCATAATTCAGGAATACAAGGTGCCCATTCCTTCCCAGTGGATGAGTGCACTGGCCTACCTGTTTCCATCCTTCCAAAGCGAGGTGGAATCCACAGGTGCCATGACCTATGGCAATCCCATTGAACAGCACCGCATTGAGGAAATGCTGACGGTTATCCTACAGAATATTTTTGCGGCTAGACCCACTGTGGTTGTATTTGAAGACCTCCAGTGGATGGACACCTTGAGTATGAACCTGCTGGCAGGCGTGCTCCTCCGCCTCAACCGTCACCATGTCCACTTTATTGGTACCATGCGACGCAGTGGCTATCAGGAAGTCAGGAAGTTGAAGTCCACCTTGCTGCGAAATGGGATTGCAGAAACCATAAATCTTTCTCGTTTTACAGAACAAGAACTCAACGATTATCTTCAGTTGATGACAGATAAAAATGTGGACGTGAAACAAATGTACCAGGTCACAGAAGGCAACCCCCTATTCGTAAAGGAGTGGATTCAGTCAGCTAAAAACGGCCAGTCCATGGAAATGACACCTGGCATGGTTTCGGTCTTTGAGAACAGGTACCAGGAAGCCAGTCTTGAAGCCCAGAAAATGATGGACATTGCTGCATGTTTTTCTGATCGAATTGATT
>CAYFHQ010000125.1:0-9297 GCA_964342805.1 uncultured Peptostreptococcaceae bacterium | reverse complement strand
CAGTTCGTGGTATCCAAGGCATCAAGGAAGCAACAGTTTCCGTTGCTGGTATGGACATTAAGATTGCTGTTGCTCACTCTACTGCACAAGCGTCCAAGCTTCTGGACATGGTTCGTGCAGGTGAGAAAGACTACCACTTCATCGAAATCATGGGCTGCTCCGGCGGTTGTGTATGCGGTGGTGGCCAGCCTCAGGTTCCAGCTGACATCCTGAACACAGGTATCGACGTACGTGTTGAGCGTGCCAAGGCCCTATACCAGGAAGACGCAAGCAAGGAAATCCGTAAGTCTCACAAGAACCCTGATATCATCAAGATTTACGATGAGTTCCTAGGAAAGCCAAACAGCCACAAGGCACACGACCTACTTCACACGCACTACACGGCGCGTGAGAAGTACGATGTAGAGCTGTAAGTTTAGGCAAGAGTCAAGCTAGCAAATCACCCTGACGGGTAGTATATTCGAACACAAATGATGGGCATCCAGAGGTACACCTCGGATGCCCTTTTTATATTCACCCTCCTTGGATGCAAGTGATATAATGGGAGGGTAGTGAAAAAACGAGTAGAAAAGGTGCACGTGTGAGAAAATATCCTGTAATAACATTCGAAGGTGGCGAGGGTTCTGGAAAAACGTCCATGATTGAAGTCGCCAAGGCCTTCTTGGAAAGCAAGGGCATCCCTGTAATGGTGACCAGAGAACCAGGCGGGGTTCGCATATCTGAAAAAGTTCGAGAAATCATCCTGGACCCAGACCATACGGAGATGGACGCCCGGACTGAAGCCCTACTTTATGCTTCTGCCAGACGCCAGCACCTGAGTCAAAAGGTTCTACCTGCCATTCAGGAAGGTAAGTTGGTCTTGATGGACCGGTTTGTAGACTCTTCTGTGGTCTACCAAGGTTATGTCCGGGGGATTGGTATGGAAGAAGTGGCCAAGCTCAATGAGTTTGCTGTTGCAGACTTCACGCCAGACATCACCCTCTTTTTTGACGTGGACCCAGAAGTGGGTTTGGACCGGATTAAGCAAAACAGTGATCGAGAGTTCAACCGTCTGGACCGGGAAGCCATGGACTTTCATTTTAAGGTGCAAGAAGGCTACTACATCATGCGGGACAAGTACCCCCAGCGGATTGTTACCATTGACGCCAACGCCAGCATTGAAGAGGTGGGAGCCCAAATCATAGAGGTCCTCAAGAAGAAGCTGTTTTCAGGGGAATAGGCCAAAGAAAACATCAGGTTTTGTGATATAATGAAATCGTCAGAATTGTTAATTTATAAACGATAAGCGTACGGAAATCAGATGATCTCTATTGACTGAGGGATCAAGGAGGAAACATGTACATCCGAGAGATTGCGGAAGTATTGCAAGGGGAGATCCTTGTAGGACATGACCACCTCGACGAGCAAGTAAAAGCAGCCTTTGGATCTGACCTCATGAGCGACGTCTTGGCATATGTCATGGAAGACACTGTCCTATTGACAGGGTTGACCAACCATCAAGTGATTCGAACAGCGGAAATGCTAGATTTACGTGCCATCGTCTTTGTACGGGGAAAGTATCCATCAGAAGACGTGATCACATTGGCAGACGAGCAAGGGATTGTTTTAATTGCGTCCCAGTACTCCATGTACAATGCATCAGGCATGCTGTTTAGTCGAGGCTTAAAGGGAATTGGAATCAAGTAAAGACATAGAGGTATCCATGAAACTGGAGTACGAAGTCCATAAGGACGATTTTGCTCGGGCAGGGGAAGCGTCGAGCAAGATCAAGAGCATTTTAAAGCAATTGGGCATACCCACACAGGTGGTTCGAAAGATTGCCATTGCCACTTACGAGGCAGAAATTAATGTGGTGATCCACTCATTGGGGGGGCGGATCATAGCCAGTGTGGAGTCTGATCGTATTGAAATTCAGGTAAAGGATGATGGTCCTGGTATTGAGAACATTGACGATGCCATGACCGAAGGTTGGTCAACGGCCAATAATGCAGCACGTGAACTTGGCTTTGGAGCGGGCATGGGCCTACCCAATATGAAGCGTTGCTGTGATGAGTTCTACATTGAATCTGAGCCAGGAAAATATACACACCTGCGAATGATCATGAACTTGTAGGGCTAACGGGGGAATAAAATGAAAGAGTATTGGCATTCCGTCATACTCGAACGAGATTTTTGTAATGGCTGTACCTATTGCTTGGACCGGTGTCCAACGCAGGCCATTCGAGTCATTGGCGGGAAAGCTCAAATCATCAATGAGCGGTGCATTGACTGTGGAGAGTGTTTGAAGGTTTGTCCCTTCCATGCGAAAGGGGCCCAGACAGACTCCCTGGACATGCTCAGCAAATTTGAATACAATATCGCACTGCCGGCCATCTCTCTGTATGGACAATTTGATCTGGATTATGATATCAACCGGATTTTCAACGGGCTCTACCAACTGGGTTTTGACCATGTATTTGACGTGGCCTATGCGGCAGACATCCTAACGGTGTATCAGCAAAAGATTCTCAACCGTACAGAAAGACCCAAGCCGCTGATATCAACCTTTTGTCCAGCGGTTACCCGTTTGATCCAGATCCGCTATCCAGCCCTGATTGATCATATCATTCAGTTGGAGTCACCCATGCAGGTGGCTGCTTGGATGGCCAGGGAACGGGCGGCAGAAATCACTGGCCTTAGCCAGGACAAGATTGGCGTCTTTTACATTACCCAGTGCCCAGCTAAAATCACCAGTATAAAAAAGCCCCTGGGAATCGAGGATTCTCAAATAAGTGGTGCCATTTCCATAGAAGGACTCTATACCCAGCTGATTAAAAGCTATGACGACGTGGAAATCAAAAGACAAATCCAAAAGGCGTCGGGTAAGGGTGTAGGCTGGGGGATGGTAGGTGGCCAAAGCTTTGCCATGGGCATAGAAAACTACATGGCAGTCGACGGGATCGAAGAAGTGATCAAGGTCCTAGACCGGCTTGAAATGGGTAAACTTAAGGATGTAGACTTCTTGGAAGCCTATGCCTGTGTCACTGGCTGTGTCGGTGGTCCACTCAATGTGGAAAACCCATTTATAGCAAAGAGTAGAATTCGAATGCGCTCCAAGCGAATTCGACGACGATACGAGCCTGAGGACCTGAGCATGTATGATCAAAAACTCATGCAGTGGGACCAGGACATCACCCCTTATCCAGTTCTCAAACTAGACACAGATATCAAACGGGCCCTGGAGAAGATGGGGAAAATTGAAGAACTGTTTCAATCCTTGCCGGGAATTGACTGTGGTGCTTGCGGGGCACCCACCTGTCGTGCCCTGGCAGAAGACATCGTTATGGGGCGGGCTGAATTGAATCATTGCCTGGTTCAAATGAACACAGATCGGAGGAAAAACGATGAAAGTGAATGATCTGGTATCACAACATGGATTTAAACTACTCAATGAAGTAGACAGTAATAAAGAAATCAGTGGGCTTCATTGCTGCGACCTACTCAGCTGGGTCATGGCCAATGGCAAAGAGGACAATGCATGGATCACGGTAATGACCCACAATAACATTGTTGCTGTAGCCTCCCTGCTGGACATGGCCTGTATTATCATACCGTCGGACATTGAAGTAACGCCGCCGGTATTGGAGAAGGCAGCAAGTGAGGACATCGCCATCCTCAGCACACCCCTAGACGCATACGGAATATTCAAGGTTTACTACGAAGCGGAGCAGTAGGATGAAGATCTTTTATGACCTTCATATCCATACCTGCCTGTCCCCTTGTGCCCTAGACGAGATGACACCCAACAATGTGGTCAACATGTCCCTTATTAAGGGACTGGATGTGATTGCAATCACCGACCACAACTCCATTGCCAACTGCGAGGCGGCCATGGAGGTGGCAGAGGACCTGGATATATTGGTTATACCGGGCATGGAATTACAGACCATAGAAGATATTCACTTGGTCTGTCTCTTTCCAGACATGAAGGCTGCAAAATCCTTCGACCGGGTGGTGGACCTCCACCGCCTGCCCATCAAGAATCGACCGACTTCCATTGGTCATCAACGGATACTCAATGCCAATGATGACCAAACCGACGAGGAACCCATCGCCTTGATTGCGTCCATTTACATGGACATCGAAACGACCATGGCCCAAGTGGAAGCTGTGGGGGGCGTAGCCTTTCCAGCCCATATTGACCGGGCATCCCACAGTGTTTTGATCAGCCTAGGGTTTATCCCACCGGACTGGTCCTTGGGTGTGGTGGAGTGTTCTGGATATCCTTCAGGTGATCAAATGGCGGACAGCCCCATCTACAAGGGCAAGTATACGATTCTACGGAACTCAGACGCCCATGAGCTGGTCCATATTTCAGAACCTGTTCATACCCTTGAAGTCGAAGAAAAATCCAATGCTGGGGTGCTCAATGCCTTACGGTCTGGTCCCCAGTAAAAAGAGAGGCAAGAAGAATGAGAGAATTATCCTTACACATACTAGACATCGCACAAAATTCCATATCAGCAGGTGCTGAAACCTTGCGAATCGCGATTTGTGAGGATTTAAAAGACGATCGTTTGATCATCAAGATAAAGGACGATGGCTCTGGCATGGACTCAGCCACAGTCAAAAAGGTCATTGACCCCTTCTATACCACCAGAACAACCCGTAAGGTGGGCCTGGGAATCCCCATGTTCAAAGTCGCAGCGGAAACCTGTGGTGGGGACTTTGACATCAAGTCTTCAGTTGGAGTGGGCACGGAAATTGACGCGACCTTCCAACATTCCCACATTGACCGTGTTCCCCTGGGCAACATGGCGGATACCATTATTACAGTGATCTTGGCCAACCCGGAAATGGATTTGATTTATACCCATTCCATCGACGAAAAGAAGTTTGTGCTCAATACCAAGGACATCAAAAAGACCCTTGGAGACCTACCCATCAGCAATGTGGATGTGATCATCTGGCTCAAAAGCTACATCAAGGAGAACCTTGAAGACCTGGAAGGGGAGGTTAGTGCCTAATGCAATCCTCTTTTAAAAAAATGGGACTAAAAGTCTTGATTTTCACCATCCTGGCCTTGATTCTCATGGGCCAATTGAACGTGCCAAATCCATGGCCCCTGACCCTTGGGACATTTGGTTTTGGGACGGGCATATTTCTAATTTTCTTCGGAGGCATGCAACCACCGGAGGACCTGTAATAGCAAATCAATCCATGAAAAATGAACTGCTTCCCTAGGGAGCAGTTTTCTTTTATTTATGAATGGAAAATATTGACAACGCCTGCATGCGGAATTACAATATATGTAAAAAGGAGTTGTCAATGACACTGGAATCGACCCTCATTATCCCCCTTATTCTCATTATGACCTTCATGGTGACAGGCCTACTCATTGCTCAAATACTGGAGTCTAAGACCATCCTCCAGGCCAATAATCAGGTCGTGGATATAGAGCCAACAACCGACCTTACAGGCCTAGAAGATCGTGAGCTAACGACGGAGCAAACCATCCGCATTGGGACCATGATAACCCACCAGATGAACTATGTAAGCCGCCATCAAACCCCCGTGGTCGCCAAGCGGGTCCACTTGCTCACCATGGTATACGAAGGAAAGGAGGCCCTGAAATCTTGGATAACCGAAGAGGTGCAATAAGCCTATGGTACATCATTATTCTAACCAGCCTGGTGACCTTGTTTGGTGTATCCATGCACTATCTCAATATACAAGCCCAAACCAACCACTTAAAAAGACAGGCTGAAAGATTGGTCCACAATGTGGCCAACCAATACGACACCTCCTTACTCATGGACTATGGCCTCTTGGCCAATACCTCCAGTGACCGGCTGACCAGTCTGTCTGAAAATATCAAATGGCTCAACCGCCATGACACCACCTATAGGAGGGGGTCGTCTAGAAAACTTCAAGGGGACCTCACAACCCGCCAGACCTTTGAGGACATCCAAGCCCTGTCAGGCCAAATGCAGGACGCTGCAAGTATTCAACTCACAGAGCAAGTGGTTGCCAGCCTAGCTGACCGGGGCAAAGACTGGCTCAAGGCAGACAAGACCGGTGACTTTCTCAAGCAGCTTCAAAAAGGTTTTGACCTCCTTGGGCCCGTGGAAAAACTCAATCAAGAGGCTGGACAGCTTATCAACCATCTCCATGGACAAGACCTGCAGATCCACACCTGGATCGACAAGGCAGGGCAAGTCCGCATGGACACCAACCTGGGTGACCTCCTCCAAAAAGCTGGGGAGATTGAAGACTTGATCTCCAAGGCGCATCTGGATTTGAGAGCGTTTGAAACCTACATGGACCAGTTGACCCTTCAAGCCCATAAGGAAAAAGATGCGCTCCTACCAGAAGTCTTTGAAGCCCTGGAACAACAAGCCCGTGCCACCCCCGTCATGGAGACCCTAAACCAAATGGATGGGTGGTTGACCAGCCTTAGAGCTTACAGGAAAGACCTTGAAGGCCTCCAGGACCAAGTCCGTCAGGTGACCCAGGTGGAAGAAGCTAGAGTCATAGAAAAGAGAGCCTCTGGCCTGTTTTTGCAAGCAACCTTTCAACCAAGGGGTCACTCCAAAATTGCTCTTGCCCAAGTGGAAGACTTGGAATCCAAGGCAGGGAACAAGGGGGTCACCAAGGAGGTCAGTGACGTTGAAACACCGACCAACAAGCCCTCTGAAGTTGTGTCAGACCAGGTGGACGTCTCTCTGGCGGACAGTGTCCTTTTGACAGAGTATATTATGGGGAGCTTTCTCCACCGGGAGTCCAATGAGGAAGGGGGGAATGGGCCCAGGGACTGGGACTTTTATGGTAAACACCATCGCTCATTTTACGTAAAAAATGAAGTGGAGTACGTGGCCATGGGGGGTGACCTGTCAGAGGCCCAGTGGCGGTTTAACCTTTGGTTGTCCGCCTGTCGCATGACGACCAACCTGATCCATGTCTACACCTGCCAGGAAAAGCAGACCCTGGCCTCAGAATTGGCAGGTTTGGCAGCCGTTACAGGCATTGGTGTCCCCTTGGTCTATAATGGGGTTCTCTTCGCCTGGGCCTCCATTGAGACTGCCCAGGACTTGCAGCGCCTAGACGACGGAGAATCCGTTGCCCTTTTAAAACTGTCTGACCAAGACTGGTCTACCAGCCTTAAAGGCAAGGCTCCTTTCCCTGACAAGTCAAGGGGAGACAGGGAGAAACTGAAGGCTATCAAGGCCTTAAACCAATGGTATTATTGTGATTTTCTCCGTCTGAAGTTGAATATGACCGGAGCGACAGACCGGACCGCCCGGGCCATGGACATCATTTGGATGAATGACCAAGGTCTTGCTGTGGCTGATTATACGACTGGGTGGCAGTTGGACCTGCGTTTGGTTGATACCAGGGGTGAGACCCTCCTAAAAGAAAGCCAGGAACTCACCTATGGGCACTAGGAAGCTGGAGCGGGGGAGTTTAACCATTGAAGCTGCCTTGGTTGTCCCCCTGGCCCTCTTGTTTATGCTGACCTTGGTTTTTATGGTCCAGGCCCGGGCGACAACGGACGTCTTAGATGCCTGGTTCCACCAGGCTGTACTGGACCAGAATTATGACTTGGCAAGCCCTCTTATTGGCAACCAGCCCTCCCTCACAACCCTGGCCACTAAAACCATGCAAGTATCCAGTGGGATTCAAGCCCAGATGGAGGCGGCGCAAATTACTGACGACATGCTGGCGTCTACGTACAGGGTCAAGGGAGGTAGCAAGGGTCTTCATTACCAGGTTCACCTTTCTGAAGGAGAAGAGCAATGGACCCTGACCTACACCCTGGTTTTTCTTCCTGGCCAGTATGAGGTGACCCAGCGCCATGTCATCCTATGTCGGTCTGGGTGGGGAGGGGACCAACCAGGCTTGTGGGAAAAAGAGGCTGTTCAAGGCCAAGAGGTCTTTATTACGCAACATGGCCTGACCCAATCAAAGATCTACCATTATAAGGGGTGTATTCACCTCTTGGACCGGTCAACCAAACAAATGAAGGGTGACCTTGTTCGCAAAAAGGAGGAGGCCTTAGATGCAAGTTACCGCCTATGCAAAAACTGTGATGCTCGCAGGAGAAAAAACAATCCCCCAAAATAAACCTCAGTCTAACAAGTACGAAGTTATAGACCAACTGGGGACCGGGGTCTGGAAGGTGGTTGACCGGAAGACCAAGACGCCCTGGACCATGAAACGGGTGGACCGGATGACGGCTTCGGGTTCGGCGGAAGTGGACCTCCTTACCCGGCTTGACCACCATGGTATCCCTCCAGTTATGGACTGGGAAGTGGATGAAGGGGGGATTTGGATGGTCTATCGTCATATTAAGGGAAGGGGCCTCCATACATGGATAGGTCATGACCTGCCTGAGGGTCAACTGATCAACTGGGCCATTCAAGTGGCGGAAATCTTGGTGTATCTCCATGACCAAGAGCCCTTTCCCTTGATCCACAGGGACATCAAGCCGGCTAACATCCTCGTGGATGACCAGGACCATGTCTGGCTAATTGATTTTGGGGCTGCTGTGGAAGGGTCCCTGTCGGCCCTCCATGCAGCCCTGCCCCTGGCAACCCCCTATTATGCAGCCCCAGAGCAAGTATTTTGTCCAGACCAGGTGTCGCCCCGGACAGACATGTATGGCTTTGGCATGACCCTCCACAGGTTGGCAGGAGACCGCTTGGTTCGACTGAGCCTACCCCTCCAGCAAGTTATCCGCAGGGCCATCGCTATTCAACCTAAAAATCGTTTTGCAGACATGCGGGAAATTACCAATATCCTCAAATCCCTTTAAGATTCAGTCATTTTTTCCATGGGTCCATCATTTCAATTATTGAAATGGTATAATGAACAGGATGTAATCGAGTAGGAATCATGACAAAGGAGTGACCGTATGGATCCACGTATTCAACAACTGGCAAGTAATCTGGTGAATTACTCTTGCACAATCCAACCTGGTGAAAAGGTTCTGATCAATTGTGTGGGTGACGCCCCCAAACCCTTGGTTAAGGCCCTGATCAAGGAAGTATACAAGGCAGAAGGTGTTCCCTTCGTAGAATTTGTTGACCCCAGCATTGAGCGAGAGCTCATTATGCCAGGGAATGAGGCCCAACTGGCCTACCGCTATGAAAAAGAATTGGACTTTATGAAGGGCATGGACGCCTATATTGGTATCCGTGGCGGCGACAATGTTACTGAGTTGGCTGACGTTAGTGGTGAGAGTATGCAGGTGTACATGAAGCACATGCGTGAGGTCCTGGAGGAAAGGGTCAACCATACCAAGTGGGTGGTTATGCG
>CAYFHQ010000124.1:0-9374 GCA_964342805.1 uncultured Peptostreptococcaceae bacterium | reverse complement strand
GGCGACGACCTTCAAAAGTAAATGGCTTTGTTACCACACCAACTGTCAAAATGCCCATTTCCTTAGCGATCTCTGCGACGATTGGTGCTGCACCTGTACCGGTACCCCCACCCATGCCTGCAGTTACGAAACACATGTCTGCACCTTGAAGTGCCTGGTATATATCGTCGCGGCTTTCTTCTGCCGCCTTAGAACCCACATCGGGATTTGCACCAGCGCCAAGTCCTCTGGTTAACTTTTCTCCAATTTGGATTTTGTACTCTGCCTTTGAGTTGAACAATGCTTGCTTGTCCGTGTTTACAGCTACGAACTGCACACCTTTCAAATTCGCCTCGATCATACGGTTCACGGCATTGTTACCGCCGCCACCCACACCGATGACCTTAATTTGAGCAAATTGTTCCATGTCGATATCGAATTCCAGCACGAAACTGCCCCCTTCTTCGTGAATTTAATCTCTAAAATACAATCTGTATGTAGATAACTTGTTTAGATCAACTTACATTTAATGATAACACAATTTCATGGCTACGCATATTGATTTATCAGGTTTTTCACGGATAAATACACCATATCTTGCGGTTTTTTTGATATTTTTCAGAAAACTCACACAACTTTCCGTTTTTTCCGCCACCGTTCTATCAAAATTCGTCGAATAATGGCGAGGTTTTGGAACAATCGTACACCAAAGGCAAAGACAGCAGCGTAATACAAAGGAATTCCAAGGAGATCACCGATGTAAGCCAGGAATCCTGCCAAGATTGCATTGGTAAAAAAACCGGAAATAAAAACCAAGCTGTCAAAATGTTCTTCCATGCTGGACCGTACGGCCCCAAAGACGGAATCGATGGCTGCCAGGATGGCCACAGCTGCATAAAGGGAATACCCACCACTGAGGGTCAAGGGAATGAACCACCCGATGGCCAATCCAATGGCAAGTGCGATGATAGCTATGATCATTTTTGACTCTCCTCTTCTACTGGTTTGGAATAAAGGGGCTGCAAGCTACCCTCAAATGCTGGAACAACAATATTGATACTGGTATAGACCTCCACAAAAACCCCATACTGCTTGAGCACCTGTCCATAGGTTCCCGGGGCGTTGAGGGCGGACTCCAAATGACGTCGATTGCCAATGGCTTTAATTACAAAGGGCTGGGCATACACTTCGTCATTGACTCGAATGGTAGGCCCTGTACACTGGATCTCCGTGTGGCCAAAAATGACCCGCTGACCATTCACGGCAATGGCTTCTGCTCCAGCCAGGCGCAGGTCGTCTACGAGGGCCTGGACATCCATGTTATGGACAATTACCGTATTGGGATTTTCATGTTCCAGGAGCTCGCGATCGCCATCATTAATAATAACAATGACACCAGGACCCTCCATATCGGTAACCCCAGCAACCTTTTGGGCTTCTTGTAAATTGGTTTTCAGTAAGTCTCGCAGGTCTCCAGCGTCACCCTTGGCCTGGTCAAATGCAGTGATTTGATCTTGAACAAGGGCAACCTCTTGTTGCAACTGGTCAAGTTCTGCTTTCTCACGGTCCAATTGGGCCTGGATCTCTTGGATATCACTGAGGGGTACGTAGCTCATGGCAGTTTGTGCTGACCGGACTTGTAAGGCAATTAAAAGTCCCAGCAAAAACAGCAGAACCACATATCTGCTTTTGTTACCCATGGTTTACTCCTCTACAGGACGTGCGTATTTCAGTTCAATGATGCCACTGTATTTCGGTACAACCACTTTGTCTGATTTTTTCACTTCCACAAGGTAGCGTCGCTCACGCATTTGAGACACAATACCAAAACGCTGGTTAACTGCACCCTCCAAGGTGTCAGCATTACCAATCACCTCTATACGAAAGGGTGCTGTTTGGGGAACCATATTGATGTTTACCGCATTCCCCGCCGTACGAATTTCTGACATGGCAACGATCCGTTGGCCATTAATGGCAATAGCTTCAGCACCTGCGGAATTCAATTCATTAATCAAGGCCAGGAGCAAGTCGTAATCATAAAGGATATTGGACTCATAGGTATAGTTCAAATCCTTAGGCGGATTGTCCACCATAATCACAACCCCTGTACCCGTAACATCACTCAGACCAGAGAAGTTCCTCAGCTTATTGATCTGGTCATTCATGTTCTTGACCAGTAAACTTTCACGGGACTCCGACTCCTCAATCTCAGCCAGTTGTTTTTCCAACTCACTCAGCTGGTTGAGCAGGGCTTCTTTTTCTGTTTTGACCACTTGCAACTCAGCTGCCAGCTCAGTGGATTTTTGCCTCGGGTTTGATCCCTGGAGGACGTCCCGCTGGACTAGCTTTAATTGCTGTGATAGTACCACACCTAAAACAATACAGATCAAGGCGATCCATAAATGGTCTTTCTTCATCGTCTATGCTCCTAATCACCAAAGGGACGATAGGACGGAAGGCCACTGTGGCTGACGTCAATCACGCCAGACTGTACACCTGTTTCCGTCAGTTTGTCATATACGGTCACAAAACCCTTGAACTTGGCTTCTATGTCTTTGCCATCTCCAAATAGGGCCTTAAACTCGTCGTTGATCAATAGTACGATACCCCCATCATATCGGATATGGGGCTTTGCTTCAATATGGGACTGTTTCAAGAGTGAAATTAATTGCACCGTACGCATGAGTTGCCTGCGTTCCACCACCTTTACCTCTTCCCCAATATTGAAGGAGTCAAACGCAAAACCTTCAATCACAAAGGAATCTCCTACACCATCCTGCAACCGTAGGGCGACCAGTTCATCGTCAACAGTGATGTATAGGCCTGCATAGACCAAGGCTGCAAACTCCTCCCGGTAGGCAATGTCCATAATCACCCGGTTGGGCAGTTTCTTCTGTACAGTCACACTTTTAACAAAGGGATGGCTTTGCATCCGGTCGGCCATGGCCTTTTGCTGGATGGTAAACCAGTTGTCATTGTCAGCAAGACCGCTATATTCAAAGATATCCTTGTCGGACACGTTGACATTGGGGGTATACTCCACCTTAGTCACGGTAAAGACCCCCATGCGGAAGGCAATAAAGAGGCCTGCTGCCAAAAGGAGTATAAGGAATGCTATGGTTTTTCCGTGGCCCTTGCGCTTATTTTTTCCCACCGATCTTCCCCTTTTCCCGAAGCAAGTCGTCGAGGGTTTGTGCAATTCGCTTTTTGGCGTCTGCACCTGCGATATGTTTACAAGCCAATCGTATTTGCTCACTCTTTTCTGGATGGGCACTCAAGTCTTCCACCAGGTCCAGAAGGCGACCACTGTCCAGTTGACTTTCCAGGATCATGATACCAGCCCCACTCCGTTCCATGGACCGGGCGTTAAACTCCTGGTGGTTGTCCTTCACATTGGGAGAAGGAATGAGAATGGCAGGTGTCCCCGTCACAGCAATTTCCGACAAAGTAGAGGCCCCGGCCCGGGTAATCATGAGGTCAGCACCAGCCATATAGGAAGGCATGTCATAGAGGTAGGGCAAGACTTGCACATTGTCTTCAAAAGTGAGTCCACGGTCTTTGACTCCCAGCATAAACTTCTCATAATAGGACTTGCCCGTCACGTGGATCATATGGATTTTTTCGTGGCCATTGACCCGCTCCATGAGTTCCAGCATGGTGTCATTGAGTTTTTTGGCTCCACCACTTCCACCCACAGAAATCACAACAAATCGGTCCTGGGGCAATTGAAGTTCTCTTCTTGCCTTGAGGCGGTCGGCCTCAAAAAACTCCTTGCGTACCGGGTTCCCGGTCAAGACTGGGGCCTTGACACTGGAAAAGCTATTGTCCACGTCTTCAAAACTGATCATGACCCGGTCCACCCACTTGGACAGGAACTTATTGGCCCTGCCAGGGTGGGCATTGGCTTCATGAATGGCTGTTGGTATGCCAAACAAGGAAGCCATAAAAACCATGGGCCAGGCTACATAGCCGCCTGTACCTACAACCAAGGACGGACGTTCTTTTTGAATAATTTGTATGGACCGGGCCATGGACCCTACTAAACTGCTTACATGACGAACCAGGCCCATGAGGCCCGGCTTGCGGTAAGTGATAGAAATAGGTTCAAAGCGCATCCCCAATTTGGGTACGAGCTCTGCCTCCATACCTTGTTTACGTCCCACGTAGACAATACGTGCTTGTTTATATTTTTCGTCAAGAGTTTGACCAATGGAAACTGCCGGATAAATGTGTCCGCCAGTCCCACCGCCTGTAACGATTACTTTCATGATTCACCTAACCTTTTTTCGTATATTGTGAGACATTTAGCAAAATCCCTGTGCCCGCCAGGAGCATAATGGTTGCATTACCCCCGTAACTAATGTAGGGCAAGGGAATGCCCGTAACTGGCATACTACCCGTAGCAACACCAATATTGATCATTACCTGGATACCAATCATTGCAGTAATGCCTGTAGCAATCATGGACCCATAGAGGTCTGGCGCATTGGCCGCAATCTTCACCCCTCGATATATGAGCAGTAAAAATAGCAAGATCACAAAGGCGCCACCTATAAATCCAAATTCCTCACCTATGGTTGCAAAAATGAAGTCGTTCTGAGGCTCAGGAAGCCACAACTTGTTTTGCACACTTTGGCCAATGCCCACACCAAAGGTCCCGCCGGAACCCAGGGCATATAGGGACTGAATGATCTGCCACCCCCCCTGTTGAGAATACTTAAAGGGGTCCAAGAAAACCAACCACCGTTCCATCCGGTAAGGGGCCGCCTTGACGGCTGCCACCAGACCTATGGCACCTAAAACGCCAATGCCGGCCAGTTGAGGAATCGAAGCTCCGCCCACAAAGACCATGACAATGACGATGCCAACAACAGTTACAGCAGAGGACAGGTCTGGTTGTGGGTTGATCAGGGCAAAAAAAACGCCTGCCAAAACCAAAAAGGGCAAGAGGCCCTGGGTTAAGGACTTCATTTGGTCTTGCATCCGTTCCACCAAGTGGGCGCTGAAGAGGATGACCGCGATCTTGGCAATTTCCGAAGGCATGATGGAAATAGACCCGATAAAGATCCATCGTTGCGACCCATTGATTTCTGTGCCCACTGGCGTTAACACCAATATACACAGGATGATGCTCACCACCAGAATAAGGGGTGTAAACCGCTTATACAAACGATATGGAAACAGGGCGGTTGCAAACATGGCAACCAGCCCTAAGACAATCATTCTAAGGTCCTTCATGAAGTAGTAACTCCAGTGTTGGTCACTGGATATGAGGAAATAGTAGCTGGAGCTAAAGACCATCATAAGGCCGATGCCCAGCAAAAGCATTACGGTTACAAAGAGAGTCACGTCCATCGAATGACGCTTCATGTTACCCCCTTAACTTTTCCACACAGGTTCTAAAGTGGTCTCCACGGACTTCATAGCTGGCGTACATGTCCCAGCTGGCGCATGCTGGAGAAAGAAGGACGTTCCACCCCTCACCTGCAATTTGACTGGCCCTAGAAACCGCTTGCTCCATGTTGGTCACCTTTTCTATGGCGTCATAGCCATGTTGACGGGCTGTTTCAAGGATCTGGTCAGCCGTTTCCCCAATGACCAAGACCCGCTTGATCTGGTCGTGGAAATGCTGGACCAGTTCTGTGAAGTCGCTCCCCTTGTCCATGCCCCCAGCAATGAGGACCGTGGGGACGTCCATGGCCTTGAGGGCCACAATAGAAGCGTCTGGGTTGGTTCCCTTGGAATCGTTGATATATAGTACCCCCTGGACAGTCCCAATGGGTTCCGTCCGGTGGGCAATGCTCTTAAAGGTCTTTAGGGCAGAGGCTATGGCTTCCACCGAAACGCCTCCATAGTAGGCCATGGCCGTTGCCGCAAGGGCATTTTCCAGATTGTGCGGTCCCTTAATGTTAATGTCTGCTACCGGACAAACTGGAATCAGTCCATTACCGTCTGCAATGACGACCTGACCCTCCTTAATAAAGACACCCCTGTCTAGCTGATGCGCCCTAGAGAAAGGAATCACCTGACCCTTGGCCTGCTTTCCAACTGACCATGTCAGGTCTTGGTCGAAGTTCAGTATTAAATAATCCTTGTCTGTTTGATTTTCGAAAATCCGACACTTGGCCGCTATATAGTTTTCCATAGTCTTGTGGCGGTTCAAGTGGTCGGGTGTAAAGTTCAGAATCCCGGCAACATGGGTCTTAAAGTGGTGGATGGTCTCCAGTTGGAAACTGCTCAACTCCGTAACCATTGTGGTTTGGTCACTGGCCAGTTGGGCCTTTTCCACAGCAGGATCACCAATGTTGCCCACCACAAAATGACTTTTCTGGTCTGCGGCAAACATGGCCCCTGTCAGGGCTGTTGTTGTGGTCTTGCCATTGGTCCCTGTTATGCCCAGCCAAGTTCCCTGGGACAATTGGTAGGCCAATTCCACTTCACCGATAACTTCTACACCGGCCCGCTTGGCTTCCACTACAAAAGGAAGCTCAACAGGTACACCTGGGCTCATGACCATGAGATCATACTGGTCGACCCCTTGGGGTGGCCCTCCCAGGTCAATATTTGCGACAATATTTAAAACCGGGTTCACTGTTTCACCCAGTTGGTCTGCTGTTTTAGAGTCGTTAATGGTGACTTGGGCACCTAGGTCAACCAGTACCTTTGCTGCTGATACGCCTGACCGGGCCATTCCCACTATGAGTACTTTCTTGTCTTTGAACATGGGGACCTCCTAGAGGGATAGAATGCCCACAATGGACATTACAACTGTAACAATGGAAAAGACCATAACGATCTTGACTTCATTCCACCCGGATAGTTCGAAGTGGTGGTGGATGGGTGCCATTTTAAAGACACGCTTGCCTGTCATTTTGAAGGACGCCACTTGGATCATAACCGATAGGGTTTCTACAAAGTAAATCAAGCCAACAATGGGAATGAGTAAAACCAGGCCTGTTGCAAAGGCAAAGCCTGTAACAGCTCCACCCAAGGCTAAAGACCCCAGGTCACCCATAAAAACTTTGGCTGGATACCGGTTGTAGACCAGGAAACCAAGTAGGCCACCGATCATAATCAAGGCCAAGACCTGGAGGACTGGTATGCCCACTGCAAATGAAGCCCAGGCAAAGAAGGACAGAACCACGATTGTAACAGAGCTACTGAGTCCGTCAAGGCCATCGGTTAGGTTGACTGCATTGGTTACTGCCACCGCTACAAATACAAAGAAGGGGTAGTAGACCAAACCCAGGTCCAACTGGTATGTAATAAAGGGAATTCTAATGGATGTTCCGAACAAGTGGCCTGCCCAAATGGCTAGGACCACACTAAAGAGCAACTGACCTGCCAACTTGTGCTTGGCCCTGAGGCCCAGGTTATGTTTCTTCACAACCTTGAGGTAATCGTCTAGAAATCCAAGACTGCCAAAGGCCAACATGGACACGACCACAAAGAGGACAGCCGGATGAAAGAGCCTATAGGCTAGGACCGAGAATAGGATACCGGTCAAAAAGATCAGCCCACCCATGGTCGGTGTTCCCGCCTTTTTCAAATGGCCCTGGGGGCCTTCTTCACGGATGGCTTGTCCAAACTTGAGTTGGTGTAGTGCGGGTATAAATACGCGTCCTGCAACGAGTGCGACTACAAACGCAAGGATCGCTGGTAAATACAATTCCATGATTGATTACTCCTTATGATCTAAGTAGGATTTAGCAATTAGGCGGTCATCAAATGCTGATCGGACCCCATTGATTTCTTGATAGGTTTCATGACCCTTACCTGCAATTAAGACAACGTCTCCAGGTTCAGCAAGGCTCAAGGCCTTGTGGATGGCGGTCTTTCGATCAGGGATGACATGGAGCTGGTCCTTTCGGCCCACCCCTTCTAAAACATGGTCAATGATCTCCAAAGGGTCTTCTGTCCGGGGATTGTCACTGGTCACCAGGACAACGTCTGCCATTTGGTCTGCGATCTGTCCCATTTCTGGCCGCTTGGTCCGGTCCCGGTCACCACCACAACCAAATACCACATACACTTGTTTGTCAGCTATATCTTTGACAATGGTAAGGGCGTTCTTCAAGGCGTCACCGGTATGGGCGTAGTCCACTAGGACCGTTAGGCCTTGCTCGTTGGCAACGGGTTCCATCCGTCCAGGTACGGGTTCAAATGCTTCTATGGCTTTGGTTAGCTTTGCTGGATCAGGATCTAGGCTATAAAGAACAGCCAAGGCAGCCAGCGTATTATAGACGTATATTTCACCTGGAATTGGAACTTGGACATCCAGGGTATAGGTCGGTGTTTTTAATGTGTAGCTGCTACCGGTAGCTGAGTAACCGATATCCACAGCCTGAAAGTCACAGGTTGCACCTAGACCAAAGGCTTGACAGCGGTAGGACAGACCTTTTTTATGTGGGTCCTCTTGTATCTCGGCTAGTCGTTCCGCTTGTAACTCGTCATACAAGCGCCTTCCGTATGGATCGTCTGTATTGATGAGGGCTACCCCCTCGATGAGCTGAAACAACTTCTTCTTGGCCTGATAGTAAGACTCAAAATCCTCATGGAAGTCCAAATGGTCTTTTGTCAAGTTGGTGAATACACCAATATCATAGGCAATGTCACTCACCCGGTCCAGGGCCAGGGCATGGGAGGATGCCTCCATGACACAAGCGTCCATATTATCTTTCACCATCTCCCTCAGCAAAGAGTGAAGTTCCAGGGGTTCAGGTGTAGTTAGTTTTGAGGCATAGACCTTCTCGCCCACTTGGTTTTGAATGGTCCCAAGGACGCCAGTCGCGTAACCCGCTGCCACCAAGGCATTGGAGATCAACCTTGCTGTGGACGTCTTTCCGTTGGTTCCTGTAAGACCGACCATGGTCAGGGCCTTGCTGGGGTGGCCATTAATGGCTGCCGCCAACTTGGATAGGACAGGACGGGCCATGTCTGTAGGATAAGTGGCAACAGTTACCTGATTGTGCCACGCTACCTCTGGTTGACTTGCCCAAAAGGAGTCGGCACAGAATATGACCTGGGCCCCCTGTTCAATAGCCTTTGCTATATAACGATGGCCATCCATTTGAAATCCTTGTATTGCAAAAAATCCGCTCCCTGCTTTAACCGCCCGACTGTCTTGTGTCAGGTCGGAAAGCATTGCTTCAGGTGGTCCACTGACAATGGCAATGGGCAACCCTTCTATGAGTTTCTTGAGTTCCATGGGAACGTCCTCTTTTCTATGGAATAAGGGCATCAAAGCGCTGGTTCACACTTTAAATGCCCTTGCAATTATACCATATTTTCGTTTTTTCATGTACGGCTTCACTGTATTGTAACGATTACTCCTCAGGTGGCAATTCGTTGACGTTAAAGATGATAATTGCATTGCTATCCACTATGGTGCCTGG
>CAYFHQ010000123.1:0-9467 GCA_964342805.1 uncultured Peptostreptococcaceae bacterium | reverse complement strand
ACCCGCTTGTTCCTTACTAATGCCCAGGTTGCCTGTACTAATGGCGTTGTGGAGGGTTTTTCTCCGTTTGCCGAAGGCTGCCTTTACCGTGTCGAAAAAGGCCTTGGGTTCAAGCAAGGTCACCGGTGGTTCTGCCCGCAGGGCCAGTCGTACAACGGCCGAGTCCACATTGGGTTGAGGCATAAAGACAGACCTTGGCGCCTTGGTCACCATCATGGGCTCGGAGTAGTACTGAACAGCCACCGACAGGGCCCCGTAGGCCTTGGTGCTGGGTACTGCTGCCATCCGGTCGGCCACTTCCTTTTGGATCATGACAACAATGTCAGACACGGGAATGGCTTCTTCCAAAAATCGCATGATAATTGGGGTTGTTACATAGTAGGGCAGGTTGGCGACCACCTTGGGTACCTGGCCGTCTAGTTTTTCTTCTATGATTTGCTTGAGGTCTACCTTGAGGACGTCTCCATGGACAATTTCCACATTGTCTAGTCCATTCAAAGTCTCGTCCAATACCGGAAGCAAGCTGCTGTCGATCTCAACGGCAACCACTTTTTTGCATCGGTTGGCCAGGGCTTGCGTCATTACACCAATACCCGGTCCAACTTCCAAGACCACGTCATCAGGCCCAATTTCAGCCCCGTCTAGAATGTCCTCCACCACTTCATCGCTAATGAGGAAGTTTTGGCCCAGGCTCTTAGAAAAGCGGAAGCCGTACTTGTCCATGATATAGCGAATGGTGTTGGGGGAGGTTAATTGTAATTGCATCATAATAATTTCTCCAACTCTTCCAGCGCTGCCACAAATTCTTCCCGGGTCACGCCGTAGTGATTTAGTCGTTTCACAAATTGTTTGGCATTGCCATAGCCGATGCCCAGTAGTTTGCCTAGGATGTCCCTCCGACGGGTGGCGTCTGCGCTACCCCATAGGTCACAGAGGACCAGGTCACCCTTGGTGAAGAGGGCTGTGGCCTTTTCTGCCTTTTCCCGCACCTTGGACAGGGCGTAGCGAATGCTCTCTGGATTAGCATTTTCAATCCCAATGTCTCCGTCCTTGGCCAGGGCCTCTTCCTTGGGTAGGAAGGCGTGTTTGCAACCCGGTACCCGGGCTTCAATCCGCTTGCGAATCCGTTCACCTGCTAGGTCTGGGTCTGTAAAGACAATGACCCCGCACCGCTTTTGGGCGTCTTCAATCCGCTTGAAGGTCTTTTCTGTTATACCAAAGCCGTGGGTGGTAATGATCTCCGCGTCCACTGCCTGTTTCACAGCAATGAGGTCGTCACGTCCTTCCACAACTATTACTTCTTTTATATACAAATGGTTTCCTCTTTCTCGTTTACACATTGTTGCATTGTATCACTATAAGCCAGAAAAACCAACCATCATTTCCTCGGTTACAGGGTCCAGAAGTTCATAGACTCTTACGTTACGACGACCGAAGCGGAAGGCCAACTTGTTGGAGTGCATAAAGAGGTCAATTTTATTCCCTTTAATGGCACTACCCGTGTCTTCTGCCTTGGCATAGCCATAGTCTGGCCACCGGTCCAAGGACTCCACATAGAGGCCACTTTTCAGCTTGATCACCTTGGGATCCACGGCTACCACACCGGGTCTAGCATGGGTTCCACTGAAGGTAATCCCGTAGGCTGGGTGGTCAGGGTACTTGCCACAGCTGGCATAGGACAGGTCATAGGCCGTTGCACTCATATAGTGGACTGCCTTATAGCGAATGGGCTGGCCGGAGTCCGTTACCAGGAGTTTTTCATGGCCCCGGTCTGCCGTTCCACTGACTGCTTCGGTGGCTATGGTAGTGGCTATGGGTTCTTTTCGAATAAGCTTGCCATTTTCATACACCATGCGGTAGGTGACTTCTACCATGCCTGGTGTTCCTTCTGTTTTCACTTGCAGGTCCCCAGGACTCAGGGAAGAGGTGGACTTGACCACCATGGCCTGGGCCACTACTTCTTCTACCACTTCAATGGCTTCTTCCATCCGGAGGATTTCAATGGACCTATCTGCCCCGATTTGGGCATTGAGGCTTGGGTAGACTTGGTCGGAAGGATTGATGACCAGCCCCATTTCCTCTAAAATATCCGCCACCTTGGTCCGGGTGGTCTCAAGGGCCATTTCTTCCGTCCCGTCTTTGACTGTGATCAGGTCTGCCCGAATGATTTGGATATCCATCTGGTCTTCCAGGGGGGTGTCCAGTGAAGGCAGTATACGGTCTGAGGGATTCAGCTCAATCCCCGCCAAGGCCAGGGCTGCTACCATGTCCTTAGATGTCGTTACCAGGTGTACCTCTTTGTTTTGATCCAGAATCCGTACGTCCATTTGGCTGGTCAGTCCCCACCCAAAGGCGATGGCGGCAATCACAAGAAGGGACCCCGCTATTATCACTACTTGCCGTCGGTTCATGTTCTTCCTCACGTTCTTTTGCTATTCCTGAATACCAAAGTAGTCCATGGCATTCTTCTTGGTAATGGCTGCGATTTCTGTAAATGGCAGTCCCTTAATTCCAGCAATTCGTTCGGCTACAAATCGTACATAGGCTGACTCATTTCGCTTGCCCCGGTAGGGGACTGGCGTTAGGTAAGGGGAGTCGGTTTCGATCAGGAGACGGTCCAGAGGAACCGCTTCCACCACTTCAACACCCTTGCGGTTGTTCTTAAAGGTTACTGGTCCAGCCATGGAAATATAGGCCCCCAGTTTTACATATTGTTTGGCCAGTTCTGCACTTCCTGAATAACAGTGCATGAGGACGCCTGTTTCAAAGGCATTTTCCTCTTTTAAGATATCCATCACGTCCTGGTGGGCGTCACGGTCGTGGACAATAATGGGCATTTTCAACTTTTTAGCCAGGCGAACCTGCTCCCTGAACCACTTTTTCTGTACGTCCCTTGGGGAAAAATCATAGTGATAGTCCAGGCCGATCTCTCCGATGGCCATTACTTTTTTCTTTTTGGCCATGGCCTCAATCAAGGCCAGCATGGCCTCGTCCATGGATGAAGCGTCATGGGGATGGATACCCACAGCTGCATAGATCATGTCGTAGGTTTCTGCCAGTTCCACAGAAGCCACTGAACTTTCAAAATCTGCCCCTGGATTCATAATAAAATCAACGCCGTTTTCTGCGGCCCGTTTGATCATTTCGTCCCGGTCGTCGTTGAACCGTCTATCATTGAGATGTGCATGGGAATCAAATAACATGTTTGTCTCTTTTCTTTTGTATTCACCTGTTGCCAGCTTGTTACTTTTACTCACTAGGGTTATTATATGTGTTACGGCTTGGGGGTGCAAGTAAGGCCTCGGGCCCGGAGTCGACAGGCCAAAGACCCGCTTTTGCCACGGTAAATTCACAGACATTCAAGTCCAGTATTGAAAGTTTACCTATCAATAGAACCACAATTTCACCACGATTAATGTTTTGTCACCTGTCTTGACAGGCCAAAAATCCGGTTGTATAATTCACCTAACTTCATACGATAAATCGATGATCGAAGAGAGTACTCTTTGGCGTTTGGCAAAGCGAGACGGCGTTTAGGTGAGAGGTCCGGAGCAAACAAAGAAGAGGAATGGGTTCGAGAGATGCTAGGTGAACTGTAAAAAGTAGCTGACGCCGTGTCCTCACGTTACAGGGGTAAGATATCGAGCTCAGGCTCCGTATCCGAATAGAGAGAGAAGAGACTAACAAATACGTTGGGTGGCTTCGAAATGAATATTTCGTCCCAAGCATAGGGGGCGTTTTTTGTTTTTTGATCTTCTAAATCAGGTGGTACCGCGGAATGACACTTTTCGTCCTGTTCAGGATGAAGTGTCTTTTTTTGTACCCATTTTTAGGAGGCAACCATGAAACAAGTCCATAAAACCTATTCCACCCATGAAAGAACCAGACCCATTATGGTCGGCAACCACCAGATCGGCAAGGATATCGTGGTCATTGCGGGCCCCTGCAGTGTGGAAAGCCAAGACCAAATCCTTACCGCCGCAAGGCAGATGAAGGCCGCCGGAGCCACCATGCTCAGAGGGGGCGCCTTTAAACCCCGTAGTTCCCCTTATAGCTTCCAGGGTCTCGGGGAAAGGGGCATCCGCTTTCTTTACGCAGCCAAGGAAGAAACAGGCCTGCCCATCGTTTCGGAACTCATGACCCCGGACCACCTTCCCCTCTTTGAGCAGTATGTGGATGTGATTCAAATTGGGGCAAGGAACATGCAAAACTATGACCTCCTCAAGGCGGTTGGCCGCAGTCACTTGCCCGTCCTCCTCAAACGGGGCCTGTCGGCAAGGGTGGACGAATTCTTACTGGCCGCAGAATATATCATGGCCGAAGGCAATGACCAAGTCATCCTCTGTGAACGGGGCATTCGAACCTTTGAAACCGCCACTAGGAGCACCCTGGACTTGAGCGCAGTTCCCGTCTTAAAGGAAAAAACCTACTTGCCGGTAATTGTTGACCCCAGCCATGCGGCGGGCCGCTATGATTTGGTGGCCCCCCTGTCCAAGGCTGCCATTGCCGTTGGGGCCGATGGTCTGATCATAGAAGTCCACCCCAACCCCAAGGAAGCCCTATGTGACGGTCCCCAGTCACTGACACCCAAGCGTTATGGAGACCTGATCAATTCCCTGGTTCCCCTGGCCGCCAGCACCGGTAGACAATTGGCCCTATAGGAGACAAAGAAACCGATAAGAGGAGGTTACAAGTAATGAACCATCAAACCAAAGCCAAGGGGAACCTTCCCCTTTACATCTACCACAAACAGCTCCATTTGGGGCAAGACAGGGCGGTCAAAGACACCACCCAGGTCCTTTTCCAGGCCCTCCACAGGGACACCCAGGCCCATGACGCCTCCACCAGGGGCCTCTTCCTCCTGGAAAGTGGTCCCGACCCCTCTGTGACTGGCGGCAAAAGCGGTCCCTATTCCTACATGGGCCGTCGCCCCTTCCTAGAGGTCCAGTCCAAGGAAAAGCAGGTGGACCTGGTGGACCTAAGCGACCTGAGAGACCCAAGGGCTGTCCCCCAGTCTACAAGACCAGTTCAAGCCCCAGGGTCGGCCTATACCCTTGAAGGAAAACCCCTGAGCCTCCTTCAAGACATCTTGTCTGCCTATGCCCCCCTGGTCCAGCCACTGGAAAGACTGACAGACAACCTGGCGGGCCAGGAAGACATGGACCTTGGTGACCCAATTCCACCAGTGGCCCTCCCGCCACTGCCCTTTACCGGCGGTGCCCTTGGCCATATGGGCTATGACCTAGTCAGAACCCTGGAAGACCTGCCTCAAAGCCCCCAGGATGACCTGCAAGTCCCTGACCTCCACGTCTTCTTCCCTGAGGAACTCTTCGTGGTCGATGAAACCACAGGGGATATCCACGGCTTCATTTGTCTGCCGGGTCAGACCACCAAAGACCTGGTCCACCATCTGGCTGGGCCACCGTCTGGCACCTCGGCCAGTGAAAGAGCTTTGTCAGAAAAAGAATGTAGGCAAAAAGCGCATCGGAAAATGGCAGTATTAGAAGGCTTGTTGGCAGAAAGCCAAGGCCAGGGAGAGGATCTTTCCCCCGGGTCATCCGAGTCAACCGGGTCAGCCGGGTCAGCCGGGTCAGCCAGATCATACAAGCCTTACAGGCTAACCAAGGAAAAAGAAAGCCCCTTTGTCCAGGCAACAGAAACCAAGGAGACCTTCATGGCCAAGGTGGACCAGGCCAAGTCTTTCATTGAGAAAGGGGATATTTTTCAAGTGGTCTTGTCCCAGCGGCTTGACGTCCAGACGACCCTCCAGCCCCTAGAT
Source organism: uncultured Peptostreptococcaceae bacterium (assembly GCA_964342805.1). Classification (GTDB taxonomy): domain Bacteria; phylum Bacillota; class Clostridia; order Peptostreptococcales; family Acidaminobacteraceae; genus CAYFHQ01. The sequence goes on along the minus strand of CAYFHQ010000123.1, from coordinate 3,688 downwards.
GCCCTGGCCAACTTGAGGGCCATCAATCCCTCACCCTATATGTACTACTTGGACTTTGGTGCCTACCAGGTGGTTGGGGCCTCTCCAGAGCTCTTGGTAAAAACCACCGACCACCGGGTGGAAACCTGCCCCATTGCAGGAACCCGGCCACGGGGTAGCAAGCCAGACCAGGACCAGGCCCTGGAACTGGACCTCCTCCAAGACCCAAAAGAACGGGCTGAACACATGATGTTGGTGGACCTGGCCCGAAATGACCTGGGCAAGGTGTCCACCTTTGGGACCGTTGAAATTGGTGACTTTATGAGGGTCCACCGCTTTGCCCATGTCATGCATATTGTTTCCACTGTACATGGACAAAAGCGGCCAGACCTCCACGGTTTGGACACCCTGGCAGCCTGCCTACCGGCGGGTACTGTGTCGGGTGCCCCCAAGGTCCGGGCCATGGAGATCATTGACCAATTGGAATCCAGGAGACGGGGCATATACGGAGGTGCCATTGGCTTTGTTGGCTTTAATGGCCAGTCAGACACCTGCCTGGCCATTCGCACCATGGTCTTCAAGGACGGCCAGGCCTTTGTCCAGGCTGGTGCAGGTATCGTGGCCGAGTCCGATCCAGAAAAGGAGTATGAAGAAACCCTCAACAAGGCCCAAAGCCTACTCACGGCCTTGGCTTGCGGAGACACTTATGCTGGCACTTGTGCAAGCACCAGCGCAGACAATGGAAGGAGCCACCCATGATCGCCATTATAGACAACTATGACTCATTCACCTATAACCTCTACCAGGCGGTTGGAAGCCTGGTAGCAGGCCTCCACCAGCCGGGACAAGTGGACAAGCAGGCACCTCTAGAAAGAGTCCAGGTCTTTCGCAACGACCAGGTGACCCCCCAAGACCTCCTGGCCATGGACCTGACCCATCTGATCATTTCCCCTGGGCCCGGCCGTCCTGAAGACGCGGGCCATACCATGGAGATCATTGAGCAAGTGGCCCCCAGCGTGCCCACCCTGGGCGTTTGTCTGGGCCACCAGGCCATTGCAGCCTGCTTTGGTGGTAAGATCCATCCCGCCAAACACCTGGTCCACGGAAAAACCACGGCCATATCCCATTCGGGCAAGGGCATATTCCAAGGCATAGAACCCAGCCCCATGGTCATGCGCTACCACTCCCTGATTGTTGACCCAGCCAGCCTGCCAGACCCACTGGAGGTCACGGCCAAGGACAGCCAGGGACAAATCATGGCCCTGCACCATAAGACCCTGCCCATATACGGGGTTCAGTTTCACCCTGAGTCCATTGGAACCCCCATGGGACTTGACTTACTTGCCAATTTCCTCAGAGAAACAGGAGGGACTCCATGTTAAAAGACTACGTCCAAAAAGTAGCCCAGGGCCAGGACCTGACCGTGGCTGAAATGACCAGTGCCATGGATATCATTACAGAAGGTAAAGGAACTGACGCCCTGGTGGCCGCCCTTTTGACGGGCCTGGCCATCAAGGGAGAGTGTCCCGGTGAACTCCTGGGCGGGGCCCAAGTCCTTCGGCGTAAGGCCCTGCCCCTAGACTTGGGGAACATTCAGGCGGTTGACACCTGCGGAACCGGGGGAGACGGCTTCCACACCATCAATATTTCCACAGCCTCCATGTTTGTGGCTGCCGGTGCGGGGGTGCCCGTGGTCAAACACGGCAATCGGTCGGTCTCCAGCCAGTGTGGCTCTGCCGATGTCCTTGAAGAACTGGGTATCCACATTGACCTTGAACCCACTGCAGTCCGGACAACCCTCCGGGAACTGGGCCTGGGCTTCCTATTTGCCCCCACCTACCACCAGGCCATGAAATACGTCATGCCCGTTCGCAGACAGCTGGCCATGCGGACTATTTTCAACCTCCTGGGTCCCTTGTCCAATCCAGCTGGGGTGCAAGGTCAGGTCCTGGGAGTCTATGACGCCAAGCTCCTCAGACCCTTCACCCAAGTCCTCAGGGCCCTGGGGGTTAACCACGCCCTTGTGGTCAATGGTCGCAATGGCATGGACGAATTGTCTCTTTCAGGAGAAACCACGGTTTGTCAACTCAAGGACGACAAGGTCCATACCTTTGTGGTTCGGCCAGAGGACTTGGGCCTCAAGTCCGCCCCGGTTTCCACCCTAAGGGGAGGGGACAAGGTGGAAAATGCCACCCACATTTTAGAACTTCTCAGTGGCAAACAGGGTCCCATGCGGGACTTCCTTCTTTTAAACAGTGCCGCTGCCATCTATGTTGGCGGCAAGGCCAAGGACCTCCAGGAGGGCGTCACCCTGGCCCGCCTGTCCATTGACAGTGGCTCTGCCCTCCAAAAACTTCAGGCTTTTGCCCAGCGAACAAAGGAGCTTTCCCATGATCCTCGACCAAATTGTACAAAGTAAGCGTAGACAACTCGTCAAAGAGAAGAAAAGCCACCCCCTCCACACCTATAAGGACCAAATCAAGGAAGCCCCACCCACACGGGACTTCGCAGGCGTCCTCCAATTGAATGCCAGTGGGATCATTGCAGAGGTAAAAAGAGCATCTCCTTCCCAGGGGGTCTTTCGGTCTGACTTTGACCCCCTGGCTCTGGCAAGAACCTATATTGAAGAAGGGGTAGCCTGTCTGTCCATCCTCACTGAACGGGACTTCTTCCTGGGCAAGGACCAATACCTGGCGGACATCCGCAAAATCTCTCCTCTTCCCATCCTGCGCAAGGACTTTATCATTGACCCCTATCAAATCTATCAGTCCCGGGCCCTGGGTGCCGACGCCATCCTCTTGATCGTCTCCATTCTCACCCCAGACCAGCTGGTTGAATTTCAGGAAATCGCCCGGTCCCTTGGTCTCCAGTGCCTGGTGGAAGTCCATACCTTAGATGAGGTCCACCAGGCTGTGGCAGCTGGTGCCCGCCTCATTGGGATCAATAACCGGGACCTGACCACCTTTCAAACAGACCTGGCCGTCACTAGCCACCTCCTGCCCCATATCCCTCCTGGGATCATAGTGGTCAGTGAAAGTGGCATTTCCACTGGAAAAGATGCGGCCTACCTCAAATCTCTAGGTGCCCAAGGCCTACTCATTGGCCAAGCTCTCGTGGAATCAGAAGGCCTAGCTGCCACCATCGACCACTTGAAAGGAGGCGACCATGACTGCCATTAAAATTTGCGGCCTGACTCGCCTGGCTGACATAGAGGCTGCCAATGCCCTCCAGGTAGACTATGTGGGTTTTGTTTTTGCCAAGAGCAAACGCCAGGTGACCCTTGCCCAGTGCCAGGCCCTGGTGAACCGCCTGGACCCCTCCATAAAAAACGTGGGTGTCTTTGTCAATCACCCTGCCCATGAAGTGAGGTCAATCGCGGACAGTCTGGGGCTGGATGTCCTCCAGTTCCATGGCGACGAGTCTCCCGCTTACTGCAAAAAGTTTACTGGCTACACCCTCTGGAAGGCCCTGCGGGTCAAAGACGCCGGGTCTCTGGAACCCGCTCAGGAATATGGTGTCCAAGGCTTTGTCTGCGATACCTACCACCCTTCTGCTTACGGGGGCCTGGGCACCTCCTTTAACTGGGACTTGGTCGGTGACTTTCCTGGGAAGCAAGGGGACCTGGTCCTGGCAGGCGGCCTGGACCCGGCCAATGTCGCCTCTGCCATTCAGACCGTCCAGCCCGCTGTAGTCGACGTCAGTAGTGGGG
>CAYFHQ010000122.1:0-9629 GCA_964342805.1 uncultured Peptostreptococcaceae bacterium | reverse complement strand
TGAGGACTAACTTAAGCAAGAGAATATTTTGTCTTGACTTTGGGGTCCATTATAGACATTTGCTTCTGTATTGATCATACAAGTGCAAAATGGGTAGTTATTATCTTGTTCATTTTAGCCCTGGAGGAACAGGCAAAAAAACGATAGAAGCGGTGGCCAAAGGGTTTCCTTCACATATTTCTTGGACACAAATTGATCTTTGTGAACCAGAGCAACGAGAGGCGTTACACCGATTCAACAAAGAGGATTTCATGATTTTAGTAGTTCCGACAATGTCCAATATTTTTGGTGTGGAGGGTATGCTTAATCGCCTGATAGGTCAAGATACCAGCATGGTTGCCATGGTCATGTATGGAAATCAGTTTTCAGGTGTAGCCCTGCCGAGACTTGTGGAGCAAATGAAGAAACAAGGTTTTAGAACCATTGGAGCAGGTAATTTTATTGGTCAACATAGTTGTGACCCGACATGTGCAAAGGGAAGACCAGACAAGTTTGATCTTGAGAAAGCCAAGGAGCTGGGTGTGGCTACATGGAAGAAGATATCCAAGGGTAATAGGATAAACGCACTTCCTGAAATTCCAGCAGACCGACCCATGGTGATCTCGCCAACAACCTTATGGAGCAATATAAAAATTTCTGCCATTTCGTCTAAAAGAAAGAATGTGAACCCGTTGGTCAACCACTGGTGTCAGTTTCAAGTCAATGATCAATGTATAGGGTGTGGTTTGTGTAGCACTAAATGCCCTGTTCAGGCTATTTCAATGGTGAATGGTAAAGCTGTCCACGACCTGAGTTCATGTATAGGGTGCTATAGGTGTGTGAACCAGTGTCCAACACATGCCATAGAAAATAAATCTAAGCAACTGGCTTTTTTTCAGCGTGAGTTGAAAGCATATTCTAGTCGGAGAGAACCTGTTGTTTATATTTGAGATAAGGGAAGTCACCAACGTGTTTGAAGGAGAAAAAATGTTTACACTTCCAAAGGAAAACTACAAGACTTATGGGGTTTTGGTCTATTTACTTCGCGATGTAGTCCTATATATCATGTCCCTTGCTTTGATCTATGGAATTCACTTTTTGGTACAAAGTGTTAACCATATAGCATTACAAGTCATCGGAGGAGGCGTGGGTCTCTTATTGGGAAGCCTCATCATGATTAACTTTCACGAATAGGCCCACTATATTGGCATTGTTTTGGGCCGATCTCAAGCTAAAATGTTCCCACTAAAGAGCGTTACAAGACTATTTTTTTACAATTTCAAGGACAATAGTAGCAAGCAAAACTTGATTATGATGATCTCAGGATTAATCTTTAATCTGATCATTTTCGTCCCACTCATGCTACTGCTTCCTGACACATCGCTCCCGTTTATAGGGTTTAAAAGTGGTCTTGTATTATGGATGTTTGAAATCATCCTAATTGAACTGTACATTGGATGGCCTAGATACATGGGCAAAATGAATTATGATAATTGCTACAAGAGGCACACCCCTCATCGGAAGCGGAACTTGTATATCTCAATCTTAGCTGCGGTACCATTCGTAGGCCTTTATCTATGGCAACTCTTTTAATCAAAAAACGCACGTCCATTTACACGGGCATGCGTTTTTTCTATGATATCGATCTTTAACCAACGGCCCCATCCGGAGTCCAAATGACTACATTTTTTTCGTCCTTGGGGTCAACCAAAAGATCTACAGGAGAACCCGAAACAAGATGATGGACCAAATGGGCAGGAATAATGCTGGACTTCTTTATGGTCAAGGGTTCTCCATATCCACCCAGGAACTCTATGGTCAGGTTATATACCCGTTGTTGGTTGATGTATGTGCCTGTGGCCTCAAGGTCCCTCAGCCAACCAGAAGAACGGGTGAAAGTGGAAATATCCTTGGTGGAGTTCTTGGTCATGGTGAAGTATTGCCAAATGACATAACCGATTATGGGAAGGACCGTTAGCCAAATGCCATTCATGAGCAAGGGGAAGGTGGTCGACATGACTTCAAAGATCTGGTCTGACTCCACCGGTGTAGCTGGAATCCCCAAGGCCAGGAGGAGGGAAGCCACTGCCCCAGTCTTGTAGAAGAGATAGCCAGCAATGCCCAGTCCATAGACAATGGGTATGATGGACAATTTATGTATGATTCCTTCTTGCAAGAGAGAATGGGCGATGGTCAAGCCCATGGCAAGAGCAAAAAGGCTGGCCAGTAAAATGATCGCTCCCAGGCGCATCTGCGGAGGGAGGAAGCTTTTGAGTGCGAAAAATCCAATCAAAATGATTCCTGACAAAAGACTCAGTAGTACGCTTACCCGCCGTATTTTGTTTCGTAGGATAACTCTGTTCATAATAACACCTTTCTCCACCTATTAGGTATAGTATACCATTGTTCACGTTACATTTTGATTGCGAATATCTAATTCATTGCCTGAATTTGGAGGGGCTTGTTATAATTCTATTAATTGGAGGAGAAAGCATATGACAAGTGGAATGATACAGCTGGACTGGACTTTTTTGTTTCAAATAATGAATACGCTGGCTTTAGTATTCATCATCTATGGGGTCTACCGCCTGGTACGGACCTTTACTCAAAAACGGTCTGAGACCAATAAGCGCCTGCAGCGCATTGAAGAAAAACTTGATAAACTTAATATCGAAGACGAGTGATATGTTGATCCTGTTATCTCAGCAACGTCTAGACAACCAGTGAACTTGAAATGGGTGAGACGATAAAAATTTTAAAATGATCGTTGACACCCTCCGTGTTCCATGTTACCTTTAAGACAGAAGTACCAAGGAATTAACCGTTGATTACAGGAGTTTTGATGAGTGCATTAGCTTAATCTAAAGGAATTGCATATTGCTTTGGAAGCTGTCACATAGAAGAATCAGTGATAGATCAAGTAACTTGTTTGCCAGCAGGCGGGGCAAGGGCTTATTTTGCTGTGGTTATTTTGACCCAGTTACCTTCCAAGGACATGTATCGATTAGATTTGCTAACGACCTTATCTTGATAACCTGTGCCACTGGTTTAGTGGTGGCAACCGCCCAACGCGTATGGGCGTGTGGAAAATTCCTGTCCCCAATGAAATGTGTTGCGGGCGTATCTTCCCATAGGTGAAATCAAGTCGTGATTGTTTAAATCACGGCTTTTTTATATTCAAATAAGGAGCGCCCTCTGGAGGTGCAGTTCTTGAGCGAGGCCACTAGAGGACTCCATATCAGGGCAGGCAAGTCTAATGGACATGGCAATGTGCATGGAAACCAGACACATTGAACAGAGACGTTGGAGGACACAATGAATAATGAAAAAACACTAAACCTACTCGGTTACAACGAAATAAAAAGTAAGGTTATGGGCTTTGCAGCCAGCAACCTGGGCAAGCGTCTGGCAGAAGAAATGAAGCCCAACACAGAACCGCGGATTATCCTAGAAAAATACGAAGAAGTCCTGGAAGCGGTGTCTATCCTCAGTACAGGTACCGGCCTCAGCCTAGGTGGGATCAATGACATCACGCCCTTTATGACCAAGGGTGACAAGGGCATGGCCCTCCAGCCGGAGGAACTGCTCAAGGTGGCGGACTTCCTGCGCTGTATCCGCCATGTGAAAAAGTCCATCGCAGCCTATGAGTACACGGCCCCCAGGTTATTTTCTTATTCCATGGGCCTGGAGTCCTTTAGGGACTTGGAAAAGGAGATCGAGTACTGTATTGAAGGGGCCATGGTCCATTCCAGAGCCAGCTCCACCCTGGACAAGATCCGTAAGAAGATCAACGCCCTCCATAGCAAGCGGATTGACAAGCTCAATAAGTTCCTACAGGCGGAGAAAAACGCCCGCCACTTGCAGGAAAACTACTACAGCCAGCGGGACGACCGTTATGTTATTCCCATCAAGGCGGCTTCAAGGAAGTTTGTCGCGGGTACAGTGATCGACTCGTCGGCTTCTGGGTCCACCGTCTATGTGGAGATCGACTCCATTAAGGATTTGACTGTGGAGATCATCATGCTCAAGGCCCAGGAGGCAGAGGAGTGCTATCAGATCCTCATGACCCTGTCTGGTAAGGTCCTGGAACGGGCCAACGAGATCGGCAATGCCATTCATATTATTGGTAAGTACGACTTTATCATGGCCAAGGGCAAGTACTCCATTTCCATTGGGGGCAATCCCATTGAAATTCGAGACGACGAGACCATCCACTTGAAAAAGGCCCGCCACCCCATGCTGGGGGCAGATGCGGTTCCCCTGAATATCACAGTGGGTAGGGACTACCGGACCCTGATCATCACGGGTCCCAACACTGGGGGGAAGACCATTACCTTGAAAACGGTGGGTTTGATGGTCCTTATGACCCAAAGTGGCCTCCTGCCTCCAGTGGGCAAGGGGAGTCATATTTCTATCTTCAAACAGATCCTTGTGGACATTGGAGACTCTCAAAGTATTGAACAGTCCCTGTCTACCTTCTCAGGCCACATGAAAAACCTGGTGGAGATCGTCCAAAAATCTGCAAGAAGAACCCTGGTACTGATCGACGAGATTGGGACAGGTACGGACCCCAAGGACGGGGCGGCCCTGGGCATTGCCATCCTGGAAGAGATCTATAACAGGGGGTCCATAACCCTATCGTCCACCCATTACAGCAAAATCAAGGAGTATTCTGAGATCCACGAGGGTTTCATGAATGCCTCCATGGACTTTGACCGGGAGACCCTTAAGCCCCTCTATAGGTTATTGATCGGGGTAGCCGGGGACAGTAACGCCCTTTGGATTTCCAAGGAGCTGGGCCTGTCAGACAAGATCATTGACCGGGTTAAGAAGATCAACTCTACCCATGAAATCGTCACTGCCCGTAAGATCAATAAGTTTGCCAAGCGTAAAAGCCGGGTGGACGAGATCATGCAGGCCCATAACAAGGTGGAGCCTGATCGGACCTTCTATGAAAAGGGCGACCGGGTCATCCTCAATGAGACCGGCGACCACAGCTTGATCTTCGACCACAACAAGGACGCCTATACTGTTACGGTCTTTAAAGAAGGCAAGTATATGGAGGTTCCGGAGCGTCGAGTGACCCTGGACAAGAGACGGGAAGTCCTCTATCCAGACGGATACGACCTGGACCAACTCTTCATTTCCTTCAAGAGCCGCAAACTGGACAAGGACATTAAGAAGGGTCGGTTTAAGAACCTGGCCGAACTCAATGAGCGACTCCAGGCCATGAATGACTAAGAATTAATGGTCAAATAATGCAAAACAAATCCCCAGGGCGATTTCGCGACTGGGGATTTTTGTGTAAAGGATTTAAGTCGATCCTAGTATTGACCTCGGTGAATGCGGTCAGGGTCAAATCGATCTACGAAAGTATTGGCATTTTCCTTGGTTGGATGACCGATAGCAATGGCTGCAAAGGGTGAAACATGGTCTGGGAGGTTGAGGATTTGACTCACGAGGTCCATACGGTCTTGCTCCGGTTGGATACCAAGCCAAACAGCACCCAGCCCTTGGTTCACAGCTTCTAAAAGTAGGTTCTGAGTGGCTGCTCCCAAGTCTTGAGGCACATTGCCAGAAAACATAATCCCTTCTTTTTTGGCAAGTATAATGATAGCCACTGGAGAGCTATTTAGGGCAGCCGTGTAGGGACTCATGGCGGCAAGTTGCTCACGGGTGGTTTGGTCTGTTACGACAACAAACTCCCATGGTTGCTGGTTACCAGCTGACGGGGCCTGCATGGCTGCACGCAACATGGCTTCCACTGCCTCCTCATTAACGGCTGTGTCCAGAAAGCTACGCACGCTGCGACGTTCATTAATAATCTTCATGGTCTTCTCCTTCATATGTCCTCTTACAACAGATTATCTTATTTAGTATGTATACCGTATGAGCAGTATAGCAAATCTGTAGAGAATCGAAATACCTTACATTTTAGTAAGTGAAGGAGAGTATAATGTAATCAGTTTCCCTTGCCTTATGACTGGTATTTCTGGTCTGCAATGGTAATGCCATGATCTGTGGCATAGGTATTGGAAAAAGCACATAACTGCTCTATAAGAGGGGCTAGTTGGTCATATGCTTTTGACAAGCGATACTCCACATGTCGAGGTTTTTCGGACAAAACAACCCGTATGAGTAGGCCCGTGCCTTCCATTTCCCGCAATTGGCTCATGAGGACCTTCTCAGTGATCTCAGGTATATGTTTGAGGAGGAGGGAAAAGCGGTTATGGTCATGTATTATGTGCCAGAGAATCCGCATCTTCCACTTGCCGCCCAGTAGGTCGTAGGTTAAGTTGAGGGAGCAGGTATAGGTGTTTTTTATGGTTGCCATGGTGCCTCCTTGCTTGCGTTTCACAATTTGCTACCTACAGCATAACCAAGAAGACCTGGGAATACCAGCATAATTTGCATTCCACCGAAGATTGAAGTATACTAACTCCAACAAGAATTTGACTCCCCTGGAGCAAGAAAAGGAATGGATTATGGGTAAGCGACCAACTTCACTTACACAAAAGCATCATCATCATTCCTAAGCGTGTGTGCCGCCCGGTGCAGACGCTATCTTGTCTTGCACCTGCGGAGGGAAAGAATGAATGCCTCGCCGGTGACAACTGGCGGGGCTTTTTTAGTTGAAAGGAGACCCAGTATGATCAAAAAACCAGCAAGGGGATGTAGGGACATACTCCCCCAGGAAATGGAACTTCGGGACGCCGTACTGGCGGACATTACCAAGGTATACAGACAAAGTGGCTATCAGAAAATAAAGACACCCATTTTGGAAAACATCGAAAACCTAACGGGCAGTGACGGTGGGGACAACCTCAACATGCTCTTTAAAATCCTCAAGCGGGGAGACAAGCTACGCCTGGACAATGATGCGCTCGCCCCCAACGACCTGGTGGACCTGGGCCTACGCTACGATTTGACCCTGCCCTTGAGTCGGTTTTATGCCAATAATATGGAAGACCTCCCCAAGCCCTTCAAGGCCATCCAGATCGGTGATGTTTTCCGGGCTGAGCGACCACAAAAAGGCCGTTACCGGTCCTTTGTCCAGTGTGATATTGATATACTAGGGGATGAAAGTGCCATTGCAGAAGCTGACCTCCTGGACACCACTGCTCGGGCCCTGTCAGGTCTGGGCTTCAAGGACTTTACCATTGAAGTGAATGACCGCCGGATCATCAAGAGTTTGATTGTGGCTGCAGGCTTTGAGGCGGAAGCCTTTGAAAGGATCTGCATTTCTCTAGACAAGATGGACAAGATTGGCCGAGAAGGTGTTATTGGTGAGCTTGAGGAAAAGGGTTATGACAGCCAAAAGGTGGCTAGACTCATGGACGTATTCCAAGCGGCTGCGTCAGGGGGCATGGAAGGCCTCAAAGACCAGGGGACGCCCCAGGAGGTTATTGAGGCTGTGTCCACGGTTTTAGCCGCAGTTGGACAAAATGCCAAGGGGGCCTATCAAGTGGTCTTTAATCCCTACCTCATTCGGGGCATGGGCTACTACACGGGCATGATCTTTGAGATCAAATATGGTAAATATGGCTATTCCCTTGCCGGTGGAGGTCGTTACGACAAAATGATTGGCAAGTTCATTGGACAGGATGTTCCTGCTGTTGGCTTTTCCATCGGTTTTGAGCGGATCATCCCCATTATGATGGAAGAGGGACTTGGCCTTGACCAAAGCGCTGAAAAAGTTGCCCTCTTTTTCAGTCCCGACAAGGACGACCTAGCCAGTGTGATGGCCTACGGGAATGGACTCCGTGACCAAGGTAAGACCGTTGGTGTCTTCCCTATGAAAAAGAAGTTTGGTAAGCAGGTCAAGCGGGTGGAAGAACAAGGCTATGGTACCGTTTTAGTATACGGAAGGGACACTGAATAGGCCTTGACCAAGCATTGAAAAACACAAATAGCCCTTTGATCGCATGCAAGCTTTCAAAGGGCTGTTCCATTTGTATTAGGTTTCCCTTTTATTCGTGCGTATAATGAAAATGTAGATGGGAGGACCTATGAATATTTTAGTAGCGTCAGACGCTTTTAAAGGAAGTTTGACCTCAAGACAGATTGGGCGTATTGTCCAGGAAACCTTGACAGACCATCATATAAAAATCGTTCCAGTTGCAGATGGGGGTGAGGGCATGCTTCAAGCCATGGGCCAGGTCCTTGACACAAGGACGGTTGAACTTGAGCTTTGTGACCCCCTTGGGCGACCTGTTCTAGGCCAGTATTTGCTGTCTCAGGATGGGCGTATGGCTATTATTGAAAGTGCCGTGGCAAATGGTCTGGGCCACCTTGAGGCCCATGAAAAGAACCCTATGATCACGTCTACATTTGGAGTGGGACAATTGATCGACCATGCCATCCAGTCGGGGGCAGTCCACCTTGTTGTCGGGATTGGGGGGAGCTCTACCAACGATTGTGGCCTTGGAATGCTGGAGGCCCTTGGGGTGACCTTTTATGATCGTGCAGGTAAAGGGATTGAGGGACTTACAGGGGGGCACTTGGCTAGGGTAGCCTCCTTTGACCTTAAGGCCTTTCATAAGCGTATAGATGGTATTCGGTTTGATATTGCATGTGATGTGGACAATCCCCTCCTGGGTCCACGGGGAGCAACCTATACATACGGTCCCCAAAAGGGGGCCACGGTTGACATGCTGACCTGGTTGGAAGAGGCCATGGCTCATTTTGCAGGAATTGTTGAGAAACAGGTCCAGGAGCAGAGCCCGGTCAGTGTCCATGACCAAGTGCCTGGTGGTGGAGCAGCAGGTGGCTTGGGCTACTGTTTTCATCATTTTTTTGGAGCTAAGTTGAAATCGGGTATAGACTTGGTTTTAGACGCCCTTGGATTTAATAAGTCCCTTGCAGACTGTGACTTGATCATAACAGGCGAAGGGAAGATCGACCATCAAACAGCCATGGGTAAAGTAGTCAAGGGGGTAGGTGAGCGGGCTAAGGTTATTGGAAAGCCCCTTGTCGCTATATGTGGCCAAGTTGAAGGACGCCGTGGCCAGCTGAAGGAGGAACTCGGCTTTCAAGGTTTGTTTGCTGTGGTGCCAGAAGTTGCAACTCTTGAAGCGTCTTTAAAAGACCCTGCCGGTTGTTTAAGAAAACTGATCACCCAGCAGGTGGGTCCTTGGTTGACACAGTTTGAAAACGATAAGGCCCGGAGGGTAGAAGGCAATGACCGAAAATAACTAGAAAACCAGCCTGATTAGGTCCATAATGAAAATAGGTAATGAAGCGTGTAGAATGAAGCTTATAAGCGTTTATTATGAAGCTTATATTAAAGAAATAAGTTGAGCTAAGAAAGCGGGTTTCTATGTCAAAGGCCTATTCCATAGCTAGGATCAACAAGGATCAAAAATTTGACGGTCAATTCTATTTCGCCGTGAAAACCACGGGGGTTTTCTGTCGGCCATCATGCCCCTCTCCTGTGGCTAAGGAAGAAAACGTGGAGTATTACCAGACGGTGTTTGATGCCATTGGAAAGGGCTATAGGCCTTGTTTGCGGTGCCGTCCCGATATTTACACAGACCGGATTGGCTACCGGATCGACGCCCAGGAAACCATACAGGCAGTCTTAGACCTCATCCATGACGGTTTTCTAAACGAACATTCGGTGGGTGACCTGGCAGACCAGGTGGCCATTT
>CAYFHQ010000121.1:0-9667 GCA_964342805.1 uncultured Peptostreptococcaceae bacterium | reverse complement strand
AGGAATGCCGTAGCCTCCACCGTCAAAGGTCAGGGACAAAATCCCGTACTCTCCACGGTCCAGGATGGCTTCTGCTTGTTCTTTCGTTAATGCACGATCTTTTCTTCTCATCTGTCTACCTCCATAAACTCTTCTTCCCTACCTATTGTAACTAAAAAAGCCGCCATGTGTCCATGACGGCTTGTGGATATTTCTTATTCTGGTACTGGATATTTCTGATTTCTCTTCTTTTGTGCCTTTTTTAGTAGGGCCCATACTGGGGACGCCACAAAAATGGAGGAATAGGTACCCACAAGGACACCTGCCATTAGAGGCAGTGCAAAGTCCTTAATGGACTCAACACCGAAGAAATACAGACTACCAATAACCAACAAGGTGGTTAAGGACGTATTGATGGAACGGGAAATGGTCTGCTTCAGTGATGTATTTGCAATTTCAAAGAAGGAGGCCTTGTCCATTTTGATCACATTCTCACGAACCCGGTCAAAGACAACAATGGTGTCGTTGATGGAGTACCCTACTACCGTCAAGACAGCAGCAATAAAGGATGAGTTCACAGGAATTCTAAAGATCGCATAGATCGATAGAAGGATCAAAACGTCATGCAATAGAGCAACAATGGAAGAAATACCATAGAAGACTTCAAACCGGAAAATGATGTAGATAAACATACATGCCGACGCAATGATCACGGCTACCATGGCCCGGGTTTGGATTTCCGACCCGATGGAAGGACCAAATTGCTCTGCCCCCTTAAAGGCTTCATTGGGTAGCTGGTATTCCGTTTGGAAGGCCTTAAAGATTTCCATACGCTGGTCATTGTCCAGGGATTGTTTGGTCTTGATGATGATTTCATGTTTGTCTGCCCCAGCGTGAATGACTTCTGGGTTCAGGTCAAAGGGCTTGACCAGTTCTGTTACGGTGGACACCTCAAGGGTTTGTCCCATGTCGATTTGCATCATTGTACCGCCGGTGAAATCGATGCCCAAGTTAACACCGAAGATCAGCGTGGAAGCGGCACCCACTAGGATAATGGCCAATGAAATCGCAAACCAAATCTTATATCTTTCTGCTATATTCATTTTGACCTCCTAGGCACCAAACAGCTTCTTGTTGTTAAAGACCTTCATGCTTACGGAAGAACGAAGCATGGTCTTGGTCACAACTACTGCTGTTAGCATGCTGACTGCAATACCGATCATAAGTGTAACTGCAAATCCTCGAATTGGACCTTCGCCAAAGTAATAGAGGACGATTGCTGCAATAAAGGTTGTAATGTTGGCGTCGACAATGGTGTGAAGAGCTCGTGAGAAGCCAGCGTCAATGGAAGCCCGAAGGGTCTTGCCATTTCGCATTTCCTCTTTAATCCTCTCAAAAATGATTACATTGCCGTCTACGGCCATACCCACACCCAGTACGATACCAGCAACACCAGGTAGGGTCAGGGTCGCACCAAAACCAATCATGGCGAACAAAACCAAGGTGGAGTACAGGATCAGGGCCATGGAAGCCACAAAGCCAGGAACACGGTAGTAGCCGATCATAAAGAGTACGACTAGACCAAGACCGATCATGGCTGCATTAATAGCAGAATCAAGGGCATCTTTGCCCAGTGTTGGACCGATTTGAGAGGATTGAACTTCTTCCAACTCGACTGGTAGGGCACCGCCACGGATGAGGGCTGCCAGTTGTGTTGCTTCAGTCGCATCGAAACTACCTGAAATAACCGCTTCCCCATTTGGAATGACTTCGTCAGCAAATGGTGCGGAGATAATCTCGTCGTCCAGCAGAATGGCGATTTGCGCACCACCACGGTCTGCCGCTCTTTGGGTTGCGTCCCTAAAGAGGTCCTTGCCATCGCCGTCCATTCGTAGGGAAACCATGTGGCCTCTCTCCTGGTGGTAGCCATAGCTTGCGTCGCTCAAGTGCTCGCCCGTAAGGACTGTTTCACCCTTGGCCACGTCTTTCATCATGCCCGTTTCAACAATCGTGCCTTGGTCGATCAGGACAAATTCCAACTGTGCCGTTTTACCAATGGCGCTGATGGCTTCTTGAATATCTTTTACACCGGGGAGCTCAATACGAATACGCTTGTCCCCTTGACGGGTGATCAGCGGTTCTGTAAGACCCAGTTCGTTTACTCGCTTGCCAATGACGCTGATGGATTGGTCCATCAACTTATCCAAATCCGTTCCTGTGGCGTCAGTCTTTGCCTCGTATACCACAACAACGCCGCCTTCGATGTCTAGACCCAGCTTTACAGACGATGCCACAGGCTTCACTTCGAAGGAGCCAATGGTCAGTCCGTAAAAGGCCAGGAATACACTGAAAGCAATGAGGACCAGCATTATAAAAAATGCAGCTGGTTTTCTGCTATTCATTTTCTGTTCCCTCCACTAGACTTTGTGTTTTTCTGCCAGTGCCACATACCGCTCGGCATGGCTGATTCGTTTGGGTATTTCGTCTTCTGATAGCGTACGTATAACCTTTGCAGGTGAACCAACTGCTAGAGAATTGTCAGGAATCGTCTTTCCAGGAGGTACCAAGGCACCCGCACCCAGGATCACATTTTCTCCAATGACAGCACCATCTAGGACAATAGCCCCCATGCCGATCAAGGAGTGGTCTCCAACCGTGCATGCATGGACAATAGCCCCGTGACCAATGGTTACATTTTCACCAATAATGGTCGGATGCCCATTGCTTTCCACGTGAACGACTGTGTTGTCTTGGATGTTGGTATTCTTGCCAATGCGGATAAAGTTCACGTCGCCCCGGAGGACTGTGCCGTACCACACGTTGACGTTTTCAGCCAATTCAACCTGGCCGATCACCGTTGCATTTTCTGCTACAAAGCAGGTTTCATGGATCTTTGGTGTTTTGTCCTGAAAATCTCGAATCATTACATGTCCTCCACTAGTCGCTTGGCCTGAATGTACAAGGCACATTCAAGTCGCTTCTTCTCCATTTCACATCCCAGTGTATATGGCTTGTTGATGTCATGGTTGAAGTTCCACGCATTGGCATGGCAACCCCCGCTACAGTAGAATTTGGCCCAACAAGTCTTACAGTCTTCCTTGTTGTAAACATGGGCGTTCTTAAACTCCGTGTTCATGGTGGTGTCCATGGTTCCCTCGTGGACATTGCCCATTTTGAACTTGTCGTCACCAACAAACTGATGACAAGGGTATAAGTCACCCTCTGGAGTTACTGCAACATACTCAGCACCTGCGCCACAACCGGATAGCCGTTTTACAACGCAAGGTCCTTGACCAAGATCAACGTTGAAGTGGAAGAAGTTGAATGCCTTTTCCGTCCCATGTCGCTCCAGCAGGGCCTCGGCCAACTCTTCATACTGATTGAAGATTTCTGGCAGGTCCTGGTCTTGTAGGGCATAGTCATGGTGGGGTTCAGCAACAACCGGTTCAACTGAAACTTGATCGAATCCTTGATCTGCCATATGCAAGACATCGGCAGCAAAGTCGATATTGTTTCGTGTAAAGGTTCCTCTTACATAGTACGTTTTGTTTCCGCGGGCTTCAACCATTTTTTTGAATTTCGGCAGGATGATGTCATACGTGCCGTCTCCAGAAATGGTATACCGCATTTTGTCATTAACTTCTGGACGTCCGTCTAAGGATAGAACAACATTTTCCATATGCTCATTGATGTAGGCAATGTTGTCGTCAGTCAGTAGGACACCATTGGTGGTCATGGTGAAACGGAAGTTTTTGTTGTAGTCCTTCTCGATTTCACGGCCATAGGTCACTAGGTCTTTGACAACATCCATATTCATCAGAGGCTCCCCACCAAAGAAGTCCACTTCCAGATTTCTTCGGTTGCCCGAGTTCTCACAAAGGAATTTCAGGGCCTTTTTGCCTGTTTCCAGGTCCAGCATGCTCCGAGTACCTTGGAAGTCCCCGTGGGAAGCAAAGCAATATGCACAACGAATATTACAATCGTGGGCAACATGCAAGCACATGGCTTTAATGACAGGTTTTCTTTCTTTAAACTCTAGACTTTCAATATATTTGTCCTTACAAAACAGCTGTTCAGCTTCGATGAGTTCATCCAGCTCCGACATGGCGTCCAGGAGTGCTTGGGCCTCATACTTGCCTTCCAACTGACAGACAACTTTTTCTTTTTCTTGCTCTGGGTAGTAATCAAGGATGTCGAATACCATTTGATCGACAATATGAACCGCACCGCTGTTCACGTCGACAACCATGTAAAGGCCACCCTGTGTAAACTTATGAATCATTCTTTCCTCCATACTGCACTTACATGAGAAGAGCCAACCAAACCTGCAAACGAGGAGAAAAGCAGCCGAGACACATTCCCAGACTGCTTTTCGATCCGTTTATGTAAGTGTATGATGTTCTTACTTGTTTTCACATTCCTGGTTTGCTACCGTACAGGACGTCTTACACGCAGACTGGCAAGATGTCTGACACTCGCCACATCCACCATGCTTAGCAGACGCTTTCAATGTACCGGCATTCAACGTTTTGATATGCTTCATGTTTCACCCTCCTCTCGTACATCACTCCAATTATAGCACAGCATGTATGCAAAATAAATACCCGCATGGCACTGTTTCAAGCACCACGCGGGTTTTCTTCATTACTCTTCTACGGAGCCAATGGCCCACTTTTTAAAAGTCATTTCGTCGTCGCCAGAACCTACAGTGATTGTTACGGTTTCGTCATCCATTTTGGCTACCTTGCCAACTAGACCACCGATTGTCACCACACGGTTTCCAACTGCCAAACTTGCTCGCATTTCCTTCAACTGCTTTGTCTTTTTCTGCTGTGGACGAATAAGCAAGAAGTAGAAAATCGCAAAGATCGCCACCATGTAGATAATTGTAAACTGCATTGTATAGCCTCCCTTAATCTCTTTCAACTTACTCTATTCGATTGGTCAGGACTATTCTCCTTCTTTTTCACGCAAAAAAAACTTACTTAAGCATAGTCGTGTTTTTCCACTCCGACACCTCAAGTCCATACTTGGCAAAGAACTCCTTTTGGAAGTCCAACAATCGGTCTTCCATAATGGATTCCCTCACTTTTGACATGAGGGTAATCAGGAAGTGGAGATTGTGGATGGTAAAGAGTCGAGCGGACAGGATCTCATTTTCCTTAAACAAGTGACGAAGATACGCCCTAGAGTAGTTTTTACACGTGTAACAATCACACTCGGGGTCAAGCGGTGTAAAATCTTCACGGTGCTTGGCGTTTTTGATGGCAATTTGTCCATGGCTGGTCATGGCTGTACCATTCCTTGCAATCCGGGTTGGAAGCACACAGTCAAACATGTCAATTCCACGAACAACACCTTCTACTAGGCAGTCAGGGCTGCCCACACCCATGAGGTAGCGGGGCTTGTCCTTTGGCATAAGAGGTGTAGTATATTCTAGCACCTCATACATAAGGTCTTTGGGCTCCCCTACGCTGAGGCCGCCAACGGCATAGCCAGGTAGGTCATACTGGGTAACTTCTGCGGCACTCTGCTCACGGAGTTCCTTGTACATGCCCCCTTGGATAATGCCAAAAAGTGCCTGTTTGTCCCAGTCTTTGTGAGTATCAATGCAACGCTTTAACCACCGGGTTGTACGTTCAAGAGAGTTCTTCACATACTCCTTGTCCGCTGGATACGGAGCACATTCGTCAAAGGCCATCATGATGTCAGACCCCAAGGCATTTTGGATTTCAATAGCCTTTTCTGGGCTGATAAAGTGTTTGGACCCGTCGATGTGCGACCGGAAGTCCACGCCTTCTTCACGGATCTTTCTCAGGTCACCCAAGCTGAAGACTTGGAAGCCACCGGAGTCCGTTAGAATGGGCTTGTGCCAGTTCATGAACTTGTGAAGGCCGCCGGCCTTTTCAATCAGTTCATGGCCTGGACGCATATAGAGGTGGTAGGTGTTACTTAGGATAATGTCTGCACCCAGGTCGTCCACTTCCTCAGGTGTCATAGACTTAACTGTTGCCTTTGTGCCCACTGGCATAAAGACTGGTGTATGGATCACACCGTGGGGGGTGTGAAGTTTGCCCACTCGGGCACCGGTTTCCTTACATTCTTTTATGAGTTCAAATTTAAAAGCCATGGTTCCTCCCTGTTATATAACCAACATGGCATCGCCAAAGCTAAAGAAGCGGTAACGCTCCTCAACGGCGACTTCATAGGCATGTAGTACATTTTCTTTATTGGATAGAGCACTGACCAGCATGATCAGTGTCGATTCTGGTAAATGGAAGTTGGTGATCAGTCCATCTATCATTTTAAACTGGTAGCCTGGATAGATAAAGATCTCCGTCCAGCCCTTGGTTGCTTGCAAAACACCTTGGTCGTCTGTACAGGACTCCAGCGTCCGAGTGGACGTGGTTCCTACACTGATGACCCTGCCTCCAGCATCCTTGACCTTGTTGACCAGGTTAGCAGTTTCCTCAGACACTTCATAGTATTCTGAGTGCATTTTATGTTCAAGCACATTGTCCACTTTTACTGGTCTAAAGGTGCCTAGGCCCACATGTAGGGTCACATAGCCAACCTCAACACCCTTGTCTTTCAGGGCTTGAAGTAGGTCTTCGGTAAAGTGAAGCCCCGCAGTCGGAGCTGCTGCAGATCCGTTAATCTCTGAATAAACAGTCTGATAGCGTTCTTGTTCGTCCAGGGTCTCCCTAATGTAAGGTGGCAGGGGCATGGTTCCTATTTGCTCAAGGACTTCCTCAAAGACACCCTCGTAAGTGAACTCAATCACCCGGGCCCCTTCATCGGCCATGTCAACAATTTCTCCGGTCATGAGGCCTTCACCAAAGGTGAACTTGGCTCCGATCTTTGCCTTTCGTCCAGGTTTGACCAGGGTCTCCCACCGATTGTCGTCAATCCGCTTCAAGAGGAGGAACTCCACATTGGCACCCGTGTCCTTGGTCCCGTAGATCCGAGCAGGCAAGACCCGTGTATTGTTGAGCACAAGGCAGTCCCCGGGTTTGAAATAGGACAGGATGTCCGTAAAGGTCTTGTGCTGGATATCACCGGACTTTCGGTCCAAAACAAGAAGCCTGGAGGATGATCGGTCCTTCAAAGGCGTTTGAGCGATCAACTCTTCAGGCAAGTCAAAGTAAAAATCTTTTGTTTGCATGTATACTCCTTGCAAAGGTCTTCGTCAGTAGCCATGGTATTGGGTCACCTGACTGGGACCTTCCTTACTCTATATGTGTACCCGTGTAGTAATGGGTTAAGATCTGTTCAAATGAGAATCCTTGTTCAGCCATTTTTTTAGCTCCCCACTGGCTCATGCCAAGTCCGTGGCCATATCCATGACCTGTAAAGGTCACCTGGTTGGGCGTTTGTTTGGACCCTAGGGTATTGGTCTCACTACCTGCTGAGACCACCACGCTGGACTGGTTTAACAAGACGGCTTGCCCATTGGCACCTAAAACATAGGACTTGCCTGCATTTAGGGAAAAGTAGCCCTTGTCATTGACTGCCATGGCCATGGCTTGGTCTCCAATATCAAACCACATACTCTTGATCTTGGTATAGCCAAAGAGTTTTCGTGTTTCCTCTTTAATTAGGGTCACACTTTTTGAACTTCCAACAAAGGTCAGTTCAAGGACTCGGTCAAATTGACTCTTTTTATCTATGCGGACGTCTTGCAATCGCCCCACATCATGTCCACCACTACGGAGAATGCTTTCAATCTCACCATAGGAATAGGAAACACTCCAGTCGGTATTAGGGGAACCCACTGAATAGGGGTCCTTGACACCCACTATATAAGGAAGTGGATTGTTCCAGATGTTTTCTATGTTCTCTGTGTGGCCACCACTGTTGGAATGGTAATAAGCTTGAACCAAAGCGTTGTTATATTTTAATAGCAAGCCAGCTGTTTCGTCAACTGCTTGATTGGTTCTAGGAGATTCTACCCCACGTCCACCATAGACCTGACAATGGGTTGTGTCACATAAATCAAAGCCATAATTGTCATGCTTGCCCATTTTCACAAAGGTGTAGGTCCGAGCGGCAACAGCTTGAGCCTTCAAGGCTTCAAGGGGCCAAGACCCGGACATTTCCTTGGGTAGGACACCATATAGGTAGGACTCCAAGGGAATAAAATTGATAACAGTAAGATCAGAGTCTGGATACCGTTTAAAACCGGCTCCCCCTCGGTAGGTTCTACCGTTCAGGGTCATGATCCCGTCAGTAGTGTCCTTCATTTTTGGCTCAAGAAAAAACTCGGTCTGGCTGTCATAGAGGAAGACCAGCTTACCTTCCGCTATAACTTGAACCCGTTTTGGATTTGGGGCAACCGGATAAGCGGCTGTGCCAAATTTCAAAGCCACACTGGCCACGGCATTGTTCATGTCACCTGTACTTGCGTAGGCGCCATAATAAATCCGCCAGCCGTTTTCATAGACTGGATAAACCTCTGGGTCAATGGCCTTGAGCCTGTCCAGTTCAGCCTTCATGGCTTCAGGAGAGCCTAGGGTTGCGCCCACCTGTACATGGTGGGGCGCCAGGGCAGCACTGGTGGCCGGAGTACTAGTCAGCGAGGCTTGGTCACCAGAAAGGACAAACCATCCATCCGGTGCAACCTTGAGGGTCTTGTAAGCAGCCAAATCAAGAATGGCTACAGAGGTGTCCCCCACCTGCGAACGGACTTCAAATCCTGTGTCGCTGGCTAGGTTGGTATGGGAACTCGTGATATTGCCATACTCCAGACCCACTCGAATCCGTTTCCCGTCGTCTTCTGCAAAGGACACAGAGGCCAAAGTCAAAAAGATCAAGGCCAGTATGATAGTCAGTCGTAAGCGCATCTTTTACTCCTATAGTCTAAATACAGGTAACTCGGCCTGCACAGATATGTTCAAGTGTTCATAGGCCCGTCGGGTAACAACTCGACCCCGGGGTGTCCGTTGTAAAAAGCCCAGTTGTAGCAAGTAAGGCTCATAGACGTCTTCTATGGTGTTTCTTTCTTCTCCGGTTGACGCTGCCAGGGTGTCTAGACCCACAGGGCCGCCGTCGAATTTTTCTATGATGGTCATGAGAATTTTTCGGTCAACACCGTCAAGACCCAGGGGATCGACCTCTAAGAGGTTGAGGGCCCGATTGGCCAGGTCCTTGGTAATGACGCCTTCACCGTAGACTTGGGCATAGTCACGGACACGTTTGAGTATTCGGTTGACTATACGGGGTGTCCCCCGACTCCGCATGGCGATTTCGTAGCAGGCGTCCTCGTCCATTGGGGCGTCGAGGATTTTTGCAGACCGGGAAACGATCTTCATGAGTTCTTTGGCCTCATAGAGTTCCAGTTTACAAATGACGCCAAAACGGTCCCGGAGTGGCGAGGTCAGTTGGCCAGCCCGGGTTGTGGCACCCACCAGGGTGAACTTGGGCAGGTCTATACGAACAGACTTGGCCCCAGGGCCCTTGCCAATAATAATATCCAGTACAAAGTCTTCCATGGCCGGGTATAGAACTTCTTCCACATGGCGAGACAGGCGGTGGATTTCGTCGATAAACAAGACGTCCCCCGGCTTTAGTCCACTGAGGATGGCGGCAAGGTCACCCGGTCGTTCTATGGCTGGCCCAGAAGTAATTTTTATGTTGACGCCCATTTCATTGGCAATAATGCTGGACAAGGTCGTCTTTCCCAGGCCTG
>CAYFHQ010000120.1:0-9738 GCA_964342805.1 uncultured Peptostreptococcaceae bacterium | reverse complement strand
ATTGCCAAAACGGAAGCAGAGCAGGTAGAGTACTTGGATATCATTGAAAACAAGGTCCAGGTCATTGAACAATTGGTCAATGACCTAAAGGTTTTAACAGATATTGATCAAAAGCGCATCCAATACCATAAGCAGGAACTCCATGTGGAATCCTTCTTAAAAGACTGTATTGATGACCAGATTTATGAGGTTCAAAATGCCGGAGGTGCCTTGCGTTTGGCTACGGTAGCCCAGGACATTTTTGTGGATGCTGATCCCTCTAAACTAGCCAGGGTCTTTATGAATATTATTCAAAACGCGGTCAAGTACCAGTCGCCCAAACGTCCACTACAGATCAACATTTATGCCAGACAGGTGGGTGAGACCATTGAAATCCGAGTGGAGGACAATGGGGTTGGGGTCAAGAAAAAGGACCTGCCCCTCCTGTTTGATCGGTTTTATAGGGCGGACAAGTCCAGGAATAGTGACATAGGAGGCAGTGGCATTGGCCTGAGTATTTGCAAGGATATCATTGACGAACATGGTGGAGAGATTGGTGCTAAGGTGTCCCAAATGGGCGGTCTGGCTGTAATCATTCGTCTGCCACAACACGGGAGGTCTTATGACGAAAATTCTATTGGTTGAAGATGACCAGTCCATCGCCCGCTTGGAGCGAGACTATTTGGAAATCAACGGCTTTACAGTCCTCCATGATTCCGCGGGAGACCTGACCTACATTCTGAGTGTCCTCCCCGAAGTGGACTTGGTGATCTTGGACCTCATGTTGCCCAAGGCCGACGGTTTCCAGATTTGTAAGGAACTCAGGGCCATTACGGACAAGCCCATTCTCATTGTGTCGGCCAAGGACCAGGACATGGACGTCGTACTAGGCCTGGGATTTGGGGCCAACGACTATGTAAAAAAACCCTTTAGTCCTTCTGAGTTGGTGGCCAGGGTCAAGTCCCATTTGGCCAACTACGCCCGGCTTAAGGGGTCAGACCAAACAGAGGAAAAGATCGAAATACGGGGGATGGTGGTGGCCCCCTTGTCCAATGCAGTGACAGTCAACGGACAAACCATCGACCTGACCCGCAAGGAGTTCGATATCCTCTTCCTTTTTGTGAAAAACAAGGGTCGCGTCTTTTCCAAGAAGGACATTTACGAGAGGATTTGGGAGCAGGACGCCCTGGGTTACTATGAAACCGTGTCTGTCCACGTCCGTCGAATCCGTGAGAAGATTGAACCCAATCCCGCCAAACCCATTTATATTGAAACCATATGGGGTGTGGGTTACTGTATTAAATGAATGGTGGATATGTGTCATTCATGCATGAATATAGAGCCTAGGTAGACAAAAACGTCGACCTAGGCTCTTTGAATATGTTAGGCTCTTTGAATATGTTAGGGATTGAATTATGGAGAGTCTACCTGTCGAAGACCTTGGGCAATCGATCCATGACCTTGGGTCCCACCCAGTAAGCCAAGCGATAACAAACCCAGCCCATAAAAATGGCAAAGAGGATGTCGCTTGGAAAGTGGACATACAGGTAGAGTCTGGAGAAGGCCATGAGGCAGGCCAAGACGACTACGGGTAGGGTTAGACCGATCTTACCTAGACGAGGTCGCTCCTTCAAAATCACAAAGGCAAAAGCGAAAGAAGCCGATGTGTGGCCGGAAGGGAAGGAAAAGTCCCAGGGGGCCTTGATCAAGAGGTCCATGGAAGTAAAGGTATAGGGGCGAGGTCGCCCAATCAAGTTTTTCAGTAGACCGTTACTGAGAAGAAGACTAAAGATCAGGGCACAGGCTGAATAAAGGCCAACCTTCCGAGTTTTTGGCATAAGCAGCAGGACCAGGGTCAATCCGATCCATATCAAACCTGCGTCACCCAAGTGGGTGATAAAGACCCAAAATCGGTCAAAAAATGGACTGGTCATATGGGCTTGAATGAAGTCAAGAAAGGGGAGTTCTAAGTGTGAAAGTTGTGTCAAAATAACCTCCTGAATAGGCTTGTTTTTATCATTGTTCCAGTGTATCATAAATATTTCGGATTCTGAAAGATTTACCGTGACAAGCTAATAATCTATGTTATAATAATTTTAATGTTTAGGAGAATTGGAGGTTGGCATGAATTACGCAGAAAAACAAAAGCTCATTTTAAATGGGAAAATGCTCTCAGTAATCTGGAAGCTCTCCCTACCCCTCATGGTCAGCAACCTCATTCAAACCCTCTTTAACTTGACCGACACCTACTTTGTTAGTCAGTTGGGGGGCTCTGGTGTTGCAGCCTTGTCCATTACATGGAACCTGATCTTTGTAATGATGGCCGTAGGAATTGGTTTCTCCATAGCGGGAACCAGTATTATCTCTCAGTTGATTGGAGCAGGGGACCACAAGGACGCTCAAAAAGTAGCGGGACAGGCCCTTAGCCTCAGTGTACTCTTCGCCTTGGTCATGGCAGTGGGTGGCTACCTATTGGCCCCAAACCTGGTGCGCCTGGTGGGAGCAACAGGAGACCTGCACACCAATGCAGTAACCTATATTCGGATCATGTTCCTTGGTGGTCCAATGATGTTTGCTTACTTTGCTTTCCAGTCCATTAAGCAGGCCCAGGGGGACACCCTGACGCCGACGATAATTGGCGGTCTGGCAGTGGGACTCAACATCATTCTTGACCCTATTTTTATTTTACACCTAGACTGGGGCGTAGCCGGAGCGGCTTATGCAACGGTCCTTGCACGATCTGTTTTCACTATTTACGCAGTGGGCACCCTTTTTCTAAAGGACAATGGGATCCGCCTGCGTTTATCCGACTTGAAGTTGGACAAGGAAATCGTAACCAAGATTGTACGGATTTCTCTACCGTCCTCCACAGGCATGGCCACAAGTGCGGTGGGCTTCACCATCATGAATGCCTTGATTTTGGACTACGGTCAAGCCGTACTCACAGCCTTTGCCCTGGGTTCTAGAATCTCTTCTTTGGTCATGATGCCAGCCATGGGCATTGGTGGTGCCCTGGCCACAATCGTAGGTCAGAACATGGGGGCAGACCAGAATGACCGGGCCAAGAGTGCCTTTTGGACCAGTATGGGGGTCTCTGCTTCTATTATGCTGGCCAGCGGCCTCCTTGTTTATCCCTTCATTGAAGTGATCGCTGGACTCTTCACCAAGGAGCCAGAAGTCATAAACCACGCCATTTTGAACATGCGGATTATCGTCTTAACCCTACCACTGATGGCAGTTTTCGAAGTTCTCAACGGTTTGTTCCAAGGGTCTGGCCATACCAAGTCAGCCATGATCATACAAATGGGACGTCTTTGGGCCCTGCGCCTACCCATGATCTTCCTTTTGAAGAATTTCACCACCTTTGGTCCCCTAGGGGTCTGGTATGCCATGGTGGCCAGTAACTTCATTACCTGTGTTGTGGGGCTTCTGATCTATTCCACAGGCAAGTGGCAAACCAAGGTTGTTAAAACCCAGGACAAGGTGGCCCTGTCCTCATAAGATTTCGCAAGAATAGGCAAAACCTCTCCAAAGGGACTTTCCATTGGAGAGGTTTTTTTCTGGTCGGAAGATGGTATAAATCCACTAGGAGGTAGTTATGATCAAAAAAATCCTAGTGGTGGTCATGGTCTTGTTCTTAGTGCTCGTCCTGGCATTGACCATTTATACCAACCAACCCAGAGGGGAGTCCCGCTTCATTGAGGCCATAAAAGCTTCCTCCAACACCATGAAGTCATGGGACCAAAATGGGTCCCAAACGGCTGAACTCCTCCGGACCTACAATCCTAAAATATATCTGGCGTCAGGCTCTTACTTTCCCATGGATTTTTACAACGAGATCCTCCCCAATGCCAAGCTCATGGAGTCTGGCTATGTGGACAAGGAACTCTCCACAAGTGTGGACAGGGACATGCTGGTGACCTACAAGAATGACCCCAATAAATACATCGACCTGCAAGTGCCTTATGACCACTTATTAACCCAGGACCCAAACGGGTCCAATGGCAAGGCTTACGGCAGAATATATGAGAGCCAACTCCACTTGGAAAGCCAAACCCTGGACCTCTTGTTTCTCAAATACACCTACACCTATCCCTATAGTGGTTTACCGGAAAACACCTCCCTGGTCAAGAAGTGGTCCAGTCGCTTGATTGGTGACCTCATGGCCTGGCACGAGTTGGACATCCACGGGGCCACCCATGTGGTCCTCCGCAAGGACACCATGAAGCCCATAGCAGTGGTCTTGGCCCAGCACAACCACCACAGGGTCTACCTGGAGGGGAGAGACTTTACCATGCCCCCTGACCAGCGGATAGAAATCGTCATTGCCAAGTATTCCAATGAGCCCTACCTGGTCCATCCCGACCGGGCCATGCGTGAGGAGCGGGTTATTGGCAACCCAATGAACTTGGACTACCTGTTTGGCCGTACAGACCAGGCCCCCTTTACGGGAGGTATGGACTACATACCGGCCATTGAAAATGCCCTTTTAGTAGATACGCCCGTGGCCCTACTGCCACTGGATGACCCACTCTATACGACGAACATGTCCCTAGGTGACCGGTCCAAGGTTTGGGGTTTGATCCGAACCTTTTACCTGGAGGGACCACCAGGTGCAGACTACTACACCATGCCAGCCTTGTCAGACCTGTCGGACTTAATGACTTTTTGGAACATAGACGGGGAAGAAGACCTCTTTTTCGAACTTTTCGATCAAGCGGCGATTGAATTCTTTAGCCTAGACGCTGACCTCACTGAGGTCTTGGCCCACCAAAGAATCAAGTTGGAAAATGACCTCAGAGAATGGGGACATATTGAATAAAGGCACAAAGTCAATAAAAAAACAACTCGCTTTCGTTCCGGGAATCGACTGGTCGACCCTTGGAGGAAGGCGAGTTGTTTTGTTTTGGGATTTTTAGTTCTGTTGGCATATCCCAAAGGGGAAAATCCTTCTGACACTTGGTTGGCTTTGGCCAGAAGAATGTTCATGGGCTTCGTAAGGCTTGTTCTTAACCATTTTAGGGCCTTAAACTAAGGCAATTCATAACCTCTACATTTTGACTTTGTCGATCGTCTGATCCCAGGCTAAACAGCCTTTTGTCTAGGGAAGATCACCTGGTGTTCAACAGCAGCCACGTCAAAGGAGAGGAGGCCAAAGACCCACTGGACAATGGGGCCGATACCCAAGGCTAAAATCAAGGTACCAATGCCAATGGAGCCACCCAGGAGGTAACCCAGTATAAGAACGGCGCCTTCAATGGCTCCGCGGATAAGGCCGACGGGTTTACCTGTTTTCTTGACCAGAGCGACCATAAGGCCGTCCCGTGGTCCGGTCCCCAGTCCTGCACCGATATAGTAATAGCTCCCCAAGGCCAGGATAAACATGCCGATGACCAGCATGACAAGTCCGCCAAGGAAAGTCGTCATCTCCGGAATAATGCCTGTGGTAAAAAGCGCATCGACAATGAGTCCTATGAGAACGATGTTGACTACGGTGCCCAGTCCCACCAGTTCCTTTAAAAGAATGTTAATGGCTACAATCGAAAGGCCTACAAAAATGCTGACTTGGCCAAAGGTAAGGCCACTATGTTTACTGAGACCTTGGTGGAGGGTGTCCCAGGGGGCCACACCCAGGTTGGCCTGGACCGTGCAGACGATTCCGATGGAAAAAAGTATGATACCGACAGTGAGTCGGAAGACTTGTTTAAATGTCATAAATGCCTCCTTGAATGCTTTGTGTACCACCAGTATAGGACCTAGTCAATAGTACAGTCAAAAAGTGAATAGAACAGTTATCCACTTGAAAGGCGAAACACTAGAACACTTATGCTATACTGTAGACAACAGACTATAACAGTTGGAGGGGTGCCCATGAAATTAACCATCGATCGAGAGAGTGCAATTGGGATCAAGGACCAGATTGTTTCGGAACTTCAAAGCCGTATAGAAACCAGCATACTCAAGGCGGGCCAACGGTTGCCCTCGGTTCGTAAGATGGCGGCGACCATCCAAGTAAGCCCCATGACTGTGGTAAAGGCCTACGAGACCTTGGAAGCAGCGGGGCTAGTGGAAAAAATCCATGGCAAGGGCACCTTTGTGAAGAAAAAAAAACATACGGTGACAATGGAGGACCAGGGGGACCGTATAGAGGGTTCAGAATGGCAGGACACCATCGAGGACTATGTCCAGCGGAGCGGTTACGTCCAGCGGACCCTTATGAGTCGCCACCAAACGGGAATCAACTTGACCCTGGCAGCCCTCCACCATCGGTTTGTACCCACCCGAAAGATCCTGGACAAGTTCCAGGAGTGGTTGGTGGGTCGTGAAAATGAACTGGGCCAGTATCCGCCTGTGGAGGGAGACCCCCGTTTAATCAAGGCGGTCCAGTCCTATATGTTGGACCGGGGGATTGAAGCCCCTGAGGACCAAATCATCATTACGACAGGGACCCAGTTGGCCCTCAATTTGATTGCCCAGACTTATATAGGGCCAGGGGACGTGGTGGTTGTGGAGTCTCCAACCTTTCCTGGAGCCATCGACGTCTTTAAGAACAGGGGGGCCGTGATCGTAGACGTGCCCATTGTCCAAGGGGGTGTTCGAACAGACCTTCTCCTGGATATTTGCGAAAGGTACCCGGTGAAGCTTTTCTTTACCATGGCGACCTTCCAAAATCCTACTTCTTATAGCTACAGCCACGAGACCTCCATGGAACTCCTGGACCTGGCCAAGGAGTTTAACTTCCTTATAGTAGAGGACGACACCTGGGGGGACTTGTCCTATGAGAAGCCTGAACGGTCCTTGAAGGACCTTGATCAAGACGACCGGGTCATTTATGTGTCTGGTTTCAGTAAGGTCTATGGCCCCTCCATTCGTTTGTCGGCCATCACGTCTGGGGAACGGATTCATAGTCGCCTGCTGTCCATGAAGGCCAACCTAGACTCTGGCGCTCCCCTGATGAACCAGTTGATGTTGGCACCTTATTTGGACTCCCTGGAAGACAAGCAGCATTTGATTTGGCTTCGACATGAGTTGAAGGCCCTCAGGGACGCCGTCCACAAGCATATGAAGAAACACATGCCGGCCTATGTGAAGTGGGACCTGCCCAAGGGGGGACTGGTCTTTTGGTTGACCCTGCCCCATGGCTTTGACGTCCAGCTTCTTTATTATAGGGCCATCACCGAGGAAAACATTTCTTTCCTTGTGGGCCACAATTGTTATGTGGGTGCCAAGGGTAACAACCAGCTCCGTTTGTGCTACTCCTATGGGGAGGAAGTGGACGTCATGGTGGGTGTAGAACGACTGGCGAAATTGATCGAAAGTGTTCGAAACACCATGAAATCTGGTGTCCAAAATCCAATATTTTAATTTGCAAGAAAACGTTTGTCAAATCTCAGTTCTTTGTTATGATATATGCGGGAGGTGCAGTATGGCACAGAAAATGAATGCATTGGTGAAAAAGCACGCTGAGCCTGGCCTATGGCTAGAGCAGGTAGACGTGCCTCAAGTTGGTCCACAAGACGTACTGATTAAAATGAAGAAGACGGCAATCTGTGGTACTGACGTACATATTTATAAGTGGGACGAATGGTCTCAAGCAACAATCCCAGTACCCATGACGGTTGGCCACGAGTTCGTTGGTGAAATCGTTGAAGTGGGTGCAGATGTTACAGACTTTAAAGTAGGTGACTTGGTTTCCGGTGAAGGACATATTGTTTGCGGCCACTGCCGTAACTGTCTAGCTGGCCGTCGCCACCTATGTAAAAATACAATGGGCGTAGGGGTAAACCGTACAGGTATCTTTGCTGAGTATGCAGCAATCCCTATGCAAAACGTGTGGTTGTGTGACCCCAATATTCCCCTAGACGTTCTGTCTATTATGGACCCACTGGGGAATGCAGTACACACGGCACTTTCTTTTGACCTTCTTGGTGAAGACGTCCTGATCACAGGTGCAGGTCCAATTGGTATGATGGCAGCTGCCATTGCCAAGCACGCAGGTGCCCGTCACGTTGTGGTAACTGACGTTAATGACTACCGTCTAGGCCTGGCTAAAGAGCTGGGTGCTGACCGCGTTGTCAACCCAATGAAGGAAAACCTAGCAGACGTTATGAAGGAACTGAACATGAAGGAAGGCTTCGATGTTGGCCTAGAAATGTCCGGTAACGGGTCTGCTTTCAGTGACATGATCGACAACATGTTCCACGGTGGCAAGATTGCCATGCTGGGTATCCAGGCTCCTGACACTCAGGTGGACTGGAACAAGGTTGTATTTAACGGTCTTTTCCTTAAGGGAATTTACGGTCGTGAAATGTTCGAAACATGGTACAAAATGACGGCTATGCTACAGTCCGGCCTTGATATTTCTCCGGTCATCACGCATAACTATCACTACACAGAGTTTGAAAAAGGCTTTGAGGTCATGATCAGTGGCCAGTCTGGCAAAGTTATTTTGAACTGGGATTAATCCAATTGGCGAGGTTGCTTCATGCGACCTCGCTTTTTCATTACAGTTTTATGTGAAAGAGGGGAGGGGCGTTGGGTTTTGGCCTTGGAAATCGTATAATAACTGTGACAGAAAATGGAGAGGGATGTGGCTGTGTGATACATACGTTGCACAACCATCAACCCTCGTCGATTGGAGGCTTATATGAAAGAAAGCAAAGGAAAGGTGTTGCTGGGGATCGTCATCTGTGCAGTCCTCATAGGCCAAACGATAAACCTGTATCAGGTCAAAGAACAACTGGCTCAAATGACGTCTCGCTTAGACCATACCAACCACCGGATCAACTCCTTAAACGATGGTATCCGCTACCTGAGGCAACAAGAGGAAGAGCAGCTTCTTCGGACCCGGTTGATCAGAGAACAAAGTGCCCAAGTCATTCAGGAAAATGGGCTAGATGGGAGCCATGACGTTCAGGTCACCATTCAGTTAAATGAGGGTGTAGCTGACCAAGAGGTCTTCGTTCTTTATAGGCCGGATGTTACACAAAAGGAACCTAATCTAGACAGCCCTGACATCTTTAAACGGGTCAACGTGAAGGGCTCAGACTTTACATATGACGAGAATACTGCAACATACGTTGTACAGAATGACCAATTGGACCACCTCTTCCAGCTGGACACTTTCACTCTGGACCCAGGGTGGACCAGTGCACCCATGACACAAGTTGCACCGCTTATCTATGAAGCTACATTGAAATTGCCCAAGGCCCATTACATTGAAGCCAATGTTTTGGTTAAGACGGATGACAAGGAGGAGTCAGAAACCCTCCATGCCGTCAATAACAATTATGGAATCAAACCCATTGCCTACGTCCATCAGATGTTTGAAGGGGGCAATATCACCTTCCGTGAAGCTGGCGTTGGGAATGACGTACGGGTTAACTACCTAGTAGATATGATCGATCCCCGTGAAGAGGAACTTCAAGAACTCTTTAAGGATGTCGTTGTTGAAGTCTACCGTAATGACGACTTGCTTGAAAAAAAATTCCTCTTAGACGGACGATTGTCTGAATCAGAAAAAAGCCAAATGGGTATGGTTGTTGCAGGAGCAGTTTATTTTAAGGACACAAAGAAAGACATCCAGTGGGATGAACTCTCCATACGAGTGTGGGCTAGAACCCATGATAACCAAGTGTATTTTACAAACTGGAGCGGACGATGAAATATCCCATTAGACTCTTAACAGACCAAGACCAGGACCTCATTCAACACATGTTATACCTGGCCATCCATGTGGAAGAAGGACAACCACCACCA
>CAYFHQ010000119.1:0-9796 GCA_964342805.1 uncultured Peptostreptococcaceae bacterium | reverse complement strand
TATGTATTCGTGGTTCTTTTCTATTCGAGCTTTTTGATGAGAGGCCAGTGGATCACAGTAAAAGATATGTGTTCGTCTGTTGCCATCACAATCTTGCTCTAAAACTTCAGGCGCTTTGAATTCTGAACCGTTGTCCGTAAGTATGACCGAGAACGTCTTTTTAAAAATCTCTGCACCTAAATCATTGTATAACCGATCAAAGGCTTGCTTTACAGCGTTCTGTGTACAGGCATCTAACAGGAATATCAGCATTAGTGAGCTATTTCTAAAAAACATCGTTAGAAACACTTTACCGCCCTTTTGCCCCTCCACAACATCCATTTCCACAACGTGCTTTTCAGGATGATTTTCTATAAAACGCTTGAAGTCCTCATAGGTTCTATCTGTTCTATGTTTAGAATTTCTATCTGTGCTTTCAGATCTTTTCTTTCGTGGCTTGTACTTAACTTTCCTCGGAAGGTCAATATTTCTTGCCTTGAATAAATTTTGTTCAAAGTATGTATAAAGAGTCCGTTTTGAGCACTTGATTTCATGCTTGTGATGAGCGTAAATGTGTGTGATTGACTGTCCTTTTAAGATAAGTGGTGTAATTAATTCATCTAGTTCAGCAAGCTCTCCTGGACCTAGAGCAATACCTTCACGCGAGGTCTTCAAGCTCTCTGTATAGTTGGCTTGGGCTACTTTTGCGCGGTATCTATACTTCTGCGACTTGCAGCCAGCCTTTCTTGTGCAGCCATTGCATACGTGTGGAAAGCGGATCAGCTTTGTACACGTTTTCGGGACATACTCTGAGCAGATCCTGTAGCAGTTCTGTGTCGTACATTTCTTGCATAATTGACTGCAAGTTTCTGAGCAGATTTGCTTACGTGTACATGCTGTGCGGTTCTTGCAACTTATGCGTCCAGTGTGACCCACTTTTCCAAAACTAACCCTATTTCTTTTAACTTCTTTTGAGATCGTCGTAGGGTCTTTTCCAAGATGCTTTGCAATGCCTGTAAGTGAATAGCTCTCATTTAGTGCATCTTCAATATAGTGTCTGTCTTCTTGTGTTAGATGTTTTCCCTTTGCTGTCATTTTAATCATCTCCTGTTTTGTCAGGATAGATATCTATGATAGTATACTTCATCTTGTGCAAGACAAACTTCCGTGATTGATTCTGTGCAGAACTAACTTCAGATTAACCTCCCTAAACGGAACTTACTTTTTCATTTAAGGAATCATTTTTTCGACAAACTCGAACTTTGTCGAATATCCTTCATTTCACAAGGAATCTATATATTTACAGTAATGGAGTTACCACTCCTACCAATTATAGTATATACGATGGAAATAAATGTGTAAATCGCTGAAATAGGAATAAGTTGTGAAATATTTGTGAAGGTAGATGGTTTGGCGTTTTTTTACTGAAAGAAGCATATATGCCTACTAAAATGGTAGGAATTGAGTAGAAAATGATTGGGCGCATGAGAGTACGTCCTGCAGGCCACAATGGAAAGCGGACAAAAAAATTGCGCCAATCGACCAATCGATTGACGCAATTTTACGTTTTATTGTTAACTACTGAACTGGAACTACTTTAAAACCATAGAACACAAGAAAATAGGCCTACATCGGTGTGTTTGAAAGCCCTTATTCCGCTATTTCCTCTGGTGTGGGTTCATTGGGATCAAGTGTTTCTGGTGCTTCCTTGGTGTTCTTTGCCTTTATGTCTTCCTCTGAAAGGGCCTCATCGACTTCGGACTTTGGCACTTCCTTGTAGACCATAACAGTTTCTTCTTCCTCTTCTTCCTTGTTGCCGAAGTAGGTTTGGTAGAGTTCTTTGGCCATGGCAGCTACATGCATGAGGGAAGCCAGTCGACCTGCTGGGTCACTCTTGTCCGCAACATTCTTACTAATGTTCTCAGACGTGGTGGCAATGTTGTCCACGGTGTCATGGAAGGCTTCCATTCCGTGGGCTACCTCACCACTGATGGTATTGATGTTTGCCGTAATGCCAGGGAGTTCGTCGATGACCTTGTCCACTTCGATCCGTTTTGCGTCGATGAGTTTCATGATTTGTTTAACAGACCGATAGGCACGGATCAGGATCAAAAGTATATACACAAGCACTGCACAAAGCAGTCCCCAAAGAACAAAAAGACCAAGATCTTTCAGCGTAAATGCAATGACACTATTCATAAATTCACTCCTTCTCATGGGTTGTCTAGAATTCTTTCGACGCCCCCTCGTGGATTTCCTCTTTCCCCATGGAAAGTGTGCAATAAAAAGGGACTGTTCAACAGTTTTTATGCTGGAGAACAGTCCCGTATGCATCCAATACCAAGGGGCATTTTACCTTTAACGAACCGTGAATACCTGGTCATCGATGGAAACCTTAGTTGCTTCAATAAACAAGGACGATTCATTGAGGCTAATTGCAAAGTTAGGAATTGAAACCATATAGGGATCTTCTTCAGGAGCGTCCATGCTACGAACAGCTGCAAATTCACCAAAACCCCGATAGTGGTGGGTAATGGAATGAAGCTGGTTGCTGGCAGCTTCTGTAGCCGGTTCACTGCTGTCAATATAGTAGAATGCAGAAACGCCGTCAAAGCGAATTTTTGTGTCCTTTTTGGTTTTGGGCAGGATATCCAGTGAAATAGAATGGTCGTCCATGTCTATGTTCAACTGCTCAAGGGCACTGGAATCCAGGGTGCTCAATAGTGGATCTAATTTTGTGATCATAAACTTACTCCTTGTTGTTCTTTCATTGTTTTATCACAACAAGGTCAGGGAATCAATCCTTATTTACCAGAGGCAGGATAATTTCAAAGCAGGTCCCCCGGGTTACGGGCCTCAAGCCAATGTTGCCCCCATGCTGGTCAATTATCTTTTTGGTAATAGCCAAACCGAGTCCGGCGCCACCAGTGTCCTGACGACGTGCTTGGTCCAGTCTTGTGAAAGAGGAAAAGACAGTTTCATGCATGTCCTCAGGAATGCCAACCCCGTCGTCCCATATGAGGATGCGCCCTGCCTGGTCTTTCACTTCAAGCCCCAGCCCAAAGGTTGTGCCCGGTCCGCTGTGTTGGAGGAAGTTGGTAAAGAGGTTGTCTAGGGCCCTACGGAATAGGAGGACGTCTACCATGGCCACAACGGGTGTTTCAGGGATGTCCAAATCATAGGGATGGTTTTGGTCTTCCAGGCTTTTCATATGGTCAGCGAAGAACTGTCTTAGGAGTTCTGCGATGTTTTCCTCTTGGGCCTCTAAGGGGCTATGGGTACTATTGAGCCTAGACAATTCGAACAGGCTATGGATCAATTGGTCAGCCCGCTGGCTATTTTTGAGGATGACTTGAATGGAGTCTTTCATCTGGTCTTCATTTAAGTGTCCTTGGTCTAGGGTTTCAGCATAGCCTCGGATATTGGTCAGGGGGGTTCTTAGGTCATGGGAGATGTCTAGGATCAACTGCTTGCGTTTTTCCTCCTCCGCTTCCCGGAGGGAGATCTCGTGGGCAACGGTAGAGGAAAGCTGGGAAATTTGGTCTGCAAGTTGGACCAACTCCTTGTCACCCTCCACCTGGAAGGTGGTACCGTAAGCCCCCTGGGCTATTTGATTGACGCCCTTGGCTATGGCGTCCACGGGTTCCGTCATGTCCTTGGCCGTTCGGTAGGAATGGACAAAGGTGGCAATGGCGGTTAGTAAAAGAAAAATACAGACGAAGAGGACTTCGGGTAGCCCCGATCCCACATAGTCGGAAAAGGGAACCGCAACAATCACAGATTCTCCATCGTCGGCAAGATAATACTGGTAGGCACTCATAAAGGGACTCAGGTTGACGTCATTGAGTTCTTCTGCAGTATATTGGTAGCCCACATAGCGGGGGCTCTGGTCTGAATTGTCCAGGACCCGAAGGTCACCGCTCAGGTGCTCCACATAGGTGCCCGGTGGGACCGGGTTCTTCTTTACGGCTGCTGTTGCGCCAACAGACAGGGTGTCGTCCACCACATGGTCCAGGAGGTTGTCGTCCAACTGAAAGTATAGGTTGTCAATGTAGACGGTGTAGCCACTAAAGACGGCCAGGCCCACAATGGCAATGATGGCAAAGAGCCGCAAGTCATGGAGTAAAAAACGTCCAGTAATGCTGTTTTTCAAGCGACGTAGATTCATGAAGGGAACCTTTCCATTCTATATCCGACACCCCGGATGGTTTGAATAAATCGAGGTTTCTTGGGGTCGTCTTCCAGTTTGTCTCGAAGGTGGCTAATATGAACCATAATGGTATTGTCGTCACCATAGTAGGTTTCCTCCCAGGCCCCTTCGTATATTTGCTGTTTGGTGAAAACCCGGCCTGGAGACTTCATAAAGAGGGAGAGGATTTTAAACTCGGTGGGATTCAGGGCCACAGGGGTGTCATTAACCTGAACCAAGTGCTGGGCTTCGTCCATGGTAATGGGACCATTGGTCAGCATTTGGGGTTTCAAGTCATTTTGACCAAAGGCATAAGCCCTTCTGAGCTGGGCCCGGACACGGGACATGAGCTCTAGAACAGAAAAGGGCTTGGGCAGATAGTCGTCGGCTCCCAGGTCAAGGCCCAATACTTTATCAGAGTCCTCTCCTCGGGCCGTCAACATGATCACTGGCGTTTCCCGGGTGGCACGCAGGGTTTGCAAGACGTCTAGGCCAGTGAGTTGTGGCATCATAATGTCCAGGATAATCAGCTGGGGCGCATCTTTTTCTATGAGTTTCAGGGCGGTTAGACCGTCTGCGGCTTCCAGGACCGTATGGCCTTCCTTTTGTAGATGTAGTCGGATGAGACCCCGGATATCCGGGTCGTCTTCGGCAATGAGAATTTTCGCTTTCATAGCAACCTCCATTTTTCTTACTTATAGTATATCCACTTTTGGCAAGGGTCCTTGAAAATTTAAGTCAGGCTTAAGGTTGGAAGGCCATGTCCTTGCGCAAGGGAAAGGTCCGTGTTATAATACGTCCAAGTAAGAGGCATTGAAGAGATGAGTACACAGTTGGAAGGTCCTAGAGAGCCGGGGTTGGTGGGAGCCGGTACTGAAAAGCTGTGGAATATGGTCTTGGAGCCTTTCATGTGAGCCCTGGGTAAGCATGGAACGGGAGCGCCCGTTATCGCGCAGTGACATTGTCACACAGAGGTCATGACTGTGAAGTCTTGATGAAAAAGGGTGGTACCACGACCACTTCGTCCCTTTAGTGAAAGGCGCGGAGTGTTTTTTTATTTTTTGAACACAAGCCCCGTGACCGGGGTGCGCCGGTTGGCGAATATAGAAGGAGGCAACACATGAGCAAAGGATCATTTTACGTAACGACACCGATCTACTATCCAAGTGACAAGCTACACATCGGTCATACCTACACGACGGTGGCAGCAGACGCCATTGCACGGTTCAAGCGTGCCCTAGGGTATGACGTTATGTTCCTTACGGGAACCGATGAACACGGTCAGAAAATCGAAAATGTAGCCAAGGAAAAGGGCATGGCTCCCAAGCTCTACCTGGATGGCATGATTAAGGACATTAAGGACCTGTGGTCAACCATGGAGATTTCCTATGACCAGTTTATCCGGACGACGGATGAAGACCATATGCGCCGGGTGCAGATGATCGCTCAAAAGTTGTATGACAAGGGTGACATCTACAAGAGTGCCTATGAGGGCTGGTACTGTACACCTTGTGAGTCCTTCTGGACAGAGACACAATTGGTAGAAGGCAACTGTCCCGACTGTGGTCGTCCTGTGGAAAAAACGTCTGAAGAAGCCTACTTCTTTAAGCTATCCAACTATGCAGGCCGTATTCGTGACCTCCTGGCTGGCGGTGAGTTCCTACTGCCTCAGAGCCGGGCCAATGAAATGATCAAAAACTTTATTGATCCAGGTCTAGAAGACCTTTGTATCACGCGGACAAGTTTTGACTGGGGTATTCCAGCACCATTTGACGAAAAGCATGTCATTTACGTGTGGTTGGACGCCCTAAGTAACTATATTACGGCCCTGGGCTATCCTGAAAACGAGGAAAAGTTCAAGCAGTTCTGGCCAGCCAATGTCCAGTTGGTGGGCAAGGAAATTGTTCGATTCCATACTATTATCTGGCCAGCTATGCTTATGGCTCTGGATATTGAAGTACCAAAGATGGTCTTTGGCCATGGCTGGTTGCTGCTGGATGGTGGCAAGATGTCCAAGTCCATTGGTAATGTTGTTGACCCAGTGGTTCTGATTGACCGTTACGGGGTAGACGCTCTCAAGTACTTCCTCCTTAGGGAGTACTCCTTTGGTTCTGACGGAAACTTCAACAATGAAGTTCTGCTTACACGGATTAACTCTGACCTGGCCAATGACCTGGGCAACCTGGTTAGCCGTACCATTGCCATGGTTGAGAAATACGACGGTGGTGTTCTTCCAAAGGCAGAGGCTGTTCTTGAGTTTGATGAAGACCTTAAGAAGCTGGCTGTTTCTACGGCTGCCCGTGTGGAAGCCCGCATGGACAAGCTGGACTACTCCAATGCCCTAGAGGAGATTTGGAAACTGGTTCGCCGGACCAACAAGTACATTGACGAAACAGCTCCGTGGATTCTGGCAAAAGAGGAAGCTGACAAGCCAAAGCTGGACACAGTCCTCTACAACCTCATGGAGTCTATCCGGGTGATTTCCGTTCTGATCCAGTCCTTTATGCCCCATACTTCCCGTAAGATTTGGGAACAAATTGGTGTTGTTGAAGGGGAAAAGACCGTTTGGGAAGCGTCTAAGATCTTTGGCCTTCTTGAAGCGGGTACCAAGGTTCACAAGGGTGAAGCCCTCTTCCCTCGAATTGACATTAAGAAGGAATTGGCTGCTCTTGCTGAAGCGGGTGGTGTAAAAACCGAAGCTCCGAAGAAGGAAGAGAAAAAGAAGAAAGAAAAGAAGGCCAAGAAGGAAGAGGTTCCTGGCATTATCACCATTGACGACTTCTTTAAGGTGGAGTTTAAGGTGGCAGAAGTTGTTTCTGCTGAAAAGCACCCAGACGCTGACAAGCTTTTGGTCCTCAAACTAAAAGTGGGCGAGGAAGACCGCCAGGTGGTTTCGGGTATTGCCAAGCACTATACCTGCGAGGAACTGGTAGGCATGAAGGTCATTCTCGTGGCCAACCTCAAGCCAGCCAAGCTTCGTGGTGTCAAGTCTGAGGGCATGATCCTGGCTGCAACTGCTGGTGACGAGCTGAAGCTGGTGACGGCTGATATTGCGTCAGGGGCTAAAGTCTCCTAATTCAGTTCCCATGACAAGTGTCAGAGGGGGAGCTACAAGATTATTATGGTTAGTAAAAACGCCGACATCACTGGTTGCAGTGAGTCGGCGTTTTGTGGTTTTTGGATTAAAGCTGAGTAAGGTTGGGGCCTACACATGTTGAGGGAAGGCGCCTTCCAGCCTTGTGACTCTGAGTCCGCTTACAGGGACAACTTGGACACCTTGATCCCATTTATGAGCAGGAGGACGACGTCTGCAA
Organism: uncultured Peptostreptococcaceae bacterium; assembly: GCA_964342805.1. Taxonomy (GTDB): domain Bacteria; phylum Bacillota; class Clostridia; order Peptostreptococcales; family Acidaminobacteraceae; genus CAYFHQ01. Next base: position 2,314 of record CAYFHQ010000119.1, on the reverse strand, counting down.
AGGAAGACTCAAAGTCGGGGACCTTAAAGTCAAAATTGGCCTTGTCCATGGCTTCCAACTGAACTTCTGAGGGTTTACACTGGGCAAACCGGCCCATCACCAAGGAACTAATATAGTCTGAAAGCCGGTAGATTTCTGCTTCTGTAAAGTCCGGCAGGTTTTTAGCCAGGATGTCGTTCTTCCTAAGGAAGAGGATCATGAGCTGGTTTTTGAAGTCAACCAGGGTGTCCATCTTGGCGTTTTGCTCAATCATGGTCCCCAGGAGGGACATGAGTTTCATATACCTTGGATGGGTGTTCAAGATCCGGGCCCACTGGGTGGCCAGTTCTTTAGGCGCTAGGGGCTCGTCCTTTAGGAGGGCAGCCTCCATTTCCACAACAAGGGCCTCCATTTCGTCCAGGAGGATAAACAGGTAAATGTCTTCTTTGGAGCTGACGTACTTATATAGGTTGGCCCGGGTGAAGTTAATCTCTTTGCCGATTTTAGACAATGTAATTTCAAAGAAGGGCAGCTCGTCAAACAACTTGAGGGCTGCTTCTTTTATTTGCTCTAATCGAATACGTTTGTTTTCTTCATTTCTTGCACGTTCAAATGCCATCATATCACCTCTTTTACTGGTTACAGTATAGCATGTAAAGCCTATATAAGCAACGATGTGTATATTATATTTTGCTGATCAATACAATTGTCAGAAAATAATTCAAAAAAACCGTTGACAAGTAACAAGGTGTTACTTATACTGAGGGTTGTAAGGAACACCTTGTTACTAAACGAAGAATAACCTTTCACCGTGAAGGGCGATTATAAAGGGATAAGCCATAAGGAGGCAGACCATGAATAAATTTGATAAGAAACTACCTGAAACAACAACATACTGGCAAGAAGGCAACCTATTTTTCGTGAAACACACCAGCTTTAAGGTTTCCATGGACGAGGCAAGAGGCATTGGAGAACTTCTGGTCCATGCAGCTACTCGACCAGGGATCAAGGCTGTAATTATCGACAGCCGTGACGCCAAGGGTGTTTGGGCCCAAGAAATCAATGAGATTTGGGCAGAGTCTTCGTCCATGAGTGACCAGATAGGTCATATCAAGTTTGTGACCTTGGCCAACAGTGTTACAGCGGCCATGCAGATCAACCGTCTGGCCCGGAACAATGGCTGGGGCCACAATACCAAGGGCTTCTATAGCGATATGAACGATGAAGTTCAGGCTTTTATTGAAGCGTAAGAACAAGCAAAAGTCCACTATAGCGACACGCCTGAGTTTCGAGTGTCAAACTAGACTGGCAAAAAGTAGACATTAAGCAAATGGGAAAGACAAAAGGTCACGAGAAAAAAGCGTGACCTTTTTTAATGCAACAAAGCCTATTCATCCAGGGCCTGACGAAGGGACCGGACAAAGGGGAGGACGTCTTCCAGGAGTTTTCCTTTGGCAAGGCCCGAAGTGATTTTTTGAGTTATGGCACTGCCGACCACCACCCCGTCTCCATGGGCCTTCATGGCCCTGGCCATGTCTGGTGTGGAAATGCCAAAACCGATGGCCAGGGGAAGGCTTGTATGCTCACGGAGGCAGGCCATGGTCTGGGCCAAGCCAGGATCAAAGGTCTTTTTGCCGCCGGTTTGGCCAGCATAGGACAGGCAGTAAACAAAACCACCTGCCTGGTGGACAAGGCCTGCCATGCGCTCACCTGTAGATGGGGCTATGAGGGGGATCAAGTCCAGACCTTGGTCTTGGCAGATAGACTTCAAGGTACCACTGGACCCATGGGGGAGGTCTGCGACCAAGAGGCCGTCTACACCGCTATTGACACAGGCATGAGCGAAGGCCTCCTCCCCATAGTGAAAGACCGTGCTGTAGTAGGTCATGACCACCAGGGGCATGTTCGATTGGGCCCTGATGGCCCTGGCGCAGGTGAAGACGTCGTCCAGGCCAAAGCCCTTGGCCAGGGCTGTTTTGGAAGCCTGGCGGATGACCGGCCCGTCGGCCAGGGAGTCTGGAATGGGCACCCCCAGTTCCAGGACGTCGACCCCAGCCTCTTCTAAGGAAAGGGCCAGTTCCACCGTGGAAGCCAGGTCCGGATAGCCACAGGTCAGGTAGCCAACCAAAGTGGAGGACCCTTGTCGCTTTTTTTGGTCAAACTTGGCCTGAATGTTAGACGGTCTTCCTGGAGACGTCTGGCTTCTGCGGACAGCCTTCACAAAAGCGGCCATTTTTACTGGGTCCTTGTGGCCCCCACTCTCCACCCCACTACTGACGTCGACTACAGCGGGCTGGACGGTCTGAATGGCAGAGGCGATATTGGCCGGGTCCAG
>CAYFHQ010000118.1:0-10320 GCA_964342805.1 uncultured Peptostreptococcaceae bacterium | reverse complement strand
AAAAAGTGGCCTACTTTCTGGCGAAAAATGGACTATTTTACTTGACTCCTTACACCCGTCAGCAACCTGAGGGTTACCTTTGATTTTCACATCAAAAAGAGTGGCAAGGTGGACAAGTTTTTCACCAAGGACAATGGCTATATGAAAGTCTACGCGCCAGACCAAGTCATCATGGAAGTCAAGTTTGACCATGTTCTACCTCGGTTTGTCAGGAGCGTGCTCCAGTCGGGCCATGTCATGGCATCATCGTCGTCAAAATACGTCGCGTCCCGGTATGCCTAGTAAAGCCAAGTCCAAGACAGCCTAGGCAAAGGCGCATCATATAAAAGGAGAAAAGAATGAGTTTTCAAGATATTTTTAAGAACAGTTTTATAGAAAGTACGTCCAGTTTGAGTCTGACCCAAATGGCCCTAACCCTTCTGGTTTCCTTTGTAGTAGGGGTCTTTATCTACCAGATTTATAAACGAACCTACCAGAGTGTGGTCTACACCAAGAGTTTTAGCATGTCCTTGGTCATGATGACCATGATCACGGCCCTGGTAATCATGGCAGTGACCTCCAATGTGGTCTTGTCTCTTGGCATGGTGGGTGCCCTGTCCATCGTTCGTTTCCGGGCAGCCATTAAGGACCCCATGGATATCGTCTTTATGTTTTGGTCCATCGCAGCAGGAATTGTAACCGGTGCAAGCTTTTATACCTTGGCATTAGTAGGTTCATTTGTCATGGGTGTGATCATTTATGTCTTTAGCGGCAACCTCAGTGCCGACGCACCCTACCTTTTTGTGGTCCACTTTGGAGATGAAAAGGACGAGTCTCAAATCATTGACCAGGTGACCTCAACCGTGAGCCGGTATTTTGTCAAATCCAAAATCATTGAAGCAGACCAGATCGAGTACACCATTGAACTGCGTTTGAAAGGCAATGAAATGCAGTTTGTGAATGATGTAAAGCGCATTCCGTCAGTCACTACTGCAACCCTAGTCAGTAGTATGGAGTTTTCCCAATAGGGAGGTGTCCCATGAAAAAAATCATATCAGCAGGGGTCATTTGTCTATTGGTCCTATCCCTGATCCTATCAGACCACCTGATAACAGCCTGGGCCCAGTCCAGCCCTGAAGGGGCCATGGAAGTGGCCGAAACGGTAGAGTCTTCAACACTTCAAGCGTCAGGTATAGACCTTGACCAGATCGCAACAGAAATCTTCCCAGACCAGAAGGTGGTAGATGTGAACATAAGCATTGATCCAGACGTCTACCAAGACATGATTGCCAACGCAACAGCGGAGGAGTTTGTCCTAGCGGACATCACCTATAATGGCTATACCCTCAAGAATATCGCCATTCGCCCCAAGGGCAACTCCAGCCTAAGGGACGTGGCCCAGTCTGGAGACGATCGTTTCAGCTTCAAGCTAGACTTGGACAAGTATGTTACAGGTCAAAATCTTTTTGGCCTGACCCGACTCAATCTCAATAACATCTTCTCTGATCCCTCCTATATGGCGGAATATCTGGGCTACGAAATGCTGAAATCCATAGATGCGCCCACACCTGATACCACCTATGTCGCCCTCCATATCAATGGGGCCTACTTTGGCCTGTATTTGGCGGTGGAAGAGGTGGATGAGGCCTTCCTGCTTACGGAGTTTGGCAACTTTGATGGGGAACTCTATAAGCCTGACATGGGGGTAGGGGCTGACCTGGCCTATATTTCAGACAATGTGGCTGACTATACGGGTATCTTTCCTGAAAATGATGATAGGGTCACAGATGACCACTTTATTAACTTGGTAAAGACCATCCATGGGATCGTGGAAGCAGGTGGTGAAACATCAGAATATCAGCTGTCTGCTGTTATGAACGTAGACTCCTTTTTGCAGTACTTAGCCATGAGCACGGTGACTGTTCACATGGATACCATCCAGTCGGGGATGAACCACAACTACTTCCTTTACTACAACACAGACACTGGTCTATATGAATGGGTCTCTTGGGACCTCAATATGATCTTCAATGGCTTTCCCGGGTCCACCTTAACCGATGGGGAAGCAACGGCCTTTCTCATTGACGAGCCTGTCATAGGCAAAATGAGTGCCTATCCTTTGGTTCAAGCGGTTATGACCAATCCAGCCTATGTGGAGGCCTATCATGGTTATTTAGAAGACATCGTAACCGGCTTCCTGTCAGATCAAGCCATTGAAAACACAGTTATGGAAACGTATGCCCTGATTGATTCCTATGTCAGAGCAGACCCTTCAGCCTTTGTGGCCTACGACCAGTTTAAAGAGAGTCTCTTTGGAACCTCCTCCCCAACAGAAGACCTCTCAATTTTGAGCTTTGCTACCATGCGGGTAGACAATGTCCTTGGCCAGCTCAGTGGAGACATAGCGAGTACCAATGAAGGCCAAGGGAATGCCGGTACAGGCAAGGGCATGGGTGGTGGCCAAGGCGGCCAGAATGGGCAGATGGGTCCACCTCCTGAAGGTGGTGACGGAAAGGGCATGAAACCCCAGCAAACCATGGGGGAGAATGCAGATGGACAGGCCATGGCCGCAGACCAGAGGCAAAAGCCCATGGGTGGTCCTCGCGACGAGGCGGTTAACAAGGTGACAGGACCAACAGGCTTTGCCATCAGTCAAGAAGAAGCCATTCTTGTGGGTGTTGGCTTGTTGGTTATGATCGCTAGCGCCTTGGTCATGTGGCGGCGAAAATCTCTACGTATATAGAACGTAAATCAGATAAAAAGGCGCTTGCAAAATGACAAGAAATCATTTGGCAAGCGCCTTTAGATGGTCTTTATGCAAAAACCTGTTTCTCAAAATCTTGACGATCAAGGGGTCTGCTATACAGGTAACCCTGGAAGTCATCACAGCCTTGGGAGGCCAAGAACATGCGTTGTTGTTCGTGTTCAACACCTTCAGCGACCAGCTTCATGTTCAAGTTATGGCCCAGCTGAATAATACTCTTCAAGATCATCTGGTCCTTTTCATTGTGTTCACAAGCTTTGACAAACTCCCGGTCAATTTTGAGCACATCAACAGGCATGTGTCGTAGATAGTTCAATGAAGAATACGCCACGCCGAAATCGTCAATGGAAATGGTGACACCCAGGCTCCGGATGGCATTCAAGATGGTCATGACTCATCTGGATTCTCTATAAGGGTACTTTCAGTCACTTCAATTTCTAGATAGCTACTATCCAACTGGTGTTTTTTCAAACTGTCCACCAGGCATTCATAGACATTGTCCCGCTGGAACTGAATGGCTGATACGTTCAATGACACCCGGAGTTTTTGGTTTTGCTCAGACCATGTCTTGGCCTGGCCCACTACCGTGTCGATGACCCAGCGGCCCAGGGGGACAATCAAGCCGCTCTCCTCTGCAATCTCAATGAAGTCAGAAGGGGGAATGTTGCCTAACTGGGGATGTTGCCAGCGGATGAGCGCTTCAACACCGTTGACTGCATTTGTAGCCAAATTCACCTTGGCTTTGTAGACCATGTAGAGTTGGTCTGTGCCCAGGGCATTCTCCAAGTCTAATTCCAGTTGATAGCGTTTGAGTGTTTCTTTTTCCATGTCTTCATCATAAAAGGTGAAGGTGTTTTTGCCCCGGGACTTGGCCCGCTGGAGGGCAATGTCACAGTTGCGAATGAGGATTGTGTCAGAGGTGCAGTCCTCGGGGTGGAGGGAAATACCAATGCTCCCAGACAAGTGGACTTCGTGGCCATCAATGGTCAGAGGTTCACGAATACCTTCTAGGAGCTGCCTAGAAAATGTCGCTGGGAGATGGTCGTCAATGTGTTCCAGTATGATGGTAAACTCATCGCCACCTAATCGGTAAACGTGCACGTATTCTGTCATATAAGATTTCAAACGACGGGCAAGGGCGATTAGAAGTTGGTCGCCGACTTCGTGGCCCAACATGTCATTGGTCTTTTTGAATCCATCCAGATCTAGTAGCAGTAGGGCAATGGGGCCACTGCTATGAGTGGGATGACAGAAGGTATGTTTTAAGTCTTCTGTGAAGGCCTTCCGGTTGGGCAGGTCTGTTAAATAATCCGTATAACTGTCCCGTTTGTACTGCCTCATTCGATCTGTGATTCGGATATACAGCAGGAGGGCAATGGAAGAAAATAAACTCAAGGTAACCAGTGTTATGCCCTCTTCAACGAATTCGTCAAAGTGGCCCTCTGGTGTCAAGAGGTAGTATATGATCAGCACGATCAGGCTACTGGCATTGGCATATAGCTTTCCCGGATACAAACATAAGATTAAGATTGGCAGGAATGTGTAGGCTTCTTCAACTTGGCCAATGTTCAAAGGATAGGTAATGTTGATCCACAAAAAGAAGAAGAGGAGTGCAACAACTCCTACTGTTTTACTGGATGTTTTCTTTATGAAGTAGAGGGCAATCATGCCAATAAAGAAGACCAGTGACAGTAGCCTCGGTGCCGGGCCACTGTACTCCAAAACCATGGAAAGGAAAATAAAAAACAAAAAAGCTTATGGTTAAGAGTAAGTCTAATGCATGGGTTTGGAAGGTTTTGCGTAGTTGTGACAAGTTCATATGGGTGTCCTCTCTGCTTGTGTGTATACGGGGCCCATGGCTGGCTAAAGCCCTACATTGACTATATTTTTACACTCAAACCCCTTCCTTTAAACATCACATTGGCTTAATGTAAGTATTTGTGAAATCATAGAAAGATATATTTAGCTTGCCAGGTTGGTTCTTTTGTGATAGTATATCGAAGTACCTTAAATCAATAGTGAAAAACATTTATGAATAAAGTATTTTTAATGAAACCAATGTCGATTATCCGCAGCCGTATCATTTCTGAAATTTTATCTATTTGGACAATATCGTCTTGAATGCATTTTTTACAAGAATCTAAGGACAGAATTTTGGAGGAAACAATTATGATGAACGGAACAGTAAAGTGGTTCAACGCTGAAAAAGGTTTTGGTTTTATTACTGGTGAAGATGGCAATGACGTATTTGCACACTTCACACAAATCAACAAAGATGGTTTCAAGACGCTTGAAGAAGGTGAAAGAGTTACTTTCACTCTAGCAAACGGACCTAAGGGTCCTCAAGCTGAGAACATCACATCAGTATAATCCAAGCATATTCAAAAGCCGATCGTTCGTGATCGGCTTTTTTTATGCCTGCAAGGAGAAATAAACGGAGTTAATAAGAAGAGCCCCTTGGATGTCCAAGGAGCTCTTTTGTGGTTGATCAGTTAAGTGTGGATGTCGGTTTTTACTCCTTCGTGAAACTGAGGAGTAAGTCAAATAAGAGTTTAAGAGCCAGAAGGATCAGGATTGGCTCAATGATATGAAAGTAAATTCGGTGGAGTGAAAACAGAGTTGTTTGCAGACTTGCGTTTCCATATAACCAACTGTCTGGCCCAACTTGAATTTGAGAAAAATACAAGCGTGCTACGATGAGTATATAGGACGAGGGAAACAGTAGCTTCACAATTTTACGTAGTGGTAGTTTGCCGAATTTCAGTAAGTTTTTCATAGGAATCCAATCTATAGTTCACTGAGTTTAATGCTCATGACGAATGTTCTTGGAACCGTTGTAACAATTGTTTCGCCTGACGTAGATGTGTCAACACTGAAAATATCTCCAATACCTGCACTCACGCCTACTGAGTCTGTGATCGTGAACGTAAGTGTTGCAGTTTGGCTGATACGTGCACTAGTTCCAAAGTTTTCAATGTTAAAGCCACCACCATTGATATGGAAAGATGTTGCACCTGTGATACTCATTAATGGAGCACCAACACGGATGATTTCGATCGCTCGGCCTTCTGGGATGGAGTACGCATATTTGATCTCAGAAGCCATTGTTAGATAACTGTTTGAACCATTGATTTTCAAGAATCTTGTAACTTGCTTGTATTTAGCAACCTCATCAAGGCCTCTGGTTCCAATGCCACCCATGGAGAAGTATTTCATGTTCTCCATTTCATTTCTCAATGCAGCTTGATCATAAGTAATGTTAAGCTCACGTGCCATTCCTTCTAGGTATTCTTTTTCTGTGATTTCTTTTGAGTAAGTCCCAATTGTTTCTGCTTCCATTGAGGTATCGGCATATGAACCAATCCCCATGCTCAGTACGAGTGTTAAAATCAATAACAGTGTCAAAATCTTTTTCATCATTGTGTCCTTTCTTGACTCAACCATCAACCTGAAAACATTGGTAAACAATGATTCCGAACAAATGTTTCTACAATGGATTTGTAGTACGATTTAACTTAATAAGTGTAATTGTTGTTAAATATTAGCACATAATCCAAGGAATATATTTCCGAATGTATAATTCGCCCTTGAAAGCGTATATTCAGACAGTGAAAAAAGTGAATAAAAGAAAAAAGAGAAAAACCCCAATTTGTGACGAAATCGACATACAATAAGACTGAGGTGAACTGTATGTCAAACAAGGAAGGGCAAGGCCCTAATCTAGACAAGTTAAAGGTCAAGCGGGTCAAGGCCATTCAAAAGAAGCTCCAAGGGGAGCTAGGCGCTTATGACCAAGCCTTTACACACCTCAAAGAAGCCAAAACGTTTGAAGATGGACTGCGGATTACCAAGTCGATTGAGGCTGCATTTCACAACATCCTGCAATCACTGAGGGCACTCAAATCCGTCAGTCCATTTGATTATAAGCAGCAAAGTGACATCATCAAGCATATTTCCAGTTGGCGCAGACGAATGGACGAAGAACTCCTGCGCTTAGACGAAAACTACGAAAGAGACATGGGGGAAGATTGATGTATACAAGACGAGAACCTAGACGGCTGGTAGCCTTGCTACTGGTCTGTTTTTTGCTTATGACAACAGCCTTGACCGGGTGTTCCAGCGGCGTCCTAAGTGAGCCAATCACGCCGGGAAGAGACGATATCAGTTCCAAGGGAATGGTGGCCAGTGCGCATCCCAAGGCGTCAGCCATTGGTGTAGAAATCCTTGAAAAAGGCGGAAACGCAGTCGATGCGGCCGTTGCGGTGGGCTTCGCCCTGGGCGTCCTTGAACCCAATGCGTCTGGCATCGGCGGGGGTGGCTTTATGCTCATCCGGGACGGACAAACCGGAGACCTGGCCTTTGTGGACTTCCGTGAGGTCCTGCCCGAGGAAGCCTCTTTAGACAAGTACAGTCTGGACGAGGAGGGCAAGGTCCTCAACATGGAGCACCAGATTGGACCCAAGTCCATCGCCATTCCAGGAGAGGTTGCGGGTCTCCTCCATGCCCTTGAAGCATACGGAACCTTGGACCGTCAGACTGTCATGGCCCCATCCATTCAAGTGGCCAAAGAAGGTTTTGAAGTGTCCAGCACCCTGGCTGGGATCGCCCAAGGCAAGTTTGACCTCCTTTCAGGTAATCCTGCAACGGCAGAAGTCTTTACAACAGAAGGCCTGCCCCTAATGGAGGGAGACCTTTTGGTTCAAGCAGACTTGAGCCAGACCCTAGAGCAAATTGCAGACCAGGGGGCCTCGGTCTTTTATAGGGGAGAGATTGCAAAGAAAATCGTAGAGGCAGTCAACGGCCAGGGGGGTTACCTGACCCTGGCGGACTTTGAAAACTACCAGGTGAAAATGCGGGAACCTGTAAGAGGCGACTATCGGGGCTATGAGATTGTTTCAGCGCCACCGTCGTCTTCCGGTGGTACCCACGTGATTGAAATGCTCAATATTATGGAGAACTTTGACCTGGCTTCCATGGAACCTACAGATGCTAAAACCATTCACTTGTGGGCGGAAACCATGAAGCGGGTTTATAACGACAGAAACCTCCATATGGGAGACACAGACTTTGTAGACGTGCCCCTGGGCGGCCTCCAAAGCAAGGACTATGCCAAGACCCTGGCAGACAGTATTGACCTGGAAAAGGCCAGCGCAGGCTTTGAAAGCTTTGATCCCTGGCAGTATGAGAGTGGGTCAACCACCCACTATTCCATTATCGACGACCAGGGGACCATGGTGTCTGTGACCAAGACCATTAACCACTTCTTTGGTTCGGGTATTGTCGTCCCTGGAACAGGCATTCTTATGAATGACGAAATAGCAGACTTTAGTTTTGACCCCTCCAGTCCCAACTTTATTGAGCCGGGCAAACGCCCCCTGTCCAGTATGAGTCCAACCCTGATTCTGAAAGAAGGAAAGGCCTATGGGGCCATTGGAACACCTGGCGGCAAGCGGATTATCGCCACAGTTCCCTGGGTCATTTCTCAGATCATTGACCATGGCATGGACCTACAAACGGCCATAGAAAGCCCGCGGATTGCCCAGTATGAGAGAGGGGCCCTAAAACTAGAAGGTGGAATTGCAGGGGAGACGGTTGAAACCCTCAAATCCATGGGCCATGAGGTGACCGTGCGAAAAGAAAATGACCTTTATTTCGGTGGCGTACAAGGGGTTGTATACCTTGAAAATGGAGACTTACATGGGGGTGCAGACCCAAGACGTGACGGTAGTGCCATAGGTGTTCATTAAGCTCACATGTTACAAAAATGAAAGTGAAAAAAGAGAGAAACCCAAGAAAACGCTTTCTACCATGTTAGGGTGAAGGTGTGAAATGCAGCAGTTGATATGAGGGGAAAATACATGAAAAAGCATTTGAGCTTGTTGTTGGTATTTGTCTTGGCCATGACCATGGCCTTCACAGGTTGTCAACCAACAGCACCAGAAGTAGAAAAAGTAGAAGAACCAATTGTGGTTACAGAAGAAGCACCACCAGCTGAACCGTCAGAGCCACAGGGGATTATCTTGGCTGACGAGCTAAAGGACCTGAGCGTGCGAGACGCCAAGGGTATGAACGGTGTCATTGCTTCTGCCAATCCATACGCAACCAAAATTGGTATGGACATCATGAAGCAAGGTGGTAACGCCATTGACGCAGCAGTGGCCATTTCCTTTACCCTAGGTCTAGTGGAGCCCAATGCTTCCGGCCCAGGTGGTTACGGTACCATGTTGATCCATGACGCAGAAACAGGCAAGCAAGCCTACCTGGATTACATGGGTACAGCACCAGCTGCCCTGACCCAAGAAATTTATGAGTCTTATGACCGGGCTTACACAGCGGACCGTATTACTGGGAAGGCAGCACTGGTTCCTGGGGCCGTTGATGGATGGCTAAAGGCACTGGACGAGTACGGTACAATGTCCATCGACCAAATATTAGCACCGGTAATCGAATTATCGGAAAACGGTTATGAGATTTCACCTCACATGGTGGATGTCATGATGGACAACTACGAAAAACTATCCACTTATGAAGAAACAGCAAAAGTATTCCTCAATGACGGCCTTCCATACGAAAAAGGCGAGATCGTTGTGAACAAAGATTATGCAGACATGCTCCGCGTGATTGCAAACCAAGGCAGTGATGGCTTCTATACGGGTGACATCGCCCAGAGTATTGTTGACGCCGTACAGGAAACTGGCGGTCTCATGACCAAGGACGATATGGCCAACTACAAGTCTGTTTGGAGAGAGCCTATCCGCACCGACTACCGTGGTTATGAAGTCATCACAGCTGCCCCTCCATCGGCAGGTGGCGTGGCCCTGCTTGAAGCCTTGAACGTTCTGGAACAAGCAGACATGAAGGCCCTGGGTCCAAACTCAGTGGAGAGCCTCCAGCTCATGGAAGAAGCCCTCAAGTATGCCCACGCAGACCGTTACAATCTTGTGGGTGACCCAGACTATGTAACAGTTAACACTGAGGGACTTCTAAGTAAGGAATATGCCAAGTTCCTTTATGAGCAAAAAGTACAAATGGACGCACCTTCTCCTGACCAAAAGACGGCAATCTTTGACGAGTTTGAGTCTGCCCATACGACCCACTTCAGCGTAATGGACAAGGCAGGTAATATGGTGTCCACTACCAATACTATCAGTCTTTACTTCGGCTGTGGGGTGGTTCCTAAGAACACTGGTTTTGCCCTCAACTCAGCAACCTTTAACTTCTCCACGTCTTATGACGTCAACAAGGTAAAGGGTGGCAACCGGGCCAGATCAACGATCAGCCCAACGGTTGTCCTAAAAGATGGACAAACGTACATGGCTGTGGGTACACCTGGCGGTAGCCGGATTCCAGGTACCATTATGCAGGTGATCGTAAACGTGATCGACCATGGCATGGGTATGCAGGAAGCCGTTGAACTTCCACGTATGCACCAGCTGAACAAGAAGTCACTTTATGTGGAAAGCAGCATTGCTGAAGAAACAAGAACCAAGCTGGAAGAAATGGGCCATAAGCTGTCCGTAAAATATAATGTGCACGCTTGTCAAGACACGAAATTCAAGTTCAGTAGTTATGAACTC
>CAYFHQ010000117.1:0-10553 GCA_964342805.1 uncultured Peptostreptococcaceae bacterium | reverse complement strand
TGTCAATTCCGTCACCCATATAAATCATTGCACCCGCTTCTGCAACTACAGTTTCCCGGGGATCTAGCTCGATCTCAACAAACTGTAGGTCGTCGCCGTAGCACTTGTAACTCACGTCATGTGATCTCATAATTTCCTCCAATGTATGTAGATAATTTACCTCACAACCAGTATAATACGTGCACCCCACTGCACGGCAAGGGTATACGGGGATTTTAAGCCATTGATAATACTTTCATAATGTTTGAGGTCCACCCTATCCTTACCCATTTTGGGTCATAAAAAATCCCCACAGGGCCATTTCTGACTCCATGGGGATGACATTCGTCTTTGGTTATGCGTCACCTGTTTGTATTGGTCAAAGACCTATTACTCAAGAGGCTTTAGATTTTCCTTACCAGAAAGATCCTTGATCATTTGAACAAGTAGGTCTACTTCAGCATCCATGTCCTTCAAGCTCACAATTTCGCTTGGAGAATGCATGTAGCGTAGGGGTAGGGACACTAGTCCAACTGGCACGCCCTTGCCTGTAACCCGCATCTTGTCTGCGTCTGTACCGGTGCTTCGAGGCGTCACTTCCCACTGGAGGTCCATTTCCAACTTCCCGGCAGCAGCCTTTAAGAGCTCATTGATCTTCCAGTTGACTGTGGACCCCTTGGCTAGAACAGGTCCGCCGCCTAGCTTTACGGTTCCCTCTTTTTTAGGATTGGAACCTGGTGCGTCCGTTGCAAAGGTCACGTCGCATGCAATGGCCATGTTGGGTTCAATATTGGCAGCCGCAAAGTAGGCCCCACCCATGTTGGTTTCCTCATTGACCGTGCTAACAGCATAGACACCCACATTGATTTTTTCGTCTTTCAGTGCCTTTATGACTTCTGCAACAACATAAGCACCTGTACGGTTGTCCAGGGCCCGGGCAGAAATCCGGTCATTCATCAGATATTCGAAATCCATGTCATAGATCACGTAGTCACCCACGGAGATCAGGGCTTCCACTTCTTCTTTGGAGTCAGCACCAATGTCAATGGCCAGGTCTTCAACGTTCACTTCACCCTTGGCACCGCCCTTGTGCTCTGCATTTACTGCAACTACACCCTTAACCACTTCCTTACCTAAAATTCGCACCCGGCTACCCAGGGCCAATTTGGGATTGATTCCACCAGCTTTTGTAACCGAGATAAAACCCTTGTCATCAATATGGGTAATCATAAAGGCAATCTCGTCACAGTGGCCTGCCAAAAGGACCTTAAAGTCAGCTTCTGGGTTTAGGATAGCAATAGCATTACCTGCCATGTCCGTCTCAATGACATGGGCATGGGGCTTCATTTCCTCAATCCACAGCTTTTGAATGGCAATCTCATCACCGGATGGTGATGGTGTTTGAATTAAGCTTTCTAAAAATGTCTTGTTCACTTTTCTCTCCTTACTCACCAATAGGCTCATTGTAACAGTTTCCGGCAATGTTGCCTACTCTGCTTTTAATGGACGGGGTGAATGGTCGACCATTCTGTAAAAAAGAAGTGTACACCTCATGCGTACACTTCTTTTTATTCCTGGGCCTTGAGCCTGGCCTAAATGGGATCACGGAGTAAAGGCCTTGGTTTAGCTAGTGGATTTCCAAGATTTCCTGAACAGGCTTTCTAAAACCACGGACACGGTCACTTTCAGGGTCCATTTTGCCAATGGTGATCATAAGTACAGGAACTTCGTCTTCAGGTAGGTCAAGGATGTCCGTTATTTGAACCGGATCAAAGTAGATCATGGGGCAGGTATCCCAGCCCTTTTCCTTAGCCAGAAGCATGAACTGCATGGCTGATAGGGAGGCATTTCTAATGGCTTCGTCTCTCATGAATCCGTCCCCTCGGCCCTGGTAGAGCCCCTTTACGTCTTCGACAAGTTTGTTGAACTCGAACTGCTGGAGAATGCCTAACATAAGGGTTCCTTGGTAGATTCGCTCCACATCTTCATAGGCTTTTTTATTGCCTGTGACAATGATGACACCAGAGGCCGTTTGTATTTTGTACTGGCGACCGGCAGCCTGGTAGACCTGGTTTTTCTTTTCTTCATTTAGGACCACATGGTACTTGGCGTGTTGAAGATTAAAGCAGGATGGTACCAAGGGCATGAGTTCGAATATGTCTTGAACGTCTTTTTCTGACAAGGATACACCTTGAATAAAATTGTTGGCTGAGCGTCTTTCTTTTACAACTGATTGAACTGACATAGTAACCTCCAAAGGATTGTTGATTATTTTTTTGATACTAAGTAGTATCTTTTCTCCCATTTTAGTACTATATAGTTCTATTGTCAATAAAAAAACATAGGTGCATGAAAGTTGGCTTCATGGTCACCTATGTTTACTTGGTCAATTCTCTGGTGCGATCATCTCATGGAGATAGTCCGCAACCTTCATTTTTTCTTGTTCTATGTATTGTAGGTACTCTTTTGTTAGCAGGTCTGGCTGTTGATCAAAACGGTCTAGGATCTGATTTATTTCCTCTTGTCCGTCTCCCCTAATGTATATATGGTTCATCAGTTCCATATTGGACCCATGCTGGTCTTTATGGGTCAAGAACAAGGCCATGGCCGTCTCTGAAGGTCGCGTCATAAAGCGCTTATAAATTAAGTCACTGGCACTCTCGGCCACGTAACCGTCTGAAACACCAAAGTAGGACAAGAGAAAGACTGTAGACAGGGGTTCTTGAAAATGAACGCGGTCCATGATCTCGGTAACGTCCTCTCCCAGGTATTCATAGTCCTTGCCCCGAGTTCCAGTGTTGGACAGGTAGGCCAAGATCAAGTGTTTCATTGCGGTCCGGTCCCATTTGTCCCAAGGTGTTTCCTGGTTGAGTCTTTTCATTTCCATCAGGAGTGGACCATAGGTCTCAAAGTCTTCCTTGAGCTGGATGGCCCCCTGGGCCTCAGCTAACTCCATGACACTTCGTTTATGGTCAGCCGCCAACTTCATGTTTTCAAGCTGGAGGGCCTGGACTTCCTTTTCAAAATCATGGTCCCCATGTACCTTGGCGGACTTAATCTCATGTAATCGGTGTTCTAGTTCTTTCTTTTCTGCCTCTAACTGGTTGATTTTTTGGTCCTTGTGGATAAGGATATTGGTAAAGTTCACTACAGAAACAATGGCTGCGATAGTTGCTATGACTGCAACTTTTCCTGTGGTGGTTTGTAGCCACTTCATGGTCTTCCCCCTCGAATGGTATTGGATTGGTCACTTCCATGTAATAAAATACCACATGAAATCTTGTTCGACGGGGCCTGTACTGAATTGTAATGATTTAGTGACGCTTTTGTAACTAAATGTCTCTACCTTCGATCTCCTTGGCTGTTTGTTCACGGAAGGCTTCTAGACCCAGAATCCCTTCGATGGCATAGCCAATGTCTGTCTTTTTAATGGTGATCGCCTGCTCGTAAGGGTGGCCGTTCTTGTCTCCCTTTAGGGTGTAAACAAGGGCCGTCTCCTCAGGGGCTACATGGGAAAACTCCAAGCTTAGGGTGGCAAAATCGACCTTTCCACGTATTCTGTTGCAATGGTTTCGTCAAATATCTTCTGGTAGGCTTCCCGGTTACTATGATAGTCCTTTAAGACGCCCCCATAGTTTTCAAGGACACTAATACTCTCCCCAGCCTTAAAGGCTTCAATAAACCGTTTTGAGTAAATGCGGTTGATCTCCCCATAGGGTGAATAGAAGGAGTACTTCATGTAGTCGTCCCTTTGCACCTTATAAAACTTAAACATGGGATGGTCATCAATGGTGACTGCCAGACCATAGGGTCGAATTTCGACATGGGTTTCCTCTTCTTTTAGCAGGGCCACCATGGCGTCATGGAATTGCTGGGCCCTGAGCCTGGTTCCCCCATCGGCGTCGAATCGGATGTACTATTCGTTGTTTAAATCAAGGGCCAATTGATCTACTATGGCTTGTCGTGTGAGTATGCGAAGGGTGTCATACTGCTCTGGATTTAGACTGCTGGTGATGTCTGTATCCAAATCTCCACCATTTTGACTTGGATGTTGCAGGTTAAAAATTTCCTCGTTGGCTTCATTCAGCAAGGTTTCCAATTCTGCAATGTCAATTTTATATCTATAATTGGAATCACTTAGTCTCGTTCGCAGTACCTCAACCTGGTCCTCTCTTGACCGTAGCTGTTCTTGATGGATGTCCACCATACGGACTTGGGTGTTCTTCAATTCATTGAGTTTGTCCGATAGTGTAACGTTGACCAAAACGGATACTAGGAGACAGCCGCCAAACACGTAGGCTGCCGTTTGATACCGCTTTCGTTTGGGTTTATCCTCTGACATTCAGTTTCCCCTTTTCAACAAAAATGTTGATGTACTTACCAGTCACTTCCTTTTATAGAATATCAGAAAATAGGGTTCTTGTAATCCCACCACCGAAGATTGGGACAAGTTTGATCCCAGGCTTAGGCAGTTCGATTAGTCGACAAATAAGAAAAAGCCTGCTACAGTATGGGGTTTCCATTGCTGAGCAGGCTTCTGTTTTGATTTTTACCGATGATGAGTTACTCTACAACTCATTTGATAAGATCCTTTTCACACTTAGATCCATGTGGTTGACCAACTTGTCTCTAAGGTTGACCATCCATTCTGGTGGTGTTTGGGCAATTTCCTTGACTGACCGCAAGCAACGGGCATAACTGTACAAGTCCTCATACTGTTTGAGGGTTCCAGCCATGGCCACAAGCTCATGGTTGAGGGGGCGGTGTTTTTCATAGCTGGCCAAGAACAAACGCTTCCACTTGTCCAGTTGGTCCCCTTCCACTTCCTCTGCCAGCGTTGAAAAGAAGCTGACAATGTCCATATGATAAAAGTGATAATGGGCGTCGTCAAAATCAATCATATTGACTTGAGACTGATCTTGGTCCCAAAAGAGATTGTCAAAGTCGTAATCATAGTGGACAAGGCCATAGTTGGCTTGGGTGCGTTCTACGGCTGACAAGAGGTCCTTCACAACCTCGATGACAGGAAGAAGTTCCTCTGCTCCACCATATTGGCGAATGGTGTTCGCCATCCATTCTAGGCGCTCAAAAAAGTTTGGACGCAGGTTTGACTTTGGCTGGTAGCCCTCTGTGGCCTTGTGAAGTTTGGCCAAATGTTCACCCAAGGCCTTGATCAAGTCATCGGTCAGGTCCAGTTGGTCTGTTCGAATACCGCTTACCTTTTTAAAGGCCGTCGCATGGAAGGCTCCCCACTGGGTATTTGTTGTCAAGACGAATTTGCCATCCTTCATGGGAACCGCTTCAACGACAGGCAGGCCAGCTTGACCTAGGTAGGCTAAGTAATCCAACTCACCCAGTAAGTCCTCCCTGGTCTTCTCATCCGTTTGCCCATAACGGATCAGGCGGACCTCCCCTCCTTGCTTGAAGGGATAAATGGCATTGGAAGAGATCCTACAATGGTCCAGTAGGTCTTCACAGCCTGGATCGTGGTCCCAGTATGTAATTAAGGTCTTGGTCAGTTCACGGTTATCGTCGATGTTTTTCAATTTCATCATTTTGCATTCCCTCTTTCGTTGTATGGAAATAGGGACGGTTGATCACATGTTTAGCAACTTCAAATCGCTTGTCGTGCGATCCTCCCTATCTCTTGAAGTTCGCACTCTTTGTAAATCCTGTTTGGTGTAAGAAATACTAGCTTGTGGCCACCTCACCTGTTTGCGGCCTGCCTAGCTCTTTTGTGCGTATAGCCTGACGTTTCATGTCAATCACTCCCTTCAAGTAGATAGTTACTACACATCAAGTATATTGGATTAATGATCGTTATACAATATATAACATTATATTTATTAGAACGAGACTTACAAAGCCAACCTTGCACACTTTTCCAAACTGCAGGATAATAAACTGGGAGGTACTACATGACATTAACTGAAATGGTTCGAAATCCAAATATCATAGCCAGTGTACTATTTTGTATGGTGGCCTTTCTCTTGTACCGGCTGATCCTAAAAATCTTACATAAGCAATTGGATAACTCCAAGCAGTACTACAAGATCAAACGGGGCCTTACCTATGGCATCTGGACCCTGGCTTTTGTGGGATTGGGGATTATCTGGTTGGAAATTGGCGCCCCCATTGGTACCTACTTGGGATTGATCTCAGCAGGTATTGCAGTGGCCTTGAAAGACTTGATTATCAACATCGCCGCCTGGGCTTTTATCGTTACCAAACGCCCCTTTATTGTCGGAGACCGTATTGAAATTGATGGACAAATTGGCGACGTCATTGACCAGCGGATTTTTCAGTTTTCCATGATCGAAGTAGGAAACTGGGTGGACAACGACCAGAGTACAGGACGCATATTGCATGTACCCAACTCCAAAATTTTCATCGATTCTATTGCCAATTACACCACTGGTTTTGCTTACATATGGAATGAAATATCGATTCTCCTCACCTTTGAAAGTGACTGGAGGGCAGCTAAGACTCAGATAGAGTCTATTGCAACGAAACACACAGAACACACCATTCCAGAGATTGAAAAGGCCGTAAAGATGGCCTCACGTAAATACTATCTCTTCTATAAAAACGTGACACCCATTGTCTATACCAGTGTCAAAGGCAATGGCGTCCAACTGACCATGCGTTACTTGTGTGAGCCCCATAGACGGCGGAGTACGGAAGCGAAAATATGGGAAGACTTACTGGACATGATCGCAGCCGATGACCGTGTACAGCTTGCTTACGACACCATTCGAGTGACCCAGCAGTAGAAAACAGAACCCGATATCCCCACGATTTTCCTAGAGTGTTATGCAACAAAGATGAATATAAGAAAGGGACGGGCCAGTAAAAACTGGTCCGTCCCTTTTATCTTATGGTGTTATTCTTGCCCTGCGACTACTGCATTTCCAACCTTGTTGCCTTTTTATCTTGGCCGGTCAACCGATAGATATAAAGTAAGTCTGTCTGAGCCTGGCTACGAAGAGACCTACTTCTCCAAATGACCTGTTTGAAATCTGCTTCAGCCTTGTCAAACTTTTCTTGGTACATAAAGGAAACCGCCCTTTGATAGTAGGTTTCTGGCTTCCAGGACCGGCGAAGGGCCAAGTCAAAGTGGGAAACTGCTTTCTCGTAGTTCTCCAAGTGCATATAGATTTCACCTAGGGTATGGTGGGCCATGGCCAAACGGGGTTTAAGCTCCAAGGCCGCTTTGATCACTTCCACTGCCTTGCCGTTCTTGCCCATGCTCTTGTGGGTGATCCCCTTATAGGTCATGGCTATGGCGTCCTGGGGGTGTTCGATCATATATTGGTTAACGTGCCAGAAGGCTGTTTCGTACTGTTTCTCCTCCATGGCCGTGAAATATCCCTGCAATTTCTGCCTGCGATCCTTGTCATAATGGCGTACCGTGAAAAAAGCACCCATGCCAATGGTCGCAACAATACAGACTTTGACGGTATTTAACATGATTGGTGTCATAAGACCACTCCTGACTCACTTGCTCTCATTCCTTTTCAGCTCAAGCTGCACTGTATTCTAGCCAAGCTGTTTCAATTGGAATGTCGGTGTTTCAGGAAGTGACCAAGGTAATTATTCTACCTTCAGGACATCACAAATTCCATCAATAAATTTCACATATTGACTCTCCACCCGGTCGAAGTCTGTGACGTCTAGATTTTCTCCTAAACCATAGGTTACATGATGTTGAATGATACCGTTCAACTGAGTTAAATCCTCCAGTGTGACCTTGGAAAAATCCGTTGGGGTCAGGGGGATCTTAAAGCCATCATCGAACTCCAATATGTAGACCAGGTTTTGGCCGTAGCGATTGAATCGTAAGTCAAAAGAGACCTTTCTAACTTGTCCTAAGCCTCTTTGAGAAAAGCCCTTGTGGGTGAAACTCAATACCTGTCCCCTTGTGAAGAAGTGCATTTGGGTAAACAGGGCCGTAAAAAGCAAAACGTTTAGACTAAAATAAAGGGTATAGACACTGGCAGGCGTTTGCTCATTATAGGACAAGACCACAAACAAGCTCAATATAGCTAGGATAGAGATTGCCACCAAGGCTTCCCGGGTCCGGGCGGTGAACCACAAGTCCCCAATGGCTTTGATTCTTGCTTCCTTTTGTCTCCACCACCAGTAGGCAAAAGCACCTGCAACTGCTGAACAAATCACAAAAAACATGTCATCACTCCCCTTTTGATTGATCTATGGAAAATTATAACACACCCACCAAGTCATTCACAGGCTCCTATAAAACTGGTACACTTATGCCAATAGAAAAGGAGCGTATTTATGAAGCTTATTGAACAGATCGAAGCCTACCAACCCTTTAATACACAAGAAGCCCACGACAAGGCGGAAATCCTTGACCAGTTGAGGGCCTATGACAACATATTTACTAGGGGCAACCGGATTGCCCATATGACAGCCTCTGCCTGGGTGACCAACAAAGGCAGAGACAAGGTCCTCATGATCCACCACAACCTTTACGATTCATGGGCATGGCTGGGTGGCCACGCCGATGGATGCAAAGACTTGTTGGAAGTTGCGATAAAAGAGGTCCAAGAAGAAAGTGGCCTTGAAGATGTACATGCCATATCAGAGGAGATTTTTTCACTGGAAATCCTTACGGTGGATGGTCACGTCCGCCGTGGAGAATATGTGCCTTCCCACCTCCACCTCAATGTCACCTACCTGATCGAGGCTGACGATAGCCACTCCTTGACGGTGAAGCCCGACGAAAACAGTGGTGTGACTTGGTTTAGCCTAGACCAAGCCGTCGAAGCGTCCTCAGAACCTTGGTTTCGAAAGCATGTCTATGGCAAGCTCAATGACAAGCTTCGGTCAGGCGACTACGAGTAATCTAAAACCAGACTCTCACCTTTCAAAAATGCTGAAGTAATCATTTAAACTATCCTATCAAAATGCGACTGCCAGGAAGAATTCCTAGCAGTCGCATTATTTTTTGATTTAAGTTTTACCACCCTTGGCTTCCAAGTCCAACAAGTCCCGCTTCATTTCAAGTCCACCAGCAAAACCAGTCAAACGACCGTCACTCCCAATGACCCGGTGACAGGGAATAACAATCATAATGGGGTTACGTCCATTACACATGCCCACCGCCCGAGAAGCCTTGGAATTGCCCATTTTTACTGCTAAATCCTTATAGGTAGTGGTCGTCCCATAAGGGATCTTCGTAAGTAGAGACCAGACCGCCTTCTGATAGGGGGTCCCCGCTGGGTTCAGCTTGAGATCAAATGTCTTTCGCTCTCCAGCAAAGTAGGCAGCCAGCTGGGACTTGGCTTCCCTGAAGAAGTCTTCTCGCCTCACTACACCCTCTGCCTTTAACTGGGCTAGCTTTTCCTCCGTATAGTGGCGGATATGGGTAATTCCATTTTGGTCCCCCACAATAATCAGATCATGAAGGTCATTTTCTAGAATACTATAGTACATTTTCAGCCTCCTTTGCCCAAAGGCTTAGGGTTCCATAAGCACGATAGGGTTTCCATGACTTAGCTATGTCCAGTATTTGGCGTTTGGTGCGTTTGCTTTCACCCTCTGCAAAGAACTTTTTCACCCAAAGGTCGTCTGCCGGGAAGGCGTCTGCCATTCCCAGTCCCCGCATGGCCATATAATTGGCTGTCCAGTCACCAATGCCACGAATGGCCGTA
This sequence comes from uncultured Peptostreptococcaceae bacterium, assembly GCA_964342805.1. Classification (GTDB taxonomy): domain Bacteria; phylum Bacillota; class Clostridia; order Peptostreptococcales; family Acidaminobacteraceae; genus CAYFHQ01. Next base: position 897 of record CAYFHQ010000117.1, on the reverse strand, counting down.
AAGTCTTTGACAAAGTCTTCATAGGTCTGGTTACTGGTCAGGTGTAAGGACCCAGTCAAGAGGGCATGATTGACATTGGCTATGGTGGCCCTTTTGGTTTTTGTTGTCCCAATATCACTCAGGTCAAGGGGGGCCACTTCCTCTAAGGTCGGAAAGAGGAGCCATAGACCCTCATCCTTGGTTTTATAGGGTACGTTTGCCTTCTGGGCAATCCGAGCTGCCAATGTGGTAGCAGCCTTTATGCTGACCACCTGGCCCAGTATGGCCCTAATCACAAACTCATAGGGATCAAAGGCTACGGGAAGCCTTGGGACAGCCACTTGGCCAATCCAGGGGTCCTGGCTAAAGTGGTCTTGAATGGCTCCCAGGTCTGTATCCACATCAAACATCCGCTTGACCCGGTAATAGACTTCCTTATAGACCGTTAAGTTGTCTGCAAATACCTGGAGTTCCAACTGGGACTTGGCCTTGTTGTTTTCCACGGCAAAATGACCCTTGTGTTCTCCTATTCGGAAAGTCCGTACATACCGCCCCCTGTCAATATACTCGACCCCTTCGATTAAACGAGGAGACATGAATGCCAAAACCTCGTCATAACGAATATCCCCTTTATAGGGGATGGTCATGGTATTTCCCTTGTCAACTTTGTTGACCCCAATTGAATTGGTGCGTTTTAACTCCCTTGGACTCATGGCAAAAAACTCCTGAAATACATGATTGAATTGACTAATGGACCCAAAACCAGCGGCAAAGGCCACATGGGTCATGGACAGGTTTGACGACAAAAGCAGGTGTTTGGCAAAGACGGCCCGCTGGTACTTGGCCAGCTTAACAGGGGATATGCCCACTTCCTTGGCAAAGAGTTTGCGCAGGTGGCGCTCAGAAATGGCCACCTGG
>CAYFHQ010000116.1:0-10762 GCA_964342805.1 uncultured Peptostreptococcaceae bacterium | reverse complement strand
TAGGGAATAAACTCTCCCCGGGTCAGGCCCTTTCTCATGTTGATCTCTAAGCTCAATTTTTCCAGACTCTCAGACGTCATGGACGGGTCAAACTGAACCACACGACCACGGCCCGTTCTTTTTGCCACATACATGGCGGTGTGGGCATTTCGGAGGAGTTCATTTTCGTCCGAACCATTCTCAGGGAAGGAGGCATGGCCCATGCTGGTGGTTAGGATGATCTCCATGCCATGGTACTGGACTGGTTCCCTTATGGTCTGTTGGATCTGGCTACACAGGTGCTTGGGTTCTACCCGAGTCACCATATGGTCCACTAGAATGACAAACTCATCACCGGCAAACCTGGACAGGTAGGTGTTTTCCGGTAGGCTGTCCCTGAGTCGGTCAGACACAATCCATAGGATCTCGTCACCCGCATTATGGCCCATGGACTCATTGATGGTCTTGAAATTGTCTAGGCCCATGTAAATAATGGTCAGGGAGACCTCCTCGTCAAAGGAGGCCAAGGCATAGCGGTTTAGCATTTCTGTCATATACTTGCGGTTGTGTAAACCGGTAAGCTCGTCGGTGAAGGCCAAGCGTTCCAATTTCTCATTGTAAGTCTTATGGTCATTAATGTCCCTGTAGGTACCTGCCAGACGGAGGAGTCGTCCTTCTTGATTGAGCAGGGCAACGGTAGTGGCTTCAACCCAGGTAAACTCTCCGTTACGTTTTCGTATTCGGAAGGTCGCAGACATACGTTCTTCTGGCTCGTGGTGGATTTTCCAGTGGTACTCCTGGAAGGTTAATTGGTCCTCGGCGTGGATCAAGTCAATTTGATGTTGAATAATAAAGTCACTTTTAGACACGTCAAAGCCGAACAAGGCGCAAAAAGTCTCGGACAGTTGGTAGGCATGGTTAAGCGCATCGTATTCCCAGAGCCCTTCATTACCTGCATTCAGGATCAGCGACAAGCGTTGGTTACTGGATAAGAGGGCATGATTGTTGATTTCCAGCTCTTGAGCTGTAACCTGGAGGGTCCCATAGAGGTTGGCCAATTCCAAGTTTTGGTCTTTTAACTTGTCTCTAGAAGTATCCAGGGCCCTGATCCGCAGCTCCTGTTGTCTTGTATAGTAGAACATGGTCAGTAGTGAATAAAACAGAATGGGATAGATGATCACGAATAGGGAAATGTCCACCAGGCTTAGGTAGCCTAGGTTGTAGCGGATTTGTAGTAAAATGGACCAGAAAAATCCCTGTAGCAGGATCAGGTAAGATAAGCCTATGCCATAACGCAGTACAGCACCTTCTTTTTGGTCCTTGTAGACCTTCTTATAGCCATTGACAATGACAAAAACCGTGGTCATGTTCAAGGAGGACAGGAGAAGGAGCATGTGGAAGGGCTCTTCTCGGATGGGGAAGACCAGGATGGAGAGTGCATATAGGGCAAGGGACGAGAGTCCATGAATAATGGCAGTTTTGCGACTGAAAAAGAGGGTGCAAAGGGCCAAGGCAATCATTTTGCCGTCAATGATAGACAAATTGATTACATGGATGGAAAAGAGCATGAGGACACCTGTTACAGTGGTGAAGGTAAGCGCAACAAAATACTCTGCCCCCTTGGTCATGGATCTTGTGACCCGGGTAATGGCATAGTTGGCAATGTATAGGGCTAAAAATGTGAATGCATATAAAAATAGTACTTTGTACATGGTGGAGTTGATGTCCATATAGTACCTCCGATACTTACTTATACCCAAAACATTGGATTTCTGTTCATTTACACAAAATTCAAATATTCTCTTCTGAATTCTTTCGTAACACGATATAATTATAAATAGTGGAGGTGACAATATGCAATATAGAAATTTTGGTGCAACACAGGAAAAGGTCTCCGTTTTGGGATTTGGATGTATGCGGCTTCCGTTGAACAGTGATGATACAAAAGACATCAACGAAGCGGAAGCGATCCGGATGATCCGACATTCCATTGATCAAGGGGTCAACTACATTGACACCGCTTGGCCTTACCATGGTGAGATGAGTGAGCCTCTTGTGGGCAAGGCCCTTCAGGACGGTTACCGGGACAAGGTCCATTTGGCAACCAAGCTGCCCAGCTGGCTCATTAACGATCCCAGTGACTTTGACAAGTATCTGAATGAACAATTGGACAAGCTTCAGACAGACCATATTGATTTTTATCTAGTACATACCCTCAATAGCCGGTTCTGGGCTAATTTGAAGGAACAGGGCTTGTTTGAATTCCTGGACCGTCTTAAGGATGATCCAAGGGTCAAGCATGTTGGTTTTTCATTCCATGACGACCTGCCCCTCTTTAAGGAAATTGTAGACGCCTACGACTGGTCCTTCTGCCAGGTCCAGCTCAACTACCTGGACCGTGACTACCAGGCTGGATATGAAGGTATGAAGTATGCTGCTGACAAGGGCCTGGGCATTGTCATAATGGAGCCCGTTCGTGGGGGTAACTTGGCCCATAACATCCCCCAGGACATTCGGAGCGTAATGGAGTCTACAGTCGAAGGTCGTTCACCGGTGGACTGGGCCCTGCGTTGGTTGTGGAACATGCCTGAAGTTCACGTGATCCTCAGCGGTATGTCTGAAATGCCCCATGTGGTTGAAAACATGCAGATTGCAGCTGACTCCCAAGCCAATGCCATGGTCCAAGAGGAACTGGATGCAATTGAAAGGGTCACTGATTTGTATCAGAGCCGGATTCAGGTGAACTGTACCCAGTGCAAGTACTGTATGCCGTGTCCCCATGGCGTGTTGATCCCACGGGTTTTCGAGTTCTATAATAATGCTTTTATTTTCGAAGACAAGGACAGCTTCAAAGACACCTATAATCGCTTTATTCCTGCAGATAAAAATGCGTCTGCTTGCGTGGCTTGTGGTGTTTGTGAACCCAAGTGTCCGCAAAACATCCCTATTATCGACTCCTTGGCCAAGACCAAGGCCTTGTTCGAATAGGACATATGCCAAAAGTAAAAAGCAGCCAGTCTATGCGGACTGAGCTGCTTTTTCTATGATTTCCGAAATTTCCGGTTGTTTCATGTATTTAGCTACCACTAAGAAGAGGCTGAGGCTGGCTAGGAGGAAGCCTGGGATCATCCAAAAGGTCAGGCTGGTACCGATCCAGTCGTTCATGTAGCCCATGAGAAGGCCCGTAATAAAGGTGACCAAGTTGGTTATGGTCGACAAGATCCCAATTACCTTGACTGACGTGTTGGGATAAAGGCTGGCCGTTACCACCAGCATGGTGGGATAGATCAATCCAAAGAAGGCGCCTGAGAATGAGACCAGGTAAAGTCCGGGCTCGCCCAGCATTAAGCCTGCTGTATAAAGGGTCACTGCAATGGAAATACTGATCAAAACACATTTGAATGGGCCATACTTTTGAGAGATAAAGCCGCCCAGTAGCCTGCCCAAGGCAAAGCAACCAAAGAACATGGCTGAAAAACTTGCAGCCGTGCTTTCTGCGTATCCATAGGTATCCTTGAGGTAGTTGACAAACCAGTTGCCAGTTTGTAGCTCAGCGGACACATAGAAGCCGATGGCTAATATGATAAAGGCCAACATACCCTTGTGGGGAATGGGGGTTGACTTGCCCTTGCGGACCTTGCCGGTGCCACTGGGGCCCCGCATGGGAAGGATAATCAATAAGTTCACTACATATAAGGCGGCGCTGATCACAAATAACATTCGCCAGTGAGTACCGATGGACAAGAGGTAACCTGACACCGATTGGGAAAGGGTCACTCCAAAGCCAAAGAAAAAGTGGAGGAGGTTCATGATCAGGGTTTGGGCTTGAATTTGTAGAAGCGGGATCATGGTGTTCATGGCTATAATGACGGATGCTGCCCCAATGGTAATGCCAATATAGCCCACAAAAAGGGCTGTGTAGCTATTGGCGAAGGATGTCAGGTAATAGGACAAGCCGCTGACAAGGGTTCCTATGATCAAAATGGGTTTTTGACCATACCGCATACACATCATGCTGCCCCCATAACTGAAGAGCATGGTGACGATGGTGGTTGTGGAAATCAACCAGCCAATTTCCGAGTTTCCGATGGTGAAAACTTCTTTAAATGTCGGTACAAGCATACCTCGGATTGCATAGCTCATGGCCATGACCAGCATGGTTGTAAAGCTCGCAAATACAGCATATTTTGCTTGTGAGTTTTTCATAGAATGACTCCTTAGGTGATTGGTGTTTTCTCATCTTTAGACACTATACACGCTAAGTAAGGGCATGTATAGGCTTTCCACCAAAATCGTTCTTGTTTTTTTATCCACATGTTTGTACCTCCAATATAGTGGACAAATCGGTTTTTATACAGGACATTTGTCATACTCAAGGGTCATTTAGCCAATAAAAAAGTGCCTAGGTTACGAGGCACGTAACTAGGCACGAAGAAAGCTATTTTAGAATTTTACATCCACAATGGCGTATTGACGTTCAGTGGACAGGTCCACATAAGATTGGCCAATGCGGACAATAGGTGAGTCAGGATACACTTTATTGATGTAGACGATCTCTGCAATTTCACCACTGTTAAGCATAACGAAAGAGCCCACAAACATCCGGTAGATATTTTTTAAGAATACCGCCGTGACCTTGGCGTCAATTTCGCCATTAAAGGCGATCCGCTTGATCTCTTGAATAGCTTCAAAGGGGCTCCGGTGCTTAGAATAGACACGGTCAGTGGTCATGGCGTCGTATACGTCTGCTACAGCCACGATTTTAGCGTAGGGGTGGATTTGCCCCTGGGATAGACCATTGGGGTAGCCCGTGCCATCTGCCCGTTCATGGTGCTCAACAATGCCCCGAAGGACTTCTTGGTTCAGGGCACCCAGGGTACGGGTCATTTCATAGCCAAGTTCCGAATGTTGCTTCATGATCTGGTACTCCGAGTCATCCAGTCTTGCGGGTTTGTTTAAAACCTGGTCAGGTATCTGGGACTTGCCAATGTCGTGAAAGAGACCAGCCAGGGCAATATTGGAGATATCGGACTTATGGTAGTTCATCCACTTGGCGATCATAGCAGACAGCATGGAAACATGGAGGCTATGGCGAAGGGAATAGGCGTCCTTACTGTGGAGTTTCTTGAGTTTTAAGAGCATGGAGGTATCAATGGTCACGTTGTCCACCAGGGTGTTGATGGGGTCCTTGACTGCGTCAATGACCTTGGTGTCAATCAACTGGAAGCCAGAAAAAACACCGTCTATAACTGACAAGAGTTCATTATAACTTTCATGACACTGCATAAATGTCTGGTTATATTCTGTGGTATACCGGTCTGGGTCAAGACGCGCACTAGCGTTCGGTTGGTCTTCTTCAATAAACACAAATGGGATACCCAAACGGTCGAGTCTTTCCAACATTTTTTCTGTGACAGACTCGCCACGTTCTGCATACACTAAGTCAAAATCACCTAGGACAGGCTCTGCAATCACCATACCTGTCTCCAAGTGCTCCAGTTGAACCATTTTCATCTCTTTATTCCCCCAATCTACTACCTGAATTGTATGTATTCTCCGTTTAATTGTCAAATCCTGCAACAGAAAGTGTCCTTTTTGAGAAAATAAAAAGGGACTGATCTATGGTATAATATGTCTTAGATTGAATAAACGGAGGGGTTCCATGAAATATTGTCCAGCATGTAAATTTGAATATGAAGACCACGCAGTTAAATGTAGTGATTGTGGTGGTGACCTAGTAGACCTGCAAGAAGCAAAAGCAGTTGAGGCCCAGCAGGAGGAGTCGTCCGGTGACCAGGACATCATGAACTGGCAGCAGCTAACGACTGTAGGCTCTAAGAATGAAGCAAAGCAAATTCGGGAGATCATGAAGCAGTTTGGTATTCCCATGCAATATGAAGAAGGTAAAGACGGTTTTGATATCCAAGTACCAAGGGTTCAATACCAAACAGCCCTGGGGATTATACACCAGGTTTTTGCAGCGACAGCACGACAGAGTGGTGTGGCAGAGGAAATGGCCCTAAATGAGTCAGACTTTGAAGCCCAGGCATTGGCAGCAGGCGAAGGTGTAGAAGAAGAGCAAGCCAGTGATGGATTTGGTGCAAAGATTATCCTTGTCTTAGCTGTTGTTGCCGCTGCAGCCCTATTGTTGAAGTTCATTATGTAATAAAGTACCAATTAGAAGGGAAGTGTAGGGGATATGCAATTTGGTATGCCCAGTTTGCTAGAATTGGGGGACCTGAAATCTCAGCTCTCCTTATGCAAGCAACTAGATCTGGATATAATTGAGCTGAATATGAACTTGCCACAGTTCACCACAAGTCAACTGATTATGGATGAGTTTATTGACTTTGTTTATGACATGGAAAAAATGTTAGGCATTCATTTACCTGAAACGATTGATATTGCTGAATTTAATCCAGAAATTCGCCAAAGCGCACTTCAGTTGATCCGCACGGTTGCCACGCACTATGACCATGACAAGGTCCGTCATATGACCATGCACTTAAATCCAGGTACCTATTTTAAGATGCCTGAGGGCAAGGTCTACTTATATGACAAACATAAGGACCAGTACCTCAAGCACTTTAAGAATGCAATGACAGCCCTGCAGGATGTATTTGAGTATAGTGAAATCCAATTGCTCATTGAAAATACAGGTAACTTCCACATGCCCTTTATACAAGAAGCTTTGGAGATCGCCCTGGCATATCCTTTTGTAGGTCTAGTATGGGACGTCGGCCATGAGGCAAAAAGTATTGATGACAAGACTTTCATTGATCGCTATGCAGACCGCATTCAGCTGATCCATCTCCACGATTGTGCTGAAGGTGTTGACCATCTTCCTTTATACTGTGGTGAGTTACCCATCAGTGAGATCCTGCATTTTGCTAAGAAGAGAAAAATTCCTGTTGTTGTTGAGGTTAAAACCAAGGATGGCTTAGAGTCCAGCATAGATAGCCTACGCAAGAAAGGCCACTTGTAAATACTAACATTAATGAAAAATATAGGCGTTGTATGAGCGAATAAGAGACTTGCTTTTGATCAAATGGGTCAATAGCCTATATCTTATCGTCTCACACAGCGCCTCTTGTTTTTGACTTATTTGCCTTCCAGTAAAACCACTATTCGTTCCAGTGATGACGCAATGGAGGCCAACCGTTGGTCGATGGACTCCAAGACATGGGGTTGACCTTCAATAATGTCTTCTGTCTTAGGTAGGTTGACTAAGTCATCAAAGCATACCCCTAATATTTCAGCAATCATATCCAGGCGTCTCAGGGGCAAGGGCTTGTCTCCATTTTCAAAATAAGAGTAAGCTGCTTGAGAGATCCCCATTTGATCAGCCAGGTCTTTTTGTGTAAGACCGGCAGCCTTGCGCGACTTATGAATCCGTTCCTTAATGCGTTTTAGTCCTGTTGACATATAAACCTCCTCGTATTCTAGCAAACCCGTCCCTGATCCTTTATAAGAGAAAATAGGTGTAATCGGGACAAAGTAGTGTGGTGTGGTTATATTATAATTTATTATAAGTTATTAATCAATATTACTTATATATACTTTTACGACTTATATTTTCAATAAAGAAGGCAACGCATGGTCCGGGTTAAAATCTACAATAAGGTTATGAACAAGTGAACAGATCAAATGAATGATTAATACGTAAGTTGTGATATACAACACATTAGTGTTTTCGATGAGGTCAGTTACGAATTGAAAGCATTCACTGACAGAGATTAGAGGTTGAGAATCAAGTATTGGACATAAAAAAGAGAGGAAATTTAGCTTAGTGAAAGCAGTATGTAATAGAGGTCTAAATCCAGTAATATCAAGGAAAATGGCTGATTTAGGTGGTCAGAGGGGCTGATTCTTTCTGATTCAACTATGTATTAAATGTATATTTATCGCACAGTTAAGAAGAACAGAAAATCTGCAGCATAAATCTGCTCAAAATCCGTGTTTTCCCGGTCTGCATTTCCATGCTGCATCCTCCACTATCTATGCAATTAAATCAGGATCAATTCCTTCAACCAGCCAGTTAATTCCTCGACGTTCCCAATCTGCTGTTACTGAAGCGTCGATATATCGTTCCCATTGATAAATACCTGACTCTTTGGCTATTCGTTTAAACTGTAATGTGATTAAGGTATTATTCAGGATGACCACAGATCTTACCATGCCATGGTTCCGATAAGCCCTTTGGCCTTCTTCCATCACGGCTTGGGCTTCAGCTGTCAGGGGCTCCAGGTCTTGCATGTTGACAAAAACATTGAAGCCGGCCTTTTGGCTGTTGAGATAACGCTCTGACTCCCGTCTCCATTCTTTCATTTCTGCGGCATTCACGACTCCCTTAAAGACCAAGGAAAAACCGAATGGTTCTTGTTGAATGGTATACATGCTTCCTCCTTGTGTTGACACTGTCCCCCTGAACTCAGAATACCCAATGTTACCCATTTTAATCCCTTTGGACTGACTGGATCATTGAAAAGTGCATAATCGAATTTTTATGGTCGGCATATATATGTTATGTAACCCCTTTGAGCTGAACATGGCAAAATGACAATCAAAAAGGACACCCAAGGGTGCCCTCCTTCATTAAATAGTTCTCGAAATAGTTCAAGTTTAGGTCATTGCAAACACCTGCCCTGATTTACTCAGCAGATTGGCGGTCATAGTTTCTAAACACCATACCATTGGCCTGGAAGAAGTCCAGACGCTTGTAGAATGGTACAACGTCATCGTCACAGCAAATATCAATCATATACAAGTGAGACAGGCTCGTCATCATATTCTTTACGAGTTCGGTGCCAATCCCCTTCCCCTTATAGGCTGGCAGTACTTCCAATAGAGGGATATATGCAGAAAGAACATCGTCTGACACTGCGTTCACGAAACCAATTACCTGACCTGTTTCGTCATCGATTGCCACCCATGAGTAGGCACTTTTTTGAAGAATGTCTACATGGCGTTCTTGTGATGGCGGGTTTGGCCAGTCAACGAAAAATCCCTTGAGTTGGTCTGCTGTGATCCCTGTTACGTCTGAAGTATACTGAATCATATTGTCCTCCTAGAATGAATGTCTTTATCTCATCACCTCATTGCAAGTTCCCGTCCAGGCCCATATTTCAAGGCCTACTGGCAGGATTTCAACTTGTCTATACAGGTGAAATGATTTGAATAATGATTTGATTTTTGCCTATGGCCTCGGCCCCTTACCGACTTCCATCATACATTTGAAAATGGACCTGGTCTGTCTCATTGCTTAAGATGATGTCCACAGGTTCATGGTAAAGCATGCCATCAGGGTCAGAACCATTTTGGTAGTCGATCGGAAATCGGAACTCATATGTTTGTTGACCCCTTTGGATGTGAATCTCTTGGGGTGCTTTGACTTGGAACTCCTCTACACCGATGACAGTCGCAGCATGGTCACTCACCTGAACTTGAACTTGGAAGACCTGGTTCTCCTGGCCATAATATTCTAAGTCCAAGGTAAAAAGCATGAATTCTCTGTCTTCAACAGTAGTCAAATGACCGTCTAAAAAATCGATTTGGTGGAGATCGCTTTGGGTGATAAAGAAGGGTCCTTTTAGTAAATCAACCCCATAGAATGCGAGGGGTATAACCACAAAGAAGACCATTAAACCCACTCCTACATCCCCAATTGGCAATACCTTACTCTTAAGAATGTCCATAAAACCAAATATCAAACACATAAAAACAGGTAGACCACTGAGATATATGGTTGAGTTGTCCCCCACAGGCATGGGCGGCAATACAAGCTTAGCCAAGGACAAGTCTGTATAGGGCAATTTTACATATAAGGCAGCCGAGATTAGGATTAAAATAAGTCCCCTGAAATAGCGTTTGTGTGATTTCATCTGACACCTCCAGCCTTCCATAGTATACCACCATTAATGGTATCAAGCCACTACATTTACATATAGTGGCTTGAAATACAGCATATTGGCTGTCTTCTATAAACTTGTTTCTTTGTCTTAACCTCGAATATCAAAGGTTTGGATTTTAGCTAGACGTGTATGGAGAATGAGTCAAAGGAAAATACGCCACTCCCTTGGACCAAATGGCCCTCCTCCTCCAACTGGTCAAAAGCAGTACATACCCGTGTTAGAAAGTCACCTGGGAGGTTCAAATTATGGTGGGAAGGTAGAACACGATAATCCTTGGCCTCGCCACAAAGACGGTGTACAGAATCCCTATAGGCCACGGGATCAGTGCTGGGATAAAAGGCATAGAGGGTGCCCTCATATACAAGGTCCCCTGTGAAGGCATACTTGCGGTCATGGTCAAGAATGCAAATATGACCTGGTGAGTGGCCAGGAGTATGCAAGACGTCCAGGTATCGATTGCCTAAGTCAATGCGCTCCCCACCAGATAGGACGCCTGTAGGCGTTCCGGTAAACAAGTGGTAGTCTTCAATTTGAAAGCCTCTCGGTACAGGGTCAACGCTTTTGAGCACATTGTTGCGAATGACTTCTATGGGCAAGGGCAAACCATGTTTGAACCAGTCGACATCATCCTGGTGGACATAATGGCGATCAAACAAGTGGTGGCCACCAATATGGTCCCAATGAACATGGGTTGTGATCACAGAAACAGGTAAATGGGTCAAGGTCTCCACTAGGGTTCGGATATTTCCTATACCAATACCTGTGTCAATAAGTGCAGCCCGCTGGTCGCCTATGACCAAATAAGAGTGAAACTCCTCCCAGTGCTGATACTCGCTTATGCTAAAGGTCGTTTCGTCTAATTGCTCAACTGT
>CAYFHQ010000115.1:0-11054 GCA_964342805.1 uncultured Peptostreptococcaceae bacterium | reverse complement strand
GGTTCAGTGCGGCTTTTTTTAGGAACACTACCTGATCAATCTTTCTTCTGTTTTATACTTGACTTTTCATAGCTGGTCTCCTTAAGTATGTAGAACTTGGTCTACATGTCACTTTCATATGGTTTAGCTTGTGCATGTTTTGATTTTGAGTAAGGGACAAAATCATTCGTTTGCAATATTGCGGTTGTTGTTTGTCTTCTTGGAGTGCTGTCTTGCTATGGTTACATACTACAGGGGAAATGTGAGAGAAATTTCTTAGAATGTGGGATAAATATGGGACATTATTCAAAGGTGGTGAGATTGGTTACACCCATATGTCAGGACGGCGTCAGCCGTGTTACAAGGGGCTAAAATCACCCATTTCACTTTTTTTAACGATTCTTGTGACACAGACCCCCCGCTTTGATAAAATGAGTAAAACGGAGGTGAACCCTATGGAGATTAAGGTGATTCAAGACGATTTTATGGAACTAACCCGCATAGAGCAGTCGGCCTATGCATCCAGTTTTAAAGGAGATGCGGACGAACGCAAGCGCTATGCTGAGATTTACAAGGACTTGGCCTCGGGCGACGACGTGACGGCCCTGGGGGCTTACGGACCTGACCTCATGGGTTGTGAATTCCACTATGACTTTACAACCAACTTCCACGGCCACATGATCCCAACAGCAGGTATCGGGTCCCTGGCAGTGGACTTGTTACATAAGAAGAAAGGTGTCGCCCAAGGGTTGATCCAGGCATCCATGGACCGGGCCCATGAGGCTGGCGTACTCCTCTACCACCTGTATCCATTTAGTACAGAGTTCTATAGGAACTTTGGCTTTGGTTATGGTCCCCAGGTCTTTACCTACTGCGCGGCCCCAAGGGACTTCAAGGACATGGGCGACAGGAGCCTGCTTTCCTACGGTGGTGAAGCTGATTACGAGGATATCATCGCCTTCCATGACCAGATGGCAACGTCCACCCACGGTATGAGCAAAAAAACTTCAGCTGACCGCCGCCGAATTCATAAGATGACCATCGGCAAACTCCTTCTGGCCAAGGACCAAGGCCAGCTGATTGGCTATATGATCTATACACAAAAGGGTGTGGGGGAAGGCAACATGCAAAGACAGAAACTCGTGGTCTCTGAAATGTTCTACACACCCAAGGCCTTACAAGCATTTTGTAGCTTCTTTAATGCCCAAAAAGACCAGGTAACCTATGTGGAAGTGGCCACCTATGACCGCCACTTCCACCAGATGCTAAAAAACACCCACTTTGTACCGGAACCCAAGACCCAGCACTTGATATCCTTAAAGGTGTCTGACCATTCCCTGGGCCTCATGCCCCTGGCTTTGGACCCCCAGGGTCTACTGGACCTACTTGCTGTGGACCTTCCTTATAAAGTAGTCTTCCATATTTCCCACCCCCAAGGGGAAATGAAACGGGCTTCCATTGGAGAGGGAGAAGAAGTCCACTTGAACTTAGTTATTAATGAGTTTTCTTCTTGGGTGACCGGGGTAGTCTCACTGGAAAGTCTGTATAGGACCGGACAGTTGGATTTTGACCAGCCGAGTCTTCTGAGACAACTTGATCGGGCCTTTTATTTTGAGTCGCCTCGGTCTTATGTTTTGTTTTAGGAAGTCAATCCACGCTTTGCATGAATGGATCTAAGCAAGATGTAAAGGACCTGCCTTTGTGGGTCCTTTTCCTATGCCATGACCATGGCCTATATCGCCATTCTATGTGCCGTGACCCTCAGTGCCTTTGGGACAACCATCTCCCTGGGTCACACCTTTGACAGCATGTCCCTGGCCCATAATGAGTTCAGTTATTCCCTCATGGACTACCAGGCAAGTGCCCGAGACGAGGTACGGACTGTGTTACAGGAGGCAGGCCATAGCCTGATCCACGACCAGGAAATCCCCTTCCTCACCACCGACGCGATTCAAGCTGATAATGACTCTTTTCCTGTAATGGTTATTGGTCTTTCATCGGCCAATGACCTCTTAAGCTACTATGGGGAGGAAACCCTTAGCCTTGCAGATGGGTCTGCCTACTTGTTCGGACCCACATACGCTGAATGGATGGAGGTGGATAAGAAGACCCTGGTTTTGCCCGACGACTTGAAGGCCTATAGCCAGTCCTATACCTATAGGTACTTCAGTTTGCTACCCGCCATTCTCAATGACCATGCCCTGGTGGTAACTGACTCTGATTACGCGACCTTGGACCAGGCAATAGAACCCCCATTGAACCTGCTTCACGTCTTTGAGGTGGCTGATCCAAGAATGTTTAGTCCAGCCAATGAAGCTATTATGGAAACTTACAAGCCCCAGATGCGCATTTACGACCAGTATTCCCACTTTGTCAGCCAACAGGAAATGAAGGGTCTCATGCTCTATGTGGGTGCCTTTCTAGGCTTGGTGGTCTTGGTCACCACAGGCAGTATTCTATACTTCCGCCAAGTGACCGAAGCAGAAGAAGAGAAGGCCAAGTATGACATATTGTTCCGGGTGGGTACCCAGGAGGACCAGGTTCGAAAGTCCATAGCCAAACAGGTCCTCTACTATTTCTTGCAGCCTGTTTTGATCGGCCTTGTTCACAGTACCTTCGCCCTGATCGCCCTGTCTAAGGTCTTTAGACTGGACTTCACCCTGCCGGTTTTACTGGCATTTGGGGTGATGTTGGGGATTTATGGTTTGTTTTATGTGGTTACGGTTAGGGGGTATACGCGGACGGCTTTGGTTTATGACTAGGCCTATATTGGAAGAACCATTTCAAGGTCATTAGCTCCTGGATAACTCTAAAGGTGGCTTTAGTCTGCATACTAAAAACCCGCTCAACCGAGCGGGTTTTTTGATTGTTCATTTATTGTAATTGTTGATCCTAAACCTACTCCTGATTCGCCAAAATCGTATCCAGCTTGTCCTGCAGGTTGTTCACACGTTCTTGAGCGTGGTTTACCATTTGGTTTAGGACCGTGTTGATGGCGTCCGCATCTTCTGTTTCTAGGGCAACTTTTAGGGCGGCCTTGTACTCAGCTGCTACTGCCTTGTGGGCTTCCACATTGGCTAGGTGGGCTTCGCGGCGGGCTTGTCTTTCAGCTAGACGGGCTTCTTTGGCCGCTTGACGCTCTTCCTTGTTACCGAATAGTTCTTCCCGCTTGGCCTGTAGGTTGGTCTTGATGGTCTCACGCTGGGCTTTGACTTCTTCTTTTTCCTCGTCTGTCAGGGCGTCAAACTCTTCTTTGGTCATTTGGAAATCGCCCTTGATCTCTTCCTTTGCAACTTCCCATTCAGCCTTCTTCTCAGCTACCATGGCTTCACGTTCTGCCTTGTTGGCTTCTCGACTTTCTTCTCTAATTTCTTTCAGTTCAGCCAGTTCGGCTTTGATGGCTTCGCTTTGATCCTTAATGGCGTCCCACTGGTCAGCCACTTCTGGTGCGTAGGTATCAAACAATTCTTCTAGGCTGGGTCGCTCTGCCTTTTCCACTGGCACTTCTGTGTCGGCAAATACGGCTGTACCCATCATTGCTGTTGCTACTAAAGTTAAAACCACTAGTCCACTCATCAATTTTTTCATCATTTTTTCTTTCTCCTCTTGGAATCGGTTCGGCTTGTCGCCGTCGCTGTTGTTTGTTGTTGGTATAAGAATACGATCCAGATGTAGGAGGTTGATGTGGGAAATGTGGAAAAAGTGTGGAATGTAAAAAAAAAGGCCACAGCGAATTCCTCCGCTGTGGCGCATCTAATTAATCATATGGGTTTTACTTGGAGAACTGGACAAAGGTCTTAATCACTTTTTCCATTTGCTCCTTGTCCACCGGCTGGTCTTCTTCTGGCATGAGGCACTCGAGGGCGTGCTCTTCCATAATAACTACCCCAACCTTGTGAACAGACGACTTGATGGCTGCGATTTGCAACAAGATCTCGTCGCAGGTCTTGCCTTCTTCAATCATCTTTTCAATACCGTTTATATGTCCTTTGATCGTCCGCAGACGGTTAATGATCGCCTTTTGCGACTCTTGTTTTGCCATGGCCTACCTCTCTTCCATACGCACCCCCGTGGGGGTACCCACCGGATTACAGGTTTATTTTACCACAGTTCAGCTGACCCCTCAAGGAAGCCGATCAAGACACTCGGAATTAAGTTCCTTAGATAAACAAGTTGACATTGGCTTCTTCTGCAGCCCCTAGATAGGTGGCTACACCGCCCATGTTGACACCTTCAATAAGCTCGTCTTCGGTAATGCCCATAAGGTCCATGGACATGTTGCAGGCGATCATTTCAACGCCGTTGTCGATGGCTGTCTTCAATTTGACAGAAAATACAGCTGTAGGTGGAATATCCGCCACTGAAGTTCATGACATTGGTAAAACCATTCATTTTAAGGATGCGCTCTGCGATATACCCTCTTAGGCCAACCGCACAGTAAATCACAATGGCCGACGTCTTGTTCAGCTCGTTAAATCGGTCCCGAAGTTGTCCCAGTGGAATGTGAACAGAACCTGGAATGTGACCCAGTAGGCGTTCCTCTTCTTCCCGAACGTCCAGCATAACCACTTCATTCTTGCGGTCTTCATACTGGTCCCAGTGGAACTGGTTGGACTTGCCACTGAGGATGTTGTCTGCCACAAAGCCCACCATGTTGACAGGGTCTTTTGCAGAGGAGAAAGGTGGTGCGTAAGCCAGTTCCAGCGTTTTTAGGTCTTCCACCGTACCGCCGAACCGCAGGGAGGTTGCAATGACGTCAATCCGCTTGTCTACCCCGTCGTGGCCCACAATTTGTGCACCCAGCACCTTACCGTCTTCCTTGCCGAAGATCAGTTTAATGGCCATAGGCATGGCACCTGGATAGTAGCCTGCATGGGACTTGGAATGGATGATGGTCTTGAGGTAGTCTTCACCGTATTTAAGACCCTTAGCCTTCAGTTGCTTTTCATTTTGGCCAGTATTGGCTACCGTTAACTCAAACACCTTGGCAATAGACGTACCCTGGGTACCCTTGTACTTTTCTTTCATGCCCGTAATGTTATTACCCACAATACGACCTTGCTTATTTGCTGGCCCTGCTAGAGGTACCATTGTTCGCTTGCTATCGTTAAAATCCATGATCTCTACTGCGTCGCCAAGAGCATAGATATTTGGATCACTTGTCAGGAGGTAGTCGTCTACTACAATACCGCCCCGCTTGTTGAGTTCAAGACCTGCTTCTTTGGCAAGATTGGTCTGAGGACGAACACCGATGGATAGGATCACCAGGTCAGCCACCACAGTTTCCCCACTTTGAAGGGTAATGGTGGTTTCTTTGGTTTTGTGGTCATAGCTAAAGGTCTTCACACCATCGCCTAGTTTCAAATCCACACCTTCCGTGCGCATGTGGTGGTGGACCTGCTGGGCCATCTCGAAGTCAATGGGTTGCATGACTTGGTCAGCCATTTCAATAACCGACACCTTGCAACCGCGGTCATGGAGGTTTTCAGCCATTTCAAGACCGATGAAGCCGCCGCCAATAACAGCTGCCCGGGCAGGCTTCTCGTTGTCCACATAACCCTTAATGGCGTCTGTGTCTGGAATATTCCATAGGGTGAAAATATTTGGTGAGTCAATCCCAGGAATGGGCGGACGCAGGGGTGTCGAACCCGGAGATAGGACAAGAACGTCATAGGACTCGTCGTACTCATTTCCTGTATTGTGATCCATTACTGTAACCGTCTTGGCTTCTTTATTAATGGACATGACTTCGTTGCGAACACGAATGTCCATGTTAAAACGTGTCCCCATGGCCTCTGGCGTTTGTACCAGCAAGGCGTCACGCTCTTCAATGGTTTCCCCAATATAGTAGGGTAGGCCACAGTTGGCGAAGGAGATATACTCTCCCTTTTCAAACATAATAATTTGTGCGTCTTCGTCTACCCGTCGCAGTCTAGCAGCTGTACCCGCCCCACCGGCTACGCCACCGACGATCAGAACCTTTTTACCCACTACATACCTCCCGTTACTCTCTTGTCAGAGTTTGTGAAATACAAGACAAATTTCCGCTTACCAACCCCCTGCAGATGGGGTGTGTTTGTTAGAGCCATCATATCCTTTTTGAAGACCCCCTGTCAAAAGGGGGGTGTCGAAATTTTGTACACAAAAAAGGACACGGCATGCAACCGTGTCCTCTGTATGGTTTGATTGAATAACTCCCAAACTATTGCTGTAGCTTATTCACAAGCACCGTGTTCTCCAAGAATATATGCTGGAAAACGTCATTTTGCAGGTCATGTAATCGCTCATAAAGGTGCCTTTGTGTAGGGCAGGCCCCTTCGGGAGGGGTGAAACCATCTGTGAGTTGTTCGATTTTTTTCAGTAGGTCACCTGCTCCGTCGTGCTCGTCTTCCATTCGTTTAACTAGCTTGTCAACGGTTTCCCGGGGAATCAGGCCACCCAACCAACCCTGGATGGCCGGGAAGAGTTCTTCCTCCTCCTCCTCCAGGTGGGCTTCCATCTCGATTTTCAGCAGGCCTACATTGCGGTGGAGGGCCAGTACCAGATCCATTTGATGACGGTAGTGGGCCTTCAGAACCTTTTTCATAAGGTCGTCAATGACTGTTAAGGACTCCTTGGCATAAATGTGGTGCTTATCATGGATATAGGTCAACAGAGGACGAATCTCCAAAGCCATGGGTTCTTCAATGGAGGCTTTTTCACTGACTCTTTCCAGGATAGTAGCCTCCACTTTATTCACGTCTAGGTTCAAGTCGGCCAGGGCCTCCTCAAAGGGGGCGTTGCCACCGCAGCAGTAGTCTACACCCAGGCCGTGGAAGACGTCCATGGCTGCAGGAATCACTTCAATAATTTGTCCAATGGTTTGTTTACGATCTATTTTCATGGGTTTCTCCTTGTCTCTTCTGTTATCTAAAACACGATTAAAGTCCGCTTTCTACTGGCCATACAATCTTTCCACAACATACCCAACCGCCCGGTCCAAGTGGGCCTTGTCAGCCTCATCCATGGAAAATCGAATCCGCACAGGGAAATGGACGTCGATCATGCCTGTGGTCTTAATAATATGAGAGGTGTTGAGGGCTTCCATGGAGCTTTCCAGCAGGTAGTCCTGCACCACTTCAATCCCTTCCCCAGACCAACCAAAGGACCCATAGGCCGCAGCCAATTTCCCCTGGCCGTCCACTTCATCAGGGCGTTTAAGGACAGGTTCCAGGCCACCGATCATGTCAGCATACTTGGTCGACGTCCCAAAGAAGACTGCGTCAGCACGACGAATGGCCTCTAAAACATCATCGATGGTGGTCTTATTCACATCCACCAGGTCAACAGTTAATTTCTCGTCTTCCAAAAGACGTTGGATTTCCTGGGAAATACCCTTGGTCCTGCCTGTCAGGGTGGAGTAAACCACTGCAACCCGCTTGGTCGACTCGGTGTCCTGGCTCATGGCGTCATAGCGCCCTACAAAATCTTGGGCATTTTCCCGAAGAATATAGCCATGGGAGGGTGCAATCATGTCGATGTCCAGGTCCTTGATCTTGTCGATCATCCGGCGGACATAGCGGCGGTGGGGATGCATGATCAGTTGGTAGTAAACGTCAAAGTCTGGAGTAATGTCCTCTGTAGCCAGGTCGTTAAAGAGGTCATAGGTCGCCACATGGGTACTAAAGACATCACACGGGAAGATGGTCTTGTCTTCTACGGCATAGGTCAACATGGTTTCTTCCGTGTGCAAGTAGGGGGTGCGGATGAACTGGAGGGTCTTCCCGCCTATGTCCAAGGAGTCCCCGTCGTCAACCACTAGGAAGTCCCGCTCATGGAGCCTATACATTTCTTTCAGCTCGTAAACGGCTGGCTCCGTACACACAATGACAGCATTTTTTGCCGCTCTTGCCAGGGCACCCAGGCCACCGGAGTGGTCCGGTTCACTGTGGTTAATGATAATATAGGCAATGTCCATGGGGTCTATTTCTGACTTGACATGGTCCACAAACTCTTTGCCAAAGCTAAAGTCCACCGTGTCGATCACCGTTGGTTTTTCTGTTTTCAAAAGGTAACTATTATAGGTTGTTCCCTTTTCCAGGACCAATCGGTGAAAAGGAACTTTTCGGTCGTCTACCTTGCCAATCCAAAATGTTGTATCGTTCAATTGTATGGTTTTCATCATATCCTCCTTGGGCATGTTGATCTTGGCTTCCTGCTTCTTGGTGCCATTGTATGCCCGATTGACAAAAGAGAATATGATCCAAATCACAGTTTTGGGGAGAAATTAAAAGTGGGTTTGGAGCGCATCTTTATCCGGAATGATTATGGTCTTGTTGCCCCTTTGTTCAATGAGACCCGCTTCCTGGAGACCGTTGAGTTTGCGGCTGATCGTCTCCCGGGTCAGTCCAATACTGTTGCCCATGACCTCCCTGGACATGGGGAGCTGAATGACCGTTGCCCCGTCCTTTTCTTCTCCATACTGATGCGCCAATTCCAGCAACAACAATATCAACCGCTGCTGGGCGTCGTTGGTGGCCAGAATTTGTGCCAAGCGTTCTACTTTTTGTAGGCGGAGGGCCAGTTCTGCCAGGAGCTTTTGTCCGATGGTGGGGTGCTGGAGGAGGAGCCTGTCCATTTGGTCCTTGGTCAGGGTGCAGATATTGACCTGGGACATGGCTGTGGCTGTGAAGCCACATGCTGTTTCCGGCGTAAAGATGCTCAACTCGCCAAAAAAATCTCCATCCTGGAGGAAGTGGAGGATCTGTTCCTTGCCATCAGCCGTGTAAGAACTGATCTTGACCTTGCCTGTGTTGACGATAAAGAGGGTGCTGAGTTCGTCCCCCTCGTGTATAAGGGTTTCCCCCTTGTCATAGGCCCGGTGGCCGGTCATTTGGACGATCACCCTCAGGTCGTCTTCCGGTAGAGTGGAAAACATGGGCACCTTGCGGGCGCAGAGTCTATGGGTACAACGTTGGCATTTGAGTGTTTTCATGGGGGCCTCCTTGGACAGTTTTTTAGTGTATACCCCATTTTAAAGGGGGGCACCGGGACATAAGTCAATCTGCCTTCATCAACGACCAAAACCGATTTCCCACAGTAGGACTTAAGAGGCATGACCGCCAACTTGTCTCATATTACAATTCCATGTGTTTTTGGTGGTCTTTGTGACGTGGCGGAGGGTTCGGGATATACTTGGGATATGGAAAAATAAAGGAGGAAGACCATGAAACGATTTTTGGCATTGACCTCTGCCAGTCTACTCCTGGTGGCAGGTGTGGCCTGTTCACAGGTTGCTGACACCCTAGACGTCGTCAACCCCCTCTCGGAAGTCAAACCGGTGGAGGCCAAGGTTGTCACACCAGGATCAAGCCGGGTAGACAAGACAGATCGAATAGCTTTTGGCACCCATAGTAATGGGGTTGGGTTGGACTACATGCGTATGCAACTGGACAGTGAACCAGACGCGAACCTGATCCTCTCCCCCCTCAACCTGTCCATCGCCATGAACATATTGGCAGACGCCACGGGAGGAAGTAGTCAAGACCAGGTCCTGGCCCTGGCTGCGCCAGACTATTTTAAGTCCAAACAAAGACAAGACTTTGTCACTTCATACATACATGAGTTGGAGACTTCAGGTGAACGAAGAGAGAATGAGTCCATCGATATCGCCAGTAGCCTATGGGTTAAAGAAAACTTCAACATCCGTCAAACCTACGTAGACCTCTTTGCCCAGCGATACAAGGGGACTGCTTATGAAGTGGACATGCTAGACCCCAAGACGGCAGCAGCAATGCAGGCGTGGATCAAGGACAATACTGGGGGCATGATCGAGTCCGATTATGAACCCTCACCGGAAACCGTAACCACCCTGATGACGGCCCTCTTTTTTAAGGGAACTTGGTCTAAGGAGTTTGCACCGGAACAAACGGAAGCCCAAGATTTTTATCTTGAAAATGGCCAGGCTGTTCAAACAGATATGATGCACAAAACCCTTACAGCTCGTTATTATGAGCATCCAGACTTCCAGTGGGTTCAGCTTTATTATGGAAATGGCTCCTTTGTTTTATTGGTCCCTACCCACGGGACAGTCAGTGACTTGCTCAAAGACCTGGATCAAAAGACCTTACAAACTGCCATGGCAGAAGCCTCCAGCTATGATGTGGAACTGACCCTGCCCAAGTTCAAGCACAAGTCCAAGTTAACCCTGCAAGAAATGATGGAAACCCTGGGAGTGACCGATGTGTTCCAGCTCAAAAATGCAGATTTCTCTGGACTCAGCGAGGAACCCAACCTGGTTCTTAGTAACGTCCTCCACGACGCCGCCATTGACCTCCACGAAGAAGGTACCACCGCTGCTGCGGTGACCATCATGGAAGTGGAAACCACCTCCATGCCCATGGAAATGCCCAAGGTGGTCGTGACTGCTGACAAACCCTTTATCTATTTCATTTACGATCCATGGGGGAGTCAGATGATGTTCTCTGGGGTCTATGTGAAACCGGAGTAAAACAGCTATGTACAATCCTCCTTTTCTTTTTTTGAACACAAAAAATCCAGTGGCACAATCACCACTGGACTTCTTCGCGTTTATCGTTTCAAATGACCTATCGCAAAACCGCATCCACCTGAGGCAAGGCCATAAGGACCGCTGCAATATTGATAACGTGGTAGAGCAATAGGTTTCTCGCTTGTGCCCTGCTTCTTAGGTTTCCGATCATTCCAACAATCGAAGCGACAATGATCACCAGAGAAATTCCCTTGCTCACAAGGACATTTTCAATGGTTGTCAGTTGCAATACATAGGTCAAGGCAATCGCCAAAAGGATTAGGATTTGGGCCCTTGCTTGCTGGTTATTCCATAGTCGTTTAAACATGTGCTCTCCATTTCTCCGTTCTTGTTCACTATGGTTATTATGACACATTTTCCGGTCACATGGTGAAAATCTATGCTTCTCCCACACACCCCCTTACACTTTTGACAATTTCATGTATAATTGGAGAAGTAAAAGGAGAGACTATGAAAAAACTACAATACCGCTGTAAGGAGTCAAGTAAAATAGTCCATTTTTCGCCAGAAAGTAGGCCACTTTTTT
>CAYFHQ010000114.1:0-11664 GCA_964342805.1 uncultured Peptostreptococcaceae bacterium | reverse complement strand
CGGCTTATGGAACCCATGCAGTGGCTGCCTATGGCATTGCCACGCGTATTGACATGTTTGTCCTTATGATCCCTGGGGCCTTGTCCACAGTGATCATGCCCTTTATTGGACAGAACGTAGGAGCGGGTCAGCCAGACCGTGTCAAGGAGGGTATAGGGAAGAGTGAACGTGCCATGTTCTTCTATGGCCTGGTCATGCTGGTACTTGTAGCAGGCCTAGGACGGCAGTTTGCCAGCATGTTTACGACAAATCCAGCAGTTCTGGACATCGTTCAGGTCTACATGTGGATTGTCCCCATTAACTATGGTTTCCAAAGCGCCTTCCTCATGCATACGTCCGCCCTAAATGCCATGAAAAAGCCCGTGTGGTCATCTCTGTTGACGCTCATGCGGATATTTATTATTAACGTGCCTTTTGGCATTCTGGGTTCACGTCTGCTGGGAATTACAGGGATTTGGGTTTCCATTGTCCTGTCCTTTGTTGCTGGCGCAGGAGCCAGTTGGTATTATCTACGCAAGCAAGTATCGACCCTGGCCTAGTTGACCACAAGCTGGTTTAGTTGAGCAAGACTGATGTGTCCCTTACACGGAGCCAAGGAAAGAGGAACCTATGAAACAAGCTATTATTCACATTGCCCTTGTCGTTCGAGACTACGACGAGGCCATTGATTTTTATACCAATACCTTGAATTTTGACCTCATAGAAGACACCTACCAACCAGAACAGGACAAACGGTGGGTTGTCGTTGCTCCCCCTGGTTCCAGAGAAACGACCATCCTTCTGGCCAGGGCTTCAAAGGAGGAACAAGAGGCCTTTATAGGCAACCAAGCTGGTGGTCGGGTCTTTCTCTTCTTAAATACGGACGACTTTTGGCGAGATTATGAAAGCATGAAGGCCAAGGGGGTCTCATTTGTCAGAGACCCAAAGGAAATGCCCTATGGCACAGTTGCCGTCTTTGAAGACCTCTATGGAAACCGGTGGGACCTCCTGCAAATGCATCCTGACCATCATATGAAGGAACGTTTGAACCAGTAATAACGAGCATATACAAAGCCTCATTCTTATGATTCATGGGAATGGGGCTTTTTTCGTGCTTCCTTCATATGATCCTCACAGGGTCTTCACATGCAAGCGTCATACTGACACTAGCGATAAAGAAGAGTAAAGGGGTCGTTTATGAGAAAAGTGTCGTATAAAATTGCAGTAAGTATTGTCGGAGTGGTTTTGCTGGTATCCCTTGTTTTGACAGGTTTTAGTCTCAGTGCAACCACAAACTTCATGGAGGAGGACGCCTATGAAATCATGCAACTGGAAGCCACCAATAAGGCCCTTGTCTTTGATAAGACGGTTAGGCGGGTCAAAACGGCAGTGGGCGGAATGAAGTCAGAGGTCATCAAGAACTTTACCTATGACCCAGCCACCTTCACGGAGGCTGACGCACAAGTTTTAGTAGACCAGGTGACCAAGAGCGTCTATTTGGCAGCAGAATCAGCCAGCGGGAATGTAAATGCCTACTTCGTGTTGAACCCGGACCTGGTCCCAAATGCAACGGACCTATACCAGGCGGTATACCTGCTTGATCCCAATGACGAATACCTGGCAGTAAGCAACCAATACAGTTTGAGTGATCTGGGCCAAGGCAAGTCCCCCTGGTATGACCAACCCATCGCTCTAGAAGGTAGCTATTGGAGCGGGGCTTATGTCAATCCTAAAGTCAACCAGAGCGGGCGCATCTTGACCTATAGTAAGAGGGTCATGGTGGACGACGTCTTAGTGGGGGTTGTGGGGATGGACCTGAACTATAGCTATTTCAGTGACGTCATCCAGGACATGCAGCTCTATACCAGTGGGTATGCCATTCTCTTAGACGAGGACCGGAAGGTTCTGGTGGACCTACACAGGGGCACAACAGTTAACGACCAAGTACTGGGTCTACCCCTTACCCTGTTGGACCAAGGAAACTTGGACCAAATTTCAAAGGGAATTGAAGACCTTGGGGAGGGCGTTAAGCAAATATTTTATGAGAACGAAATGAAGGTGGTTGGCTACAAAACCATGGACGCCAATGGATTTACCATAGTGATCATTGTTCCAGAGGATGAAGTATTCGCCAAGCTGGCCCGGGTACAGAGCATTTTTCTAATGATCACCTTGGGCGGTCTGGCCTAGCCATGGTTGTGGCTGTGGTCGTTGGCAAGCGGATTACCCGCCCCCTTGAACGTCTGAAAGAAGCCATGGGCCGGGCCCAAAATGGAGACCTGTCCACCACATGTCCTGTGATGAGCCGGGATGAACTGGGTGATGTAACCCACCACTTTAACCACATGCTCATGAGTCAGAAGGATATTGTGGCCAAGATCCAGTCAACAGCCACCTCCATTGACGGCAAGTCTGGTGAAATTGATCTGATGGCCAGGGAGCTTGCTGGTTCCCATGCAGGGATCGTACGTGCCGTTGGAGGAATGGCTTCTGGGACCCACGAACAGGCTGAAGACCTGACGGACTTGTCCATGCTCGTTTCCACCTTCAGTGACCAGGTGGAACATGTGGCTACAATCACAGAAAAAGTCCAGGGACAGGCGGACCAGGTCAACGACCAGGCCGCGACCAGTGGCAGGCAATTGTCCTCCATGAACCAGTCCATAGGCGACATGAAAGCGGCCTTTGAAGCTGTCCAGCAGACCATCCACGTCTTAGTGGAGAGTATTCAACAGGTAACCCAGTTTACAGAAGTCATCAACGTGGTGTCCGAAAAGACTAACTTGTTGGCCCTGAATGCAGCTATTGAGGCGGCAAGGGCTGGAGACGCAGGAAGAGGTTTTGCTGTGGTTGCTGAGGAAATTAGGGCACTAGCTGTCCAGGTGAAAGTCTCCTCTCGGGAAATAGCAGACCTTGTTGCCAGCATTTCAGGTGAGGCGGCCCGGGCAGTCCAGTCCTCTGAAGAGGTGAAAGTCCAGCTTGCAGACCAGCTTGAGGTTGTGGTGTCCGCAACACGGTCTTTTGAAGGCATACTGACCTCAATCCAAGGGATCGTCCCCCAGGTAAGAGCCATCCATGACACGACAGCCCAGATCAATGACCAGAAATCCAGTATTTTTGAACGGATTCAGTCTGCCACGGCGGTCTCAGAGGAAGTGTCAGCTACAGCCCAAGAAATATCTTTCATTTCTGATAGTATCCATGCCTCCACAGACCAGTTAAATGGACAGAGTTCAGCACTCAAGGCGGAGTCTGAAGCCATTCAAGACTTGGTGGACGTCTTTCGAATTGACATCCAAGAGGACGATCCTGACCCATCCAGCCTGAAAAAGCCTGAATGGGATTGATGGGTTACAGGTTGCTGATGAATTAATGTTCACCATTTACTATCTGTGGTAAAATTAGGTTTGTAGTCAATCGATATACAAGCCAACTTGGAGGACGTCATGATCATACGAAAAGCACAGGTGGAAGATGCACAGGCAATCATAGACCATGTGAACCAAATTGCAGGCGAAAGCACCTATCATACCTTGGTTTTCGGTGAATTAGATCAGGACCTCGAGGACCAAGTGGCCTACATTGAGGCAGTTTTGCAATCAACTAACTGCCTCATGGCCATTTGTGAAGTGGACGGTGACCTGGTGGGGATCATGACGGTCGACGGTGGAAACCGGTCCAAAACCCGCCACTGGGGTAACCTGGGCATTTCCCTTAAAAAAGCCCACACGGGCCAGGGCTATGGGTCAAAATTGATGGCTTATCTGGAAGACTGGATCAAGCAACCTTCGACAGAAATTGAAAAGGTCAATTTGGTGGTCCACGAAAAAAACACACGGGCCATTGTATTTTATGAGTATTTGGGCTACAACCCGGAAGGGTGTTCCACTGGTTATTTTAAAGAAGGAACCACCTATTATAATGGCCTACACATGGGCAAGTGGTACACAAAAGTATAAAGGAGCAGACATGGCAAAAGTAGTATTCATCAGACACGGACAAGCAGACTATACCGATATCGACGCAGGCTCCTATATCGGCCACGGGCGGGACCTAGCCCCGCTTTCAACAAAAGGAAAAGAACAAATTACCCAAACAGCCAAGGATCATAGACTCCAGGGGAGTCAAATGATCCTTTCGTCACCCTATACCCGGGCCCTAGAGAGTGCAGCCATTCTCTCCCGCCGCCTGGACCTGCCCATTCAAGTTGAGGTAGACCTCCACGAATGGAATCCAGACCTGACCGGCCAGTATGCATCTACGGAAGAGGCCATTGCCCTTTACCAGGACTTTAAGAGCCATGGGGGTCAAGTACCTGAAGGGGAAAGTCGAAAGTGGGAGACCAAGGCCGCCCTTATACAGCGGGTCCAGGCCAGCATTCAACCCTACTTGCATATGGACCAAATCATTGTTGTCTGCCACAGTTTGATCATCCACACGCTCTTTCCAGGTGTGAAACTGGATAATGGAGACATACATATTGTTGACCTTTAGGAGGCCCCATGGACAAGCTAAGACTTTTTCACGTTAGCGAAGAAGCCCATATTGAAGTCTTTGAACCCCGGATACCGGTCCGTAAGGAGTTGGACCAAACTAAGGGTCTGGTCTGGGCCATTACTGAGGCCTGTTTACCCAACTTCTTAACACCTAGGAACTGCCCAAGGGTTGCCTTCCATACAACAAGTAATGACCAACGGCAGGCCTATGACCACCTGTTTTCCACCTCCAAGGTCAACCATGTGGTTGCCATTGAAAACAAGTGGTTTGAGACCATGAAGAATACCACCCTCTACGTTTATGAGTTTGACACCAGTCACTTTGTCCTCCAGGACCAATCTGCTGGATATTATGTCAGTACACGAACCGAGACACCCATAGCCAAGTATACATACGATAACTTGTTCAGTGCATTGTTTGAGCGGCAAGTGGAAGTTCGGTTATTACCGCATCTTTGGGATTTGGCAGACACCGTTAAGGAAACGGACATGAGCTGGTCCCTATGTCGAATGGGCTTGGCCATACCGCGACCGGAGGTTGTATGATTGCAATTAATGATATACCAGGACGACAGGAGTGGGCTTCAATCACACCCATTACAGCGGGCTGGTCTGAAGACGAAAAGTACAAGGTGGTTACCAAAGACGGAGGGGCTTACTTGCTCCGGGTAACAGCCGGCAAGCACCTCAAGAAAAAAGAAGGGGAGTATAACCTGCTACTGGCTTTAAAGGACTATGACATCCCCGTGTCCAAACCCGTTGACTTTGGTACTTGTGACCAGGGGCGAGGGGTTTATATGCTTTTGACATGGGTTGAAGGCCAGGAGGCCATTGGCATACTACCCGGACTGGATGACAAAACCCAGTACCAACTGGGCGTCCTGTCAGGGCAAATCCTAAAAGTCATTCACAGCATTGACCACCCAAGGCCATCCTGGACATGGGCTGACCGGTACAACCGGAAGATCGATGGCAAACTCAAGTCCTACCTGGACTGTGGCCTTGAAGTGGATGGATTTGAGCAAATGATCCACTTTATCCAGCAAAATCGCCACTTACTCGCTGACCGGCCCATCACTTTCCAACATGGGGACTACCATATTGGCAACATGGTCCTCGATGGGTCCAATCAACTGGGCGTCGTTGATTTTAACCGCCTGGACCTGGGTGACCCCTGGGAAGAGTTTAACCGGATTACCTGGTGTGCCTACTATAGTCCGCTCTTTGCTACGGGCCGCATAGACGGCTATTTTGATGGAGACATACCTGACGATTTTTTTAGGCTCCTTGCTGTCTATATTGGGGCCAATCAGTTGTCCTCCATACCCTGGGCCAAGGCCTTTGGCCAGGAGGAAGTCGACAATATGGTAGAACAGGCCAAGTTAATTGTAGCGTCTTATGATCGTTTCCAGAGTCATATCCCCAAATGGTATGATTCCACGGCCTTTGAACGGTTTAAAGGGGTTTAGCATGTATACTGCTGAGATCAAGTCTACCTATGAAACTCTGCCTGACCTTTGGTCAGACGGTGACCACCTCTACATGACCTATACGGAAGCTGAGGACATTGAAACAACCACCTATACGCGACTCTTACTAAAGACCTTTTCAGAAGATGCGCTCGACCGAACGATTTCTTTGGGGAGGGACACAAGGGGCGTCCCTTACTGGCATAATCCCCGCTTTCTGAAGGGGGCCAGCGAGCCAATTGTCTTCTTCGTTTCTGCCCAGACCCTCCATGGCCATGGGGACATTGTTTATTTTTGTCCTCATACAAGTGGTGACACAGAGTATATAGAAACGGGGATAGAGGGAAGTCTTTGCAGTGCACCCCTCCTTTTGCCCAGTGGTAAAGTCCTCTTACTCACCTTTGAGAAGAACCCACAGACGGGCTATTACCAGGAGTGGGTCCATATGAGTTTCCCTTCATTAAAAGACTGGAGGCGGTCAGCCAGGCCCTTTCATGTGGATGGTTGTCACTTCATAGGATCAGAACTGGTTCTCTTGGATGACGGGACCCTTATGGCCTTGCTGAGAAATGCTGCAGATGATGGTTGGGACCTCTATCAATCCTTGAGTAGGGATGAGGGTGAAACTTGGACCAAACCTGTTAAATTGCCCTTTAAGGGAGGACATAAACCCTGCATAAATCGCTGTGGTGACAACTTGACCATAGGTTTTGGTAGGGACCTTGTCTTTGCTCAAAAAAACCGAATGAACAAGGACGTCCTCTTAAACAAAGTGTCTCTGGAACTAGTCAGTGGTACTCCACGAAAGTCTGTTTTTGAAACCTTGAAGGTACAAGGTCCACCTGTGGCTTTAAAAAGTGACTTTGGTATAAGTGGGATTACCCGTTTGAATGATGGTTGCCTTTGGGTTAGTGGCTACCTACAGGGCCAAAACACTGGGCTTGTATATGTGAAGCGGTTGGATGAGGTATAGGTAGATAAGGAGGGGGAAGTTATGAAATTTGATTTTCAGATAAGACCAGAGGAAGGAAAAATCCGTGGGGTCTGGACCCTTCAAAGACAAGACCGGGTGTCAAACCGCTTCTATCTCAACCGGTCTTTTGTTATTGACCAAGCATTGGTTGACGGACAAGAGGTTAACCTTGTTTGTAAGCAAGTTACCATACCGCGCTTGTTTGACTATAAGGTTGCCTGCTATGACCTGCCACTGGGCCAGGAAGTTAAAATCACATACACGGGTGTACTCGATGGGTCAACGGGCTCAACGCCTTATGCAAAGGAGACCATTGGACCCAATTTTTCTCTTTTACGGTTTGAGACCTTTTGCTATCCCTTGTTCTGTACAGAAGAAATGAACTATTATACCAAGCAGGCAAAAGGGCCTTTTGAACTTACTGTGCGTGCTCCCAGCGACTATGTAGTTCTGTCAAACTTAGATGATGTCCATAACAACTCTGGAAACCAAGAAGGGCTCTTCAATTTCGAAGGTAGCAACTTGAACATCAGTGCTGCCATTGGAATTTTTAAAAGCCAAGAGACACCCCTTGGTACCGTTTACCTACAAGAAGACAAAACGGACCTTACAGACTTCATTGATCAATCTGCTCAAGGAATAGAATTCTTAAACCAGACCTTTGGTGAGCGTAACATCCGCCCTGACCAAAAGATTGTTGGTATGGAGGCAAGCCTGGGCTCCTATGTACAGGAGGGGATTATCTTTATGGCCTCTAGTGCCTTTGGGTCACCCCACTACTTGAGCCATTTTATCCATGAATATGCCCACTTGGGTTGGAATCCTAAGGCTGACGGTTTGGTACAACGCTGCCGGTTTTTCGATGAAGCCATTACATGTTATATGGAAGATCGAGTCATGGAGCACCTAAAGGGTTTAGAGTATAAGGATCAAGTGATCAAAAAGCGAATGGGTCGTTTTAAGGACCAATGGGCTAAACTTGAGCAAGCTGTGGCCATTCGAGAGTTTGGTGCCCATGAACTTGGTGATTTGAGTTATACGATAGGAGCCTACCTTATCCACCAGCTGGAGGACCAGATGGGTAGAACTCAACTTGATAAAGCTCTGACCCAGGTAATTGATGATTTCCATGAGCTTCCAATTGATTTTGAGCACTTTGTTGATGTGATATGCCTTCATTCTGACAAAGAAGACACACGTTCATTTGTTGAAGCTTGTTTGTATGAAGTGGATATGTTAAACAAGTGGTCTCTGGAGGTCATTTAGCAGAGTGAGTGTTAAATAATCAAACTGCGTGTCGAAAGTACTACATTTCATCAGGCTGTTATCTGCTCATCAGACTATTGTCTTCGAAAAGAAAGGAATATCCCAATGTACACATTCGAATCAGACCGATTAGGATTTCGTCGTTGGAAGGAAGGGGACAAGGCTCCTTTTGCCCACATGAATAGTAAGGCCAGTGTTATGAAGTACTTTCCCAATATTCCTAGCCCTGATCAGTCCGCTGCCATGGTGGACCGGATAGAGGGTCACTTCGAGACCCATGGCTATGGCCTTTGGGCGGTTGAACTGAAAGAAACCGGTGACTTCATAGGCTTCATTGGTTTCCAAATGGCCAGTTTTGATGCACCATTCACTCCCTGTATAGAAATTGGTTGGCGGTTAGACGATGTATATTGGTCCAGGGGATATGCCACTGAAGGGGCAAAAGCTTGCCTAATCTATGCCAAGGGAGTGCTTGGTCTAAAGGACATTTGCTCCTTTACCTCAGTCATCAATACCCCCTCCATAGCCGTTATGGAGAAAATCGGTATGCATAAGGACCTGGTCTTTGACCACCCCAAGCTGAGCCAGTCAGACCCCTTGTGTCCCCATGTACTCTACAGAATCCACCTGTAAGAAAGGAGGCCCCATGTCTGCATTCCATGTTGAAAAGATGTCTCCAGACACCTGGTGTGACTTTGAAATCCTCTTTGACAAGCACAAGGGGGTTCGTGGAGGATGCTGGTGTATGTTCCACCGCTTGTCGTCAACGGTCTTCAATTCCTTGTCTAAAGATGAACGAAAGGCAGCCCACTACGACCAAGTGATGGCTGGTCGTTCTGCAGGACTTATTCTTTATGAGGGGATTGAACCCATTGGTTGGTGCCACTATGGCCCTGCTTCTTACTTCGAACAGTATGACCGGGGCAGAACCTATAAAAAATGGGACATCCCGCCTGACCTGCAACCAGACTGGCGTGTTGCCTGCTTCTTTGTGGACAAGGACCATAGGAAGCGGGGGCTTGTTCGCCTTCTCCTTGGCCATGTGCTCGAAACCATCCAAGCTGATGGTGGTGGGATTGTGGAGGCTTTTCCCTTGGTGGTTGCTGGCTCTAACAAACCCCAGTATGCAGGTAAGGTAGCCCTATTTGAGGATTTCGGATTTGACCAGGTCACCATGTTGGGGACGACCCAAATGCTCATGAGAAAACGGATAGATTAACTGCAAGCTCTTGGCCTAAATAGATACCCATATTAGGTCCAAGGGCTTTTCTTGTTTTTGCCTTACAATTCCATTATTTCCTTTACAAGACCCATCATTTTCACTATAATATGACAAATATATAAACATTCTAATTATTTTATTGGATCGAAGGTGAGGGGGATCACATGGAGTATATGGGGAATCAAGACTTTTGGGATCAGAAGTTTACCAGCAGAGGAAAACAGCCCCTGGCACCAGAGGCTGTTTTGGTAGAACTTTGCCACCTTCTAAAAAAAGGGTCAGTTGTAGATTTAGCGTGTGGGGACGGAAGGAACACCCTCTTCCTATTGGATCAAGGCTTTGAAGTAACTGCACTTGATTTCAGTCAAGCTGGTCTGGAACGCTTAGAAAGCTTTGCCTCCCAGTCTTCAACCCGCTTAAGCACCATGCAAGTGGACTTAACTAGTCCAAAAGCCTTGGTTGGCCTTGAAACATACGATAATGCAGTCATTTGCCACTATCGCTTGTCCAGGGACCTCCTAGGAGAGTTACACCATTACATTGCAGACCAAGGCTGCGTCCTGGTAACGGGTTTCGGCCACCGACATGAAACCAATGAGCGCATTGGTGAGAATGAACTGATCTATCCTGAGGATATGGCCATCCTTCGGACACATTTTGACATTATTCATGAGGAAGAGGCCCATGATCAAAGAGGGACCTTTAACACCTACCTACTAAAGAAGAAATAGAGGGTCAAATGGCAGACATTATTAGAATAACACCAGACAACTACAGGGCCTTTGAAGCCATGGTGCAATGGCGAATGACTGGTCAGCGACAACCGATAGACCAAACGCTAAACCACCATGGCGGCAATAAAGATAATGACCCTAAACTTGAGCAAGTCTGCAAGGAACTCACAAGGGACACCTTCCATGTTTTCGCCGTTGAGGTCGATCAAGTCATGGTGGGCTGGATTCAAATGCACTACATGGCCAAAATTGGCCCCAGGTGGCCCAGTGGGGTAATCTATGTTGACGAATTATGGGTCCACCCCGACTACCGGAGGCAGGGCCTGGCTCAAGCCCTCATGGAAACTTGTGACCAAATGAGAGACCACCACGGGGCAAGTCAATGTCGACTAAACGTGACCAACCCCCATGCAAAAGCCTTGTATGAAAAAGTGGGCTACAGGGCACAAGAGGAAATGGGCTTTTTTATGGTTAAGGAGTGACGAAGGAGACACAGGGTCTATGGACTTATTTAAGCGCCTGAGGAAGAAGAAAAATGACCACCAGGTCTACTATATCGAAAAACTCCTTCAAGTGGGCCCATATCAATTCTACGTTCATAGGCTGATGATCCTCGACCGTGAAATTCACTTGGAGTACTTCCTTGATTACATGGAAGATCGACTGCTTTCCCTTTCAGATGTAATCATGGGAGGTCCATCCGCAGACTATGGTTTGGAACATTTTGACCTTGACATTAATGGAATGAAACTTGAGTTTATCAAAACCATGGTTCGTTACAAGCAAACCACTGAGGATTTGACCTTTTCATCAGAAGATAAACGTTTGGTCCCACCATGGCCACAAATGAATAAGAGACGTTTGGTCTATACTGGCCATCCGTCCCTACAAGAAATTAGCGACATTCAACAAGTACACCTCTATCAAGACGTCCGTCGCATTCCCTATAGGGTAATAGAAACCAATGAAATCACCGACCTTGTGTTTGACCTAGAAAGCCCTTGAATAAGACCGTGGTTTTTGAGTCCCTTGAGGGAGACCTGGTCTACATAGAGTTGAAGCAGCTTGTGTCAGTGGACCGCTATCTCATGCCCTCCCAACGGCTCCTGCTTGCTAGCAGTGAGAAAGAGGAGGCTTACATAGAGGCAGAATTTAGTGGCCAAGTAAAAGACGTTTTCTTAATTTACAGGACAACAAGCAATCTAGCATCCATTCAGGTTGAACTTCCAAGCAATAAATCTTCAGGCATAGTGATGTATCTAGGAGATCATGGTCCCGTAGATGAATATATAAAGGACGAAATGACCTTTAAGGCCTGTGTTGGCAACCTGCCAGTCGCAAGCAAACAGACCCAGTTAGTTTTCCACGGCATTCATCTTGAAAAGAAAGTGAATGCAACTTACAAACTTAAATAGAAGACACCACGGTAACACACCAAAAGGGGGAAATCATGTTTCAAAAAATCACCAAGGACCACCCATTTTTCCAATCAGACACCTACAAGAACCTAGACATCCGCTACACG
>CAYFHQ010000113.1:0-11768 GCA_964342805.1 uncultured Peptostreptococcaceae bacterium | reverse complement strand
AACCCCAAGAATAGCCGTTAGGGATGAAATGATCAAAGAGTTCTTAATCCAAGTGAACAAGGGACGTTCAAAGAGGGCAATCCTGAAGTTTTCCAGGGTTGCATTGGACGGAATAATGTCCAGGTTCTGCACGTATAGGGATGAGCCTGGTCGCAGGGCGATGGACAATACATTTAACAGTGGATAAACGGCTATGATGGCAAAGAAGATCAAGATCAAATAGATGCCTACGATCTTTGCCGGTGAATCATTTTTCTCAAAGTGTTCTCTTAGTTTAATTTTCATTTAGCGTGCCTCCTCAATCCCTTGCGTCTTACGCATGAAGGTCAAGCCGAAGATCAATAGAATAGCGAAGATAATAACAGAATATGCTGCTGCATAACCATATCGGTAGAAGTTGAACGCTAAACGATACACTTCAGTTACCAGGATCTGTGTCTTTTCATTACCAAAGCCACCTGCCATGATCAAAATGACATTCAACTGGTTGAAGGTCCATACGGTGCCCAGCACAATGGCTGGTGCCAGAACAGGCTTCAATAAAGGTAGGGTAATATTTCTAAACTTCTGCCAGCCGTTGGCCCCGTCAATGTCAGCCGCTTCATACATTTCCTTGTCAATGGACTGGAGGCCACCTAAACTGATCATCATCATAAAGGGCACACCCAGCCAGAAGTTTGTAATCATGGCTGCTGCGAAGGTCATGGTTGGGTCTGACAGCCAGGCAATGGGGGCAAAACCCATCTTGCCTAGAATGAGGTTGACTGCACCAAAACTAAAGTTGAACATCCCTCTCCATGTGAGGGCTGCAATATATTGTGGGATCGCCCAAGGGATAATCAGGAAGATCCGTAACAGGCCTTTGCCAGGTAGTTTTCGATTTAAAAGTACTGCTAGGAAGAGACCTACAGTAACGTGAACAGTTACGTTGGCCACTGTCCACACAATCGTACGAACTAGGGTACGAAGAACCGTACCGTCTTGGAAGATGGCTACATAGTTTCGAAGTCCTACAATCTTAGGATTGAGGAATGTTGCCAAACTCATATTGGTAAAGGATAGGTATACGCCATAAAAGAAGGGATACGCTACCATCAATGCCATGATCAACATAGCAGGGGCTAAAAATATGAGTGGATACCACTTTTTGAACTTGTCTGCACTCACACTGCTAGGCGCTTGTGCCTTTTCCTTTGTATTCGCGGCCATGATGCCTCCTCGCTTTCGGGTACCTCCAGGCTAAATGGGCAGTTCAACCTTGAAGGTGTTTTCTATATGCAGGCTTTTGCTTGTCGGTGATTGATTGAAAGTCACCTGGTATTACGTCTTACTGGCTTTACTGCTTGTTGTAGTAACGCCAACTGGTCTTACCTATTTTCGTCATGAAATGATAAAAATGAGAATAAAAAGGGAGATGGTGCATCTGTAGCAGATGAAAACATCTCCCTTTATTTATGCCATGTTCATGGCAAATCACTTACATGTTCACGTACTTTTGATTATTCACCACGGATGGTCTTTATGCCTTCTTCAGCACGAACTTGCATGTTCTTCGCTGCTTCTTCTGGTGTAATATCACCGGCGATTACAGCTTCCAGCTCAGGTCGCATAGCGTCCCAAATAGCTCGCATTTCAGGAACAATTGGCATTGGTGTTGTGTACTTGATTGTTTCAACAGATGCCTGCATAAGTTCGTTGCTTGTAACCTTGTCAAGCTTCATAGCGTCAAGGTTTGTTGGAGACTGGCTGTTTGCAAGAGCATAGTCTGCATTGTTTTCTGCGTTAAGGGCGAAGTCTAGGAAAGTCGCAACAGCTTCTTTCTTGCTATCGTCCATAAACTTGGAAATCATGTAACCCTTTGTTGCGTTTGTTGGAAGACCACGGTCGCCACCTGGTAGCTTCGGATAAGGAGCGATACCAATGTTCATACCCTCGTCCATGTAGGATTTCCAAGACCATGCACCATTGAAAATAAAGGCTGCTTTGCCTTGCTTAAATAGGGAGTCTGCGATGTCGTAGTTCATTTCCACGTCACCTAGACCGTCTTTTTGCTTTAGGTCAACAACAAACTGAAGGGCCTTAACCATGGCATCGTTGTCTAGGGTTGGGTTTAGGTCAGCATCGAATACACGACCACCGTAGCCACCGTAGAAAGCGATGAACCAGAATGGCTCACGTTCGTTGTAAAGAAGGCCGTAAGTAGACTCTTCTGGGTTAGCTGGGTCAATATTTTGGTGAGGAGTCGCCATAGCTACTAGTTCTTCCCACGTTTCTGGAGCTTTTTCTACCATATCTTTGTTATATAGTAGGGCAATTTGGTTACCATTGATATCTGGAATCATCCACTTCTTGCCGTCAACCACGCCAGCGTCAATTGCATTGCTGTCTAGTTTGCCAAGGAAGTCTGCAGAAACCACTTCGTCAACTGGACGAAGCAGACCAGAAACCGTAAAGATACCTACGTTATCGTTGGGACCATATACCAGTTCAGGACCTTGACCTGCAAGAGCAGAAGACTGGAATGTCGTACGAAGTTCTTCTGTTTCATAGTGGTTACGAGTTACAGTGATGTTTGGATTTTCAGCCATGAATGCTTCAGCGATCTTATCGAAAACTTCCTGAGCGCTTGGATCCATTTGCTCCCATACGGTGATTTCAACTGGACCTTCCGGTTCGCTGCCTGATGTACAACCTGCTAGCATTGAGATCACTAGTGTTAATACCATCATGACACTCAGCATACGTTTCATGTTCATGTGATTCCCCTCCATTTGTCATTGTTTGTGCATACGTTTGCACGATTGAGTAAAAAAAAACTTCCGACGCACCATTATTTTAACACAATCATTTCGAAATCGTCAATATTTCAGCCGAAAAATCGTTTTCACCCACAAAAAACCCTATTTTCGTGTGCAACCGATAGCATAATATCGCCACCTATGCTACGATAATGACAAATAATTGGATTGGAGAACCCCATGAAAGCAAAAAAAAGGTTTCTACAAACAGCAGGCGCCTTGGCAGCAACCACCGCCCTCCTTTTTACAGGATGCGCCCCTGCCCCACCACAACCTGTGGACAAAAATGAACTCCTCTACCCGGTGACTCATATGGAAAGTGGCTTCACCCAGGAAGACATGATCTACTTTATAATGACAGACCGGTTTTACGACGGTAACGCAGACAACAATATTGGCGTCAACGTCAATACGCCCAAGGGCTACCACGGTGGTGACATTAAGGGCGTTACAGAAAAACTCGACTACATCAAATCCCTTGGTGCCACAACCATTTGGCTGACCCCCATTGTAGAAAACGACTTTGGTGGCTACCACGGTTACTGGGCCAGGGACTTCTATAAGGTAGATAGCCACTGGGGTACCATGGAAGAACTAAAAGAACTCGTAGACGAGGCCCACAAGCGAGACATCAAGATCATGCTGGATTACGTGGTCAACCATACGGGCCAAAATTCTCCCTGGGTCAAGGACGAGGAAAAGGCCGACTGGTTCCACGAACGGGTGGACATCCGGGACTGGAACAACCAAGACCAAGTGGAAGACGGCTGGCTCCTAGGCCTACCCGACCTCAATACAGAAAACCAGGAAGTCCGCGACTACTTTGTTGACAATGCCATCTGGTGGATTGAAGAAACCGGCATAGACGGCATGCGCCTGGACACGGTCAAGCACGTTCCCAAAAGCTACTGGAACGAGTTTAGTACAAAAATCAGAGAAAAGTACCCCAACTTCTTCCTCTTAGGCGAAGTTTGGCACAATGACCCCAACTACCTCAATAGTTACTATGACATAGGCTTTGACTCTTTGACCAACTACGCCCTCTTCGACGGCGTTCGTCAAACCTTCAAGCGCCATGGAACAACCGCCCCCCTACTCAACGCCATTGCCGCCCAGGAGGGTTTTACCAGACCAGACCTCATGGCCACCTTTATTGACAACCATGACAACTCCCGATTCATGAACAACGCCCAGGACAATAAGGAGGCCTACCTCAACCAAGGCCTAACCTACCTCCTGACCACACCGGGTATACCCGTTATCTACTATGGTACTGAAATCGCCATGCGAGGCGGTGGCGACCCCTATAACCGAAAACTCATGGAATGGGACCGGGTGGAGGGAGACCCCACCTTGGCCTTCTACCAAAACCTCATTGCCTTACGCCAAGGGGAAGAAGCCATTAAGACCGGTGACATGAATGTACTGGCGTCAACCAAACATGTTATTGCATACGAACGAACCACCGGCGACGACCAAATCATCGTCATCATGAACGTCCTCCCCGCAGAAGCTGAGATCGACCTCACCCTGCCTGCAGGAACCTACGATGTCCTCCTGGCTGCCAACTTGGACCAGGGTGCCATTGACCCCGACCAAAACGACCTTGGCCTGACAAGCACCCTTACCTTCAACGGCGAATCCACTCCGTTCACCATGGACGCCCTGGGTATTCGTGTCTTAAAGCGCAATGCAGAGTAAGAGCGTCACACCCACTGTACGTAAGACTCAAAGAGCCTTTGAATGCACATGCATTTGAAGGCTTTATTTCTGCTTATCTTGTTCCCCTAAAGGAGTAGGACCTATATATCCCCTCCCTTGCTAAGCTCATCACGATGAACTTCCACCTATTCGACTGAGCCCTTTTCCTACTCCGCCTGGAACTCACTTCGTTCAAACATCAGGCTCCGCTAACGGAAAAAGTCTCAGTCTCATAGGGAAGTTCGTCGTTCTTCGCAATACTGCGGTCAGGGACACATAGGTCCCACTTAGGTCAAATGACAAGCCGTCAAACGCTCTTGGACATGGCAATCGCCACTTGATCCCTTCTCATACAGGGCCTTATATCCTCGAACCGCTGCCTTGTGGAAAATGACGAGGAACCCAGCGAGAGAGCGGAATGATCCGTTAAGCGCAGTCCCTGTTTGAGCGGAGCCCAGCGGCGGAGCGAGTTTGGACGGAGTAGGATCAGTCCGAAATCGAACTGTAGGTTTCTCATCATTTGGAACATCGGCAAGGTAAGAGGATATAGGGTCCTGTTGCTACGAAGGAAACAAGTAATCCATGCACAAAAAAAGCACTTTGAAGGCTGGGTTCAAAGTGCTCTACGTGCGTATGACCTATGTCTTGTCGAAACCTAGTCCGCAACCTTGTCCAGTCGAATGGTTTCTTCCTTCTCCGACCCGTGACTGTAGCCGATGACCTTGAAGTGCTTGGACAGTTCTTCGGCCAGTTGGGCATATTCAGGGCACTTGGCCCTCATGCAGGTGGAGAGGTGGACCACGTCTACACCGCTTTCGATCATTCGGGACACCTTGTGGTCCCAGTCACCGCCGTGGTGGGTGAAGGTGATCAGTTGTGCGTCCTCAGGGTGGTCTACAAAGGCGTCTTTCCGCTGGAAGAAGGCGTTGAGACATCCCTTGCCCCCGCAGCGGTCTGCTGTTTCTTGTCGTACGATGATGGCTACATTCATTGCTTTACTCCATTTACTCTAGATCAAAGAAAACCACTGTTTGACATACTAGCAAACAGTGGTTCATTGTATACCATAATAGGATATCTTAGCTGACCTCGGAAGGCAAGCCCTAGTTATTCAGGGACCCTCACCAACAGCTGGCTACTGGCTACGACGTTTCTTCCAAAGGATCAGCAAATAGTTAAAGCGCACAGCGTCCTCAAACTTTCTCAGGTCCATACCAGCAATCTTGAATATCTTGTTCAAACGATAAATCAAGGTATTTCGGTGGACAAAGAGGTTGCGGGAGGTCTCGGTGATATTGAGGTTGTTGTCGAAGAACTGGATGGCCGTTTGGATCAGTTCATCGTCTTCAATGAGTTCTTGAAAACCGTCTCCATAGTCCGCATAGAGTTGCTGGCGGTCCTCTTCTTTTAGGGCGTCCACCATCATGTACATCATCATCCGGTCATAGACGTAAATATGTTGGTCGGACAGGAGGTCCTGGCCACACTGGAGGGCTTTCACTGCACTCCCGTAGGACCGCCAGACCTTGCCCACATGGTCCACTTGGGTACCAACAGCCATGGCCACGGAAACCATGAGTTCGGTTTCCAGTTCTGTGGCGATGACGCTCAGTGTCTCCTGCAGGGGCTCCCCTTCCAGGCCAACCACCATGCATAGGGTTTGCTGGTCCATGGTCACAAGGGAGCAGGCGTCACAGATATTATCAATGATGGTGCGAATCCCCTCGGTTTCACCACTTTCATGGCGTATGAGGACCACACGATATGTGGGGGAAACCATTGCAATTTCGGCCACTTGTTCATGGGTTAAATCCGCATCTTTTTCCGTGAGAAGGAGGTTTCGCAGGGTGTTGGACTGACCGTCTAAGGCCAACTGGTCCTCAAAAAAGAGGCCAATGAGTTTGAGGGTTGTTTCGGGATCTTCTTTGATTCCTCGAACAGCTATGTAGTAGAGGCCCTTGCCCACTTGGTCACCCACAACGATCCAGTGAAAGGAACCCGTTTGAAGGGTTTCAGAACCATTCATTTCCGGAAGGTCCACCACTTCACCGATTTTTTCCACACGGTTGGAGTCGATGCAATGGCCTTCGTAGTCGAACAGGTATATGGGCCACTGGATGATTTGTCTGATTTGTGAAAACCGCACTTTTACGTTGGAGTCCATGGGGTCCGCCTTTCTCTTCGGAAGAAAACCCACACCCTGCGTTCGGGTGCGGGTCTTATATACTTCGATTTACGCTATCATACTTCCTGCCTTTTAGCCAAAGATCACTGACTGCTCAGTTTCCTTGTCAAAGACATGGATTTTGTCTGGGTTGAAGCTGAAGGACACCTTGTCGCCCATCTTCACACCAACATCTGGCTCAACCTTACCGATCAGTTCCTTGCCACCCATGCTAATGTAGAGGATGACTTCAGAACCTAGCAGTTCAGTTACTTCAACGGTTCCCTTGAGGGCGTGGTCACCTTGGGGAACCACAGCGATATGCTCAGGACGGATACCCACAACGACTTCTTTGCCGATGTAGCCCTTTTCCTTAACAATCTTGCCGCGCTCGTCGCCCATGATGACTGTCGTACCGCCGATGTTCACGGCAACCTTGCCTTCGTCTTCTACAACGGTAGCGTCCATGAAGTTCATTTGCGGCGCACCGATGAAACCAGCTACAAACAAGTTTGCAGGCTTTTCGTAAATGGTATGTGGGTCAGCAACTTGCTGGATAATCCCACCGTTCATTACGCAAATCCGTGTACCCATGGTCATGGCTTCTGTCTGGTCGTGGGTTACATAGATGAATGTCGTTGCCAGTTCTTTGTGGAGCTTAATCAGCTCAGAACGCATTTGCACACGGAGCTTGGCGTCCAGGTTGGATAGGGGCTCATCCATTAGGAATACCTTTGGATTCCGTACAATAGCACGACCCAGGGCCACACGCTGACGCTGGCCACCGGAAAGCTGCTTGGGCTTTCGGTCTAGTAGTTGCTCAATACCCAGGATCTGGGCTGCCCGCTTTACCCGGCCGTCAGTTTCCGTCTTGGGCTGCTTACGAAGTTTCAGGCCAAAGGCCATGTTGTCATAAACAGTCATGTGGGGATAGAGTGCATAGTTCTGGAATACCATGGCGATGTCACGATCTTTTGGTGGAACATTGTTTACCGTGTTCTCACCGATCTTTAAATCACCGTCGGAAATGTCTTCAAGACCAGCGATCATACGAAGTGTCGTCGTCTTTCCGCAACCGGATGGTCCAACCAATACCATAAATTCCTTATCTTCAATTTCAAGATCAATGCCCTTTACAGCGTGAAAGCCGTTGGGGTATACCTTGTTGATTTGTGTTAATTGCAATCCTGCCATTTTCTTACCTCCATCTGTTAATCCAGCTATTGTCATTATACGGGATAAGACGACCTAGGCGCTATTCGCAAATGACACAAAATAACCACTGGATTACTGACAGAGTCTACAAGAGCCCATGGATTATTCCAGTTTCCCTAGCATTTTAACTAAAAAACCGTAGGTTCTTTGTACACTTGAGATACTCAGGGACTCGTCCACCGTATGGGCGTCAAACAAGTCTGGCCCAAAGGCGATCATTTCTATAGCAGGCTTGTTGCTTCTTTCATTGAGCTTCCTGCCTAGGATAGAGCATTCTAGACCTGCGTGGACTGCCGTCAGCTTGGGCTCGGTCCCCGCCTCCTTACGCCACTGGTCTATGAACATGCGGTGGAGGTGGACCCCCTTCTCTATCCGCCAATGGGGATAGGCATTGCGGAGCTTGACCGTGGCACCAAAACCCTTTGCTATGGCCTTGACTTCGTTGAGGAGGGCCGCTTCCCTGGCCGGCGTACTACTGCGCAGGGACAGGTGGAGGGCCACATGGTTGCCCTTCCACTGGACAGCCCCCATGTTTATGGAGGTGTCCACCAGGTTGTCTATGGTATTGCTCATGAATCGGACCCCTGAAGGCAGGGCCGTGAGCAAGGCAACCAGGTTTTCAGAGTAGAGGGACATGAGGGGTGGCAGGGCCTCGCTTAGCTCTATCACATGGATCTGGGCATTTTCCACCTGCTGCATGTCTGTGGTATAGGCCCTAAAACGCTTGATCACCGCTTGTCGTATGGCTTTTTCCTCACCAACATTAATCCAAATCTGGGCCCGGGCGTCAGAAGGAATCACATTGACCTTGGTCCCCCCTTCAAACTTGCTCAGTCGAATGGTGTACTGGTCCTGGAGGTCATTGAGGATATGGGCCAAGATCTTCAGGGCATTGCCCCGGTTCTTGGCGATATCCATGCCTGAATGGCCACCTTTCAGGCCTTGAACGCTGATTTCGACCGGTCTTAACTTTTCTTCCAGCCTATGTTCCAATTCAAAATCAACTTCCAAGCGCTGCTCACCGGCACAACCAATAATGAACTCTCCTTCTTGTTCCGAGTCCATGTTGACCAAGTATCGTCCCTTTAACTGTTGGGCGTCCAGGGCCTGGGCGCCTATCAAGCCCGCTTCCTCCTGGACCGTCAAAACCACTTCCAATGGGGGATGCGGGATCTCGTCATTTTCTAGAATGGCCAAGTACATGGCTATGGCGATACCATTGCCAGCCCCAAGGGACACACCGTCAGTGATGATCAAGTCTCCACTGACGTGCATGGGAATGGGGTCGGTTTCAAAATCGTGTTTGCTGTCTGCTGCCTTTAAGCAGAGCATGTCCAGGTGGCCTTGTAGGATCACCGTTGGGCCATACTCCATGCCGTATTGGCCGGGTTTTCGGATAATCAGGTTTCCAAAGGGGTCTTGATGGACGTCTAGGTCCAAAGACTGGGCCGTATTGGATATATAATCGCTGATAGCTTGCTCGTTGCCTGTGCATCTTGGGATGGCACTGATCTTAGAAAAATAATGAAAAACGCGGGAAGGTTGTATATTCCTCACCTCTGGCACCTCCTGTCAGATATTTTCATTAATGATACCCGGGGCCTTCTGTCTCCCACCATTTATTTATTGACCTGCCAATATTTTTGAGGCCTGCCAAGTTCCTGCCGAAATCCCCTTCCGCCGTTGACCTGGCACCTGATCCCCTGTACACTGGCCATAATTTATATGTAAAGGCATTGATGGAGACAGGCAACAAGGCGCCCCCTTTCAGAGAGCCGGTGGTTGGTGAGAACCGGTAG
This sequence comes from uncultured Peptostreptococcaceae bacterium, assembly GCA_964342805.1. Classification (GTDB taxonomy): domain Bacteria; phylum Bacillota; class Clostridia; order Peptostreptococcales; family Acidaminobacteraceae; genus CAYFHQ01. Next base: position 2,091 of record CAYFHQ010000113.1, on the reverse strand, counting down.
GAAACCTTGTGAGTTAATCCCTCCTGAGCTGGTGTTGCGAATGAGAGTAGTGGCACCCGGTTAGCCCCGTTAGCGGCTGTAGGTTTGTTGGAACTGAAGGTGGTATAGCGGGTAACTCGTCCTTTGTGGGACGGGTTTTTTGTGTTTTTGCCATTGTGTCTGGCTATGGTCATCATGACCATGGGGTATAAGACATAGCCCTTTGCACTGCCCCAGTACAAGAAAAGGAAGGTAGACAATGTCACTGACACCAAGAATGATCAAGGACGCCCACAAGCACGTAAAGAAAGTCACCCACCCCACTCCGGTGGTCTACAGCCCAGTCTTTTCGGCTGAAACCGGCCATGAGATCTGGATGAAACCTGAGAACATGCAGCGGACAGGGGCTTACAAACTCCGGGGGGCCTACAACAAAATCCGAAACTTGCCTGAGGATTGCCGGTCCAAGGGCCTTATCGCCTCCTCCGCCGGCAACCATGCCCAGGGGGTTGCCTATGCAGCCCAAATGGCCGGCGCTCCAGCAACCATTGTCATGCCCGTGACCACCCCCTTGATTAAGGTGGAGAATACCCGCAAGTATGGGGCGGAAGTCATCCTCCATGGCCACTGTTACGACGACGCTTATGAAAAAGCCATGGACCTGGCCCACCATGAAGGCTATACCTTTGTCCACCCCTTTGACGACTACCATGTCATGGCTGGCCAAGGCACCGTGGGCCTGGAAATCATGGAGGAAATCCCTGACGCAGACATAATTTTGGTTCCTGTTGGCGGTGGCGGTTTGATCAGTGGCATAGCCGTGGCCGCCAAGTCCATTAACCCCAATGTCAAGGTCATCGGGGTGGAACCCCTTGGAGCCAGGGCCATGAAACTGTCTCTAGACCGGGGGAAACTGTCCAGCCTAGACCTGGTCAATACCATAGCCGACGGGGTTGCTGTTAAAACCCCAGGGTCGAAAACCTTCCCCCTGGTCCAGCAATGGGTGGACGAGATCGTCACCGTCAGTGACTTTGACATTATGGAAGCCTTTTTGCTCCTCATGGAACAACATAAAATGGTGGCTGAAAGTGCAGGGGTACTGGCCCTGGCGGGTGCCAAGAAAATCCGACCGGCTTCTGGCGGGGGCCTGAAAGTGGTCTCTGTGATCAGTGGCGGCAACATCGACGTGGTTACCATTTCCACCATGATTGACCGGGGCCTGGTCTCCAGGGGCAGGGTCTGTTGCTTCTCAGTAGACCTACCGGATACGCCCGGGGAGCTACTGAAAATCTCAGAACTTCTCTTTCGCACCCATGCCAACGTCATTAAACTGGACCACAACCAGTTCAAGACCCCCGACCGCTTCCAGCAAGTCCAACTGGAAGTCACCATTGAAACCAACGGCCATGGCCACCTGTCAGACATCCTTGGCACCTTGGTGGGTGCTGGGTATGTGATTAAGAAGATTGTGTAGGTGGTTTGTATCCTCATAGCTATATACCCCTAAGAGGCAGTGCTAGGTAATCCCTGCACTTGTTAGGCTCTGGTCGATGAAGTTCCTTCTGCTCGCCTGGGCCTTTCTCCTACTCCGCCTGGAACTCGCTATCGCTCAGACATCAGGCTCCGCTTACGGAGAAAATCCCAATCTCACAGGGAACTTCGTCGACCTTCGCAATACTGCGTTCGGGATCACCTAGCACTGCTTTTGCATGAGTATATAGATCATGAGAAGAAAAACCGCTACAGAATTTATCTATTACGGTTTCGATCATCCATTATTGACTTACATGAAAGTCTATGTACTCGTTCGTAGCCTAACAAGTGCAGGAAAAATCCAGATCTACGGCCTCCTCGCCTGTGAGTGACCAATAAAAAAACTGCTACAGAAATGACTCCTGTAGCAGTTTGATTCAAGTTATACCCCATGATGGGACAAGTGCTCTTTAAATCCATTGGGTGTATGGACCACCAGGATTTTTGTTATGCGGCTTGTGTAGTTGGCCCAGTTGTGTTTCATGTGGGATGGGAAGTGGGCGCTGTCGCCAGGGTACATTTCAATTCTTTGTCCATTGAGCAGGAGGGTAAAGACGCCTTCAAGGACGTAGACAAACT
>CAYFHQ010000112.1:0-11937 GCA_964342805.1 uncultured Peptostreptococcaceae bacterium | reverse complement strand
AAGCACCGATATGCTGGGTAATACCGCCGGCTTCACCTTCGGTAACGTGGGTTGTACGGATAGCATCCAGTAGGGATGTCTTACCGTGGTCAACGTGGCCCATAACCGTTACGATCGGAGCTCGAGGCTTCAAGTTTTCTTCAGCGTCTTCAGCGTCTAGGTTGAACTGCTCAACGTCTTCCACTGGTACCTTGATAGCAAGTTCTGTATCAAAGTCAGCCGCGATTAGCTCAGCTGTTTCGAAGTCAATTTCCTGGTTTACAGTAGCCATAACGCCCATGGACATTAGCTTCATGATAATTTCATTTTGAGCCGCACCCAAGGTTAGCGCCAGGTCAGCAACTGTAATCAGTTCAGAAATAAGGATCTTACCATTTTCGTCGTATTCTACTTCGATCAATGGTTTCCGATCTTGTTTCTTCTTCTTGTAATCAGACTTCTTGCCCTTGGTCCGCTTACGGTTGGACTTGGCCTTCTTAACGTTACGCTCTTTCTTACGATCGATTTCGTCAAATACCTTGTCTAGATCGACCTTTTTATCCTTAGCAGTAAAGATCTGAGGCTGGTCCTTGTACTTGTCTGACTTGGACTTCTTCACAGGGTTACGGTTTTGCTGCTTGTCACGCTGAGCCTTTTGCTGGTCACGCTTCTTCTTCTCGTCTGGAGAAATGCGTCGTTCCTTCTGGTCAGCAGCGATTTCTGGTTTTGATGCTTCGTCACGCTTTGGACGACGATCACCGTAAGGACGTCCGCCACCTTGTGGACGGCCGCCTTGGCCACCTGGACGACCACCTGGTCGACGATCACCTTGTGGACGACGATCACCATATGGACGGTCGCCTTGCGGACGACGGTCACCTTGTGGTCGACGATCGCCCTGCGGACGGCGGTCACCCTGTGGTCGACGATCACCCTGTGGACGACGGTCACCATATGGACGGTCACCTTGTGGTCGACGATCACCCTGTGGACGACGGTCACCTTGCGGACGACGGTCACCTTGTGGTCGATCACCTTGTGGTCGACGGTCACCCTGTGGACGACGGTCACCTTGCGGTCGACGGTCACCTTGCGGTCGACGGTCACCCTGTGGACGACGGTCACCTTGTGGTCGACGGTCACCCTGAGGACGACGATCGCCCTGCGGACGGCGGTCGCCTTGTGGACGGCGGTCGCCTTGTGGACGACGATCACCTTGTGGGCGGTCACCCTGCGGACGGCGGTCGCCTTGCGGACGACGATCACCTTGTGGGCGGTCACCCTGCGGACGGCGGTCGCCTTGTGGACGACGGTCACCCTGTGGACGGCGGTCGCCTTGTGGTCGGTCACCCTGTGGTCGACGATCACCTTGTGGACGATCACCCTGTGGACGGTTACCCTGTGGCTTCTGTCCACCCTTGCCTTGGTTGCGAATACGTGAAACTTCGCCGTCTTCCAGTGTACTCATATGTGAGGACACGTTAATGTTCATTTTGTGTAGCTTTTCAACCATTTCCTTGCTGGAAACCCCTAGCTCCTTAGCAAGTTCATGAACTCGTTTCTTTGACAAATCATTCACCTCCGGAGAAATTCTCCTGGTTTGCGTCAATTACTTCTAAGATATTCTTAGCAAACTTCTTATTGGCAATGGCAAACACGGTTCGGTTGTGCTTTCCGATTGCATGGGACAAATGCGCTCTGTCCAATACTTCTCGGAAAGGGATCCCTCTTGACTCACACATGCCCTTGAAGCGTCGTTTGGTATTATCCGACGCGTCAGCAGCTATTATGACAAGGGACACCTTATCCTTTCGGATGTTGATAATGCAAGTATCTTCCCCAGTCATCAAGTTGCCGGACTTTTGTGCAAATCCCATTAGTGTAAGTAGACGATCATTATTCATGATTTCTCATCTCCTGATCAAGTTGTTCATAGATTTCATCGGAAACCTCACAAGAAAATGCACGGTTTAACGATCGCTTCTTCTTGGCCAACTTCAAACACTCTGGATCCGGACAAATATATGCGCCACGCCCATGGGCTTTACCAGTGAAATCCACCGACATGACACCTTCTTTATTGCGAACAATGCGGATTAAATCCTTCTTGGGTTTTTGTTCATTACACCCAACACATTTTCGCAGTGGCATTTTTTTCGCTTTCATGTAGACTACCCCTGTCCTTTTACCATGGACTTAAGCACGATCGTCTTCCTCTGGATCTACTACATCTTCACCGTTTGCTTCTTCTTCGTATGTGTCGTCATATTCATCGGAATAGTCGTCTGCATACTCATCATCGGCATACTCATCGTCGTAGTTTTCTTCCTGATAATCGTCGTCATATTCATCGGAATAGTCGTCATCGTACTGACCATCATTGTCATAGTCTTCCGCATATTCCTCAGAATACTCTTCGTCATAACCTTCAGCGTCGTAAGGCTCATAAGCGTCTTCGTCGGACGTTGGTGCATAGGTTTCGTATGGGCTAACCTCAACAAAACCTGGAGCGATTTCAGCACCTTCTTCCAGCTGATCAATAAACTCGTCATACTGGGTTTCGCTCTTAATGTCGATCTTCCAGCCTGTCAACTTGGCTGCAAGGCGGGCATTCTGACCTTCCTTACCAATCGCCAATGACAGCTGATAGTCTGGAACAACAACCATGGCGCTCTTTTCCGTCTCGTTAATGAGGACCTTTTCTACCTTAGAAGGAGAAAGGGCATTGGAAATGAACTCTGCTGGGTTTTCGCTCCACTTGATAATGTCAATCTTCTCACCGTTAAGCTCTGTAACGACAGCCTGTACACGGGCGCCACGCTGGCCTACACATGAACCTACTGGATCGATATCTTCATTTGGTGCAAATACAGCAATCTTCGTTCTGGAACCCGCTTCACGGGAGATCGCTCTGATCTCAACTTCACCGTTGTAGACTTCAGGCACTTCCAGTTCGAATAGACGCTTTACAAGACCTGGGTGGGTTCTAGAAACCAATACCTGAGGACCCTTTGACGTCTTCTTTACTTCAACAATGTACGTCTTCACCCGTTGGGCTTGCTCTAGGATTTCTCCTGGAATTTGCTCACTCGGTAGAAGTACCGCTTCTGTACGGCCTAGGTTAATGTACATTGTTCCTTTGCTAATTCGCTGGATCTGACCATTGATCAGTTCCGACTCACGGCTAGAAAACTCATTGTAGATAATGCCACGTTCTGCTTCACGGAGTCGCTGAACTACAACTTGCTTGGCAGTCTGAGCTGCAATACGACCAAAGTTTCTTGGCGTTACTTCGTCTTCCACCCAATCACCAATCTCATATTCAGGATTGATTTCTCGGGCTTCGTCGATGGAGATCTCAAGGAAGTCGTCCATGGACTCTTCCACTACTTCTCGTCGACCGTATACTTTAAATTCACCAGAGTCTGGATCAATGATTACACGCACGTTCTGGGAAGAACCAAAGTTCTTCTTATAAGCAGTGATCAATGCAGCCTCAATGGTTTCGAGCAAGACTTCCTTGGCAATGCCTTTTTCGGTAGCTATTTGCTCGAGGGCTTCAAAAAGTTCCGCTTTCACGTTCATCCTCCTTAGTTAAAATCTACAACTAGTTTAACCACGGCAGCTTTACTTCGCGGAATTTCCAAGTCACTGCCTTCTTCACGCTCCAGCGTGAATTTGCCGTCTTGATATGATTTAATGGTTCCAGTAAAGACTTTCTGACCTTCAATCGGCTGGAAAAGTTTCACTTGAACCTTATGACCAATATATTTTTCGAAGTCTTCATCCCGCTTCAGCTCACGCTCAACGCCCGGTGAAGTCACCTCGAGAAAGTACATTTCTTCAATTGGGTCTAACTTGTCCATTTTCTTGTTGAGAAAACGACTCACCAACTGACAATCATCCAATGACACGCCACCCTCTTTGTCAATCATGACACGCAGGTAACGGTGCGGTCCTTCTTTTACAAATTCAACATCCACGAGTTCGAGGCTGTTTTCCTTGCAATATGGACCTGCAATGTCCTGGACCAGATCGACAACACGTTTCTTCTTCGACATGGCGATCTACCTCCTTATTCAATTATTATTCAGTTATAGGTTTGTACAACGAGAAAGAGTGGGCTGATTTCCCACTCTTCTCCGTCGACCAATTCAATTACAGTCATATTATAGCACACCAAACACTACTATGCAAACGAGAACAAAGACAGCTGATTGCTCTCTGGCAAGCCTTTCAGGCATCCATGGTCTTGCATGGCTTCGATCACTGTTTTGGTAACTTTTGCTCGTTTTCTCAGGTCCTCAATGGACAAGAACTCCCCTTCTGCCCGGGCAGCTACGATGGCATGGGCCGCATTTTCTCCGACCCCTTGGAGGGCCTGGAAGGGTGGTAGGATCTTACCATCGATGATCTTGAACATGGTGGCGTCACTCTCCATGAGGTCTATGGGAAGGAAGTCAAAACCACGGGAGTTCATTTCATCACATAGTTCTAGGATGATATAAAGCCCCTCTTCCTTGTTACTCATTTGGTAGTCGTCCCCATCCATTTGCCGCATCCGTGCCCGGATGGCGTTCTTCCCCTGGCAAATCAACTGGGCGTCAAAGTCATCCACCTTAATGTGGAAGAAGGTGGCATAGAAGGCCAAGGGGTGGTGAACCTTAAAATAGGCGATCCGGAAGGACATCATAACGTAGGCTACGGCATGGGCCTTAGGGAACATGTATTTGATCTGGTTACAAGACCAAATATACCACTCGGGTACATTGTTCTCCTTCATGAGGGCTTCGTCTTCCTCAGTCAGCCCCTTACCCTTACGGACCTTCTCCATGATTTTAAAGGCCATTAGGGGTTCAAGCCCCTGGTACATGAGGTAAACCATGATATCGTCACGGGTAGAAATTACGTCCTTAATTTCAACAGTTCCTTGGCGGACAAGGTCCTGGGCGTTATTCAACCATACGTCCGTACCATGGGATAGGCCGGAGATGCGCACTAGATCGGCAAAGGTTGACGGTTGGGTGTCTACTAGCATTTGCCGGACAAATCTTGTGCCGAACTCGGGAATACCCAAGGACCCGATCTTCAGCTTGTAGTCGGGGTCTTGGATCTTCAAGGTGTCGACAGATGTGAAAATGGCTGCTGTTTCACGATCATCCAGAGGTACATCAAAAATATCCACACCCGTGATGTCCTCCAAAAGGCGGATGATCGTGGGCACATCGTGTCCCAGGATATCCAGTTTCAGAATACGGCCGGAAATCGAATGGTAGTCGAAGTGGGTCGTAATGACGTCAGACTTGGTATCGTTGGCCGGGTACTGGATAGGGCAAAAATCATGAACGTCCTTGTAGTCCGGGATAACCATGATTCCACCCGGGTGCTGGCCGCTGGTCCGTTTGATTCCCGTACACCCTTGGGACAGGCGGACTACCTCTGTATTGGAAGCCGGTATGCCCCGCTCCTCGAAGTACTTACGGACATAACCAAAGGCGGTCTTGTCTGCAACCGTACCAATGGTGCCTGCCTTATATACATAGCCCGTACCAAAGAGTTCCTCCGTATACTTATGGGACGTCGCCTGATATACACCGGCAAAGTTCAAGTCAATATCCGGTTCCTTGTCACCATTGAAGCCAAGGAAGGTGGCAAATGGAATGTCATAACCATCTTTTTTAAAGGTAGCTCCACAATGGGTACAAGTCTTGTCTGGCAAATCAGCCCCAGAGCCTACGCTACCATCTAAAATAAACTCAGACGTCTTACATTCCTTGCAAAGGTAGTGGGGTGGCAGGGGATTTACTTCTGTAATATCTGACATGGTAGCTGCAAATGAGGAGCCTACCGACCCCCGTGAGCCTACCAAATAACCGTCCTCAAGGGACTTAACCACCAGCTTTTGGCCGATGATGTACATGACAGAATAACCATTGGAAATAATGGACTGAAGTTCTGTTTCCAGTCTTTCCTCTACAATCTGAGGAAGGTCGTCCCCATAAAGGTTCCGTGCCTTTTCAAAGCAGGTTCTTCTAAGCTCGTCGTCAGACCCCTCAATCCTTGGTGGATAGGTTTCCTTAGGGATTGGGAGGACCGGCTCACAAAGGTCTGCGATTTTATTGGTGTTTTCTACTACAACCTCAAAGGCCTTGTCTGTGCCTAGATATTTAAACTCGGACAACATGTCCTCGGTTGTTCTAAAGTATAGGGGTGCCTGGTCATCGGCGTCATCAAACCCCTTGCCGGCCATGATAATCCGGCGGTAGACCTCGTCCTGGGGGTCCATGAAATGGACGTCACCTGTAGCAGCTACCGTCTTCCCTAATTTTTCACCTAGATCCAGGACACGCTTGTTGATTTCCTGGAGTTCCTCGTGACCAGAAACAATCCCCTTCTTGATCATAAAGGCATTGTTGCCAGTCGGCTGGATTTCTAGGAAGTCATAGAAGTTTGCAATCTCCTCAATTTCCTCCTCTGATTTGTTGGAGAAAATGGCTTTAAAGAGCTCGCCCGCTTCACAGGCAGAACCAATAATCAAGTCTTCCCGAACGGCGTTGAGCATACTTTTGGGTATCCTAGGCCGTCTATAGAAGGTCTTGATATTGGAATGGGACACCAATTTATAGAGTTCCTTTAGGCCCTTCTGGTTCTTTACAAGTATGATGACATGGTAGGTGTCTGCATTTTTGTAATCCATCTCTTCAAGGCCCAGGGCGTTAATCCCGTGCATGTCGTTGATGTCTTGGTCTCGGAGCATTTCAACAAACTTGTGGAAAATGGACGCTGTTGCTTGAGCATCGTCCACGGCACGGTGGTGGTTGTCCAGTTTAATCTTCAGTTTTTTAGCGATGGTATTCAGCTTGTGACGCTTCATGTCCTTCATGAGTAGTCTAGACAGGGCTAGGGTATCCACAACGACGGGGTTAAATGGCTTTCCTAGGCGCTCTGCTGCTGCCTTTATAAAGGAAACGTCAAAGGCGGCGTTGTGGGCAACCACAGGAGCGTCACCGATGAAGTCTAAGAATTTAGGTAAAACCGCATCGATTGTGGGTTTGTCCTTGACCATTTCATCCGTAATGCCGGTCAGTTCCACAACAATTTGGGGAATGGGCTTTTGGGGGTTAACCAGGGCGCTGAACTCTTCTATGGTTCCACCCTTGGACACCTTAACTGCACCAATCTCCGTAATGCGGTCATGTTTGAAGGACAGGCCTGTGGTTTCAATATCAAAGACCACAAAGGTCTGGTCTAGGTCCTCGTCATTTGGATTTTTAATGATGACAGCGTCGTCATTGAAAAGGTAGCCTTCTACCCCATAAATGACCTTTACGTCCTTGCCGTCAGAAGCATGCATGGCTTCAGGGAAGGCTTGGAGGACACCGTGGTCGGTGATGGCAATGGCCGGATGGCCCCACTGGTCTGCTCGACTAACCAGGGCCTTGGCCGAAGTCACCCCGTCCATGTCGGACATGGTGGTATGACAATGGAGTTCTACCCGCTTTTGAGGGGCATTGTCCATGATTGGCTTTTCAACTTTACCTTCATTTATGTTCATGATAAAGAGCATGAGTTCCTTGGCGAAGGTGTCATAACGCACGGTGCCTTCTACGATGTACCACTTGCCCTTTTCAATTTTTTCATAGAGTTCTTCCCCTTCGTCTGGCTTGGCAAACACCTTACAAGCCACCGAATAGGTGTAGTCAGTGATGCTGAAGGAGATCAGCTTTTTCCCACTCTTGAGGTCACGCATGTCTTTTTCGAAGACTTTGCCCTCAAAACATACAATGGCCTCTTCTTCTAAGTTGCCCTTGATTTGCATGGGGTCACGCTTGCACTTGTTTCGGTAGAGGACACCTGGCGCCTTTTCCTTGGTGGACTTTTTCCCCTTGCCGCCCCCATTACCGCCAAAGCCGCCGGACTCCTGTTTTTGGCCGCCCCCACGACGGGGCTGGCCTTCTTTAATGGTTAGCTGTTCCTTGAGGGCCACTTTCTGCTTTTCCTCCAGGCCCTTTTCATAGGCCTCCTGGCCTTCAGCAGCCAGGTGTTCGTCAAAATCAAACCGAACAGTAAAGGTAGCACTAAAGTCGTTGGCCAGTTGCTTTTGAATATCCAGAGCCACGTTCTTCTTCTGTAGGGTTGCCACAGAAAAATGGTCTGGGATACCAATGGTCAAGGTAGACCCTTCAATCTTTTGAGTGGCCTGTTGCAGGATACCATTGAGGGTAGGACACAGTTTTTTAGTCAACCAGGTGATGGTTGGCCATGCTTGGTTGAGCATTTCAAAGGCATTGCTACTGGCTCCTGACCACCTACAATAGGTATGGACAGAGCGCACAAGGCCGTTACTGGCCTGTAAAGCTTTTTCAACGGCGTCCCTTGCGTCAGGAACCATGAGGGTGTCGCTGGACAAAAATACATCCATGTGGCCGGTGGATTTTCTGTACTCCACTCGGTCCACATGAATGTTCACTTCTTTCAATATTTCAGTTAGGATTTGGTCAAAGGTTGTTGCGCTTTGAACGGTCATTCAGACATTCCTTCCAGTTCTTTCATGAGTTCGTCAATGATTTCGTCTTCTTTTACCTTCCGAAGGATTTCTCCCTTGCTAAAGATCAGGGCTTCTCCCTTACCACAGGCAACGCCTAGGTCAGCATGTCTTGCCTCTCCAGGACCATTTACAGCGCAGCCCATAATGGCCACGGTTGCTTGAGTTTCTAGATTAGCAACACGTTTTTCAATGGCATTGGCCACGTCGATCATGCCCACTTGGCAACGTCCACAGGTTGGACAGGAGATCAAGTTGATTCCTGAAGTTCGCAGGCCTAAGACTTTCAGTATTTCCTTGGCAACCTTAATCTCTTCCACCGGGTCACCTGTGAGGGAAACACGCAGGGTGTCACCAATACCTGATAGCAACAAGCTTCCAATTCCGATGGCAGACTTGATGGTCCCCCCTTGGAGGGTTCCCGCCTCTGTTACACCAATATGGAAGGGATAATCCGTTACCTGGGCTAACTTCTGATAGGCTTCAATGGTGGTCAGTACGTCACTGACCTTTACTGCCAATATCATATCATGAAAGTCAAGGTCCTCAAGGATTTGTACATGGCCCATGGCACTTTCCACCAGGGCGTCGGGTGTTGGTCCACCATACTTGTCCAGCAGAGACTTCTCTAGGGAACCCCCGTTGACACCTATTCGGATGGGGATGCCCGCTTGTTTAGCCGCTTTGACCACTTCTGCCACTCTGGCCTTGGATCCGATATTGCCAGGATTGATCCGAAGCTTGTCGACGCCGCTGTCAATGGCCTGGAGGGCCAGACGATAGTCAAAATGGATGTCTGCGACTAAGGGAATATTGATCTGGCGCTTGATGTCTTTCAGTGCCTTTGCGGCTTCCATGTCAGGAACAGCTGACCGGGTGATTTGACAACCGGCAGACTCCAAGCGGTGGATCTGGGCTACTGTTGCCTTTACGTCGCGTGTATCTGTCTTGGTCATGGATTGAATGGAGATTGGGGCATTGCCACCAATCTCCACTGAACCACATGTAACTTTTCGTGATTGTCTTCTAATCATGTGTGTCCTCTCTTAAAGTGCCTGTAGGTCTTTGAATACCAACATGACCATGAGGGCCATGAGGAGGACAAAACCTACAAAGTGGACAAAGCCTTCCTTGTCAGGATCAACAGGCTTGCCTCTAAACAACTCTACAATGATAAAGATCAGACGACCTCCGTCCAGGGCCGGGATCGGCAGGAGGTTAAAGAGGCCTAGGTTGACAGACAAGAGGGCTGTGATTTCCAGAACGCTGATCCAGCCTGCCTTGCTGGCCTGGCTAACAGCTGAGTAAATCCCCACAGGACCAGACACTTGGGCCATGTCAGCACCGCCGGTGAATAGGGACCCGAGGAAGTTTAGGATCATGCCGATCAAGGTAATAATTCCCACAAAGGCCGATTGAATGGCTTTGCCGGGATTCCGTTCTACCCCTCTTGAAATACCAATCAGCTTACGGCCTGTCTCAGGATCTTCCGTTAGGTTGGTCGTGTAGGTTAGTTCTTCTTGGTCTCGGATAACCGTGATTTGGAGCTGGAGCGCATCGGTTCCAGAAATGGCGTTTACCACGTCATTCCAGCTGTCAATGGGCAGGTCACCAATCTGGACAATGCGGTCCCCTACTTCAAGACCGGCTTCCATGGCTGGTGAGTCTTCAGAAAAGCCACCAACGGTGTTCACCGGCATACCTATGGCCAGGATGACGATGGTTAGGGCAATAAAGGCCAAGATAAAGTTCATGACTGGACCTGCAACGATGATGCTCAGTCGCTGCAAGGGGGTCTTTTGGCTAAATGAGCGGGGGTTGTCCGATTGCTCGTCCTCCCCTTCCATGCGGACAAAGCCACCGATGGGTAGGAGGCGGAGGGCATACTTGGTTTCCTTGCCCTGCCAGCTGAAAATGGTGGGGCCCATGCCCAGGGCAAATTCGTGAACGTAAACCCCGTTGAGTTTAGCGACTAGAAAATGGCCGGACTCGTGAACGAAAACGAGAATGCCGAATACGATAATAAATGTCATAACTGTGCTGATCATATCCTACTCCTTACTTTTTTAACTGCTCAACCCATTGTCTTGTGTAAGCATCTACCTGATGGATGTCTTCGAAGCTGGGGTTGAGTATATTTGTGTGGTTGGCCATGGCCTCTTCAATGCGTCTTGGAATATCATAAAAGCCGATTTGGTCATTTAGATAGTCCATGACGAGAATTTCATTGGCTGCGTTGAGGACAGTTGGAAGCGTTCCGCCTGCTTCCATGGCAGCAAAGGCCAAGTCTAGACATGGGAAAGTCTCTCTATCCGGTGCTTCGAAACGCAGGTCTGAAAGCTTGGTAAAATCCAATCTCTCCATGTCCAGTGTGAGTCTGTCTGGATAAGTCAGTGCATATAGGATGGGTAGGCGCATGTCAGGCACACCCATTTGTGCCAAAACAGATCCATCCCTATACTCCACCATGGAATGAACAATACTCTGGGGATGGACAATGACGTCAATCTGGTCAGGTCTCACATTAAACAGCCACTTGGCTTCTATGGCCTCCAGTCCCTTGTTCATTAGGGTGGCAGAGTCTATGGATATTTTTCGCCCCATGTCCCAGTTGGGATGTTTTAAGGCATCCTTGGCTAAGACATGGACCAGGTCATTTTTGTTTTTACCCCGAAAAGGTCCCCCTGATGCTGTCAGGATGATTTTTTCTACTGTGCTGTGGGCATAGCCCTCTAGGCACTGGAAGATGGCGTTGTGTTCACTGTCGACGGGCAAAATCTGAACACCCATTTCCTTGGCAAGGGGCATGATCAGCTCACCTGCGGTTACCAGGGTCTCCTTGTTGGCCAGGGCAATGTCCTTGCCGGCTTTAATGGCAGCGACGGTTGGCCTTAAGCCAATGTTTCCAACAACTGATGTCACAACAATGTCTGCACTGGATAGGGTGGCCGCAGCAATTAGACCCTCCATGCCACTGAGGACTGTGATGGGTTCATCCTTAAGCAGGTCTTTTAGTTTTTTAGCCTCTTGGGGATGGTAGGCGGCTACCAGTTCAGGTCGATACTTCCTGACTTGTTCAGCCACCAACTGGACTTGCGAACCACATGTTAGGGCGACAACAGAAAACTTGTCTGGATGTTGGTCTATGATTTGAAGGCACTGGGTTCCAATGGAGCCCGTTGAGCCGATAATACTAATGTTCTTCATTTTTTCCTCTTTCATTTTTCGATAACATGACTATTATAACAGAAATGAGGAAAAAAAACGCTACTGCTCGGGTCATGAGCAGTAGCTGTAATGATTTTGATTCTTTTAAAAAGGCTTGTTGAGGTAGAGCTCAATCACGTAGTACAAGAAAGGCGCAGCCAATACAATGCTATCAAACCGGTCCAGTACCCCGCCATGCCCTGGCA
>CAYFHQ010000111.1:0-12037 GCA_964342805.1 uncultured Peptostreptococcaceae bacterium | reverse complement strand
ATGTCCTCCCCTCACTGGCCAACTCCAAGAAAAAGAATACCAAGGGATAGCAAGTGTCATCCAGTTCAAAGAGGAGGGTATTCAGGTCATCCAACAGAGACTCAACACCATTCGACCAACTACGGTGGAAGGGCTCCTCACCAGCCTAGATGAAACCATCAGTCCTGCGGGGGTCCACTAAATGGTTTGTATAGCCCTTGCCAAGGGCCGTGTAGCAAGGGAGGTTCTGGACCTACTCATTAGGGCCGGCTACGACCTGCCAACCAGCTTTGGTCGTCAACTCCGGTTGACCACCCCCCTTAAAACCTTATCCATCATATTGGTCAAGTCAGATGATGTTGTGACCTATGTGACCAACGGTGTTGCAGACGTGGGGATTGTGGGAAAAGACCTGCTACTGGAGAGCAAAGAGGCCTTTTACGAGCTCCTGGACCTGGGTTTAGGTTCTTGCTCTCTTTGTCTTTGTGGCTTTGCTGAAGCCTCCTACCAAGACCGCCACCACCTTCGAATCGCGACCAAGTACCCCGGACAAACAGAACACTGGCTCAAAAGCAAGGGCAGGTCTGGGCAGATTATCCCCCTGCGGGGATCTGTGGAACTGGGTCCCCTAGTGGGTTTGTCCGATTTTATAGTGGATATCGTAGAAACGGGCAATACCCTGAAGGCCAACCACTTGGAGGTCATTGAGTCCATCCACCCAATTACCACCCGTTTAATCGCTAACTCGGTTTTATACAAAACCAAGTTCACTGAAATCACCCAATTATGTGACCAATTGAAGGGAGTCCTAAATGAAAATTCAACAAGTGAGTCCAACTGACATTCCCCAGGTGGCCAGTCAACTGAAGAGGACCATAGAGCCTGACACAAGTTGTATGGCAAGGGTACAAGATATTCTGACCCAGGTTCGCCTACAAGGTGATAAGGCCATCCGTGCCTTTACGCTGGCCTATGATGGGGTTGACCTTCAAAGCTTTCGCGTAACGACTGAAGAAGTCTTACAAGCTTATGACCAAGTCCCTTCTGACTACATAGACATACTGAAGCGGTCTAGGGCAAATATTCAGCAGTTTCACCTACGTCAAAAAACTTCATCCTGGAGCTTCAGTCCCCAAGAGGGTGTTATAACAGGTCAACTGGTCCGTCCCTTGTCAGCCGTGGGTGTATATATTCCAGGGGGCCGAGCAACCTATCCTTCCAGTGTTCTCATGAATGTCATTCCCGCTCAAATCGCCGGTGTAGATCGTATTGTCCTCTTTACACCTCCAAGCAGGGACGGGACAATCAGCCCAAGTGTCCTCGTTGCCGCTGACCAATTAGGCATTAAGGAGATTTATAAAATCGGTGGCGCCCAAGCTGTCGCTGCAGCGGCCTACGGCACAGAAACCATACCCGCAGTTGACAAAATCACTGGGCCAGGAAACCAATATGTTGCCACGGCAAAGCAACTGGTATTCGGAACCATAGACATCGACATGATAGCAGGCCCCAGTGAAATCCTAGTTCTGGCAGACGACCAGGCCAACAGTCGGTTTATCGCCGCAGACCTCCTGGCCCAGGGAGAACACGATCCCCAAGCTGCAATGATATTGGTGACCCCCTCCTCTGCCCTCATTGGCCAGGTGGCCTTGGAAGTTGAAAAGCAAAAGGAAAAGCTTCAACGAAAATCCATACTGGAGGAAAGTTGCACCAACCACCTTTGGGCCCTAGAGGTAGCGGATATGCAAGTGGGGATTGACTTGACCAACGCCCTGGCACCAGAACACTTAGAAATCATGACCCATACACCGGAAAGAGTGCTAGACCAGATCCAACATGCGGGTTCAATCTTCTTGGGTCCATGGACACCGGAAGCCCTGGGTGACTACTACGCTGGTCCCAACCACACCCTTCCTACCGCAGGAACAGCTCGATTTTCGTCGCCCCTAGGGGTCTATGACTTTATCAAACGGCCCACTTATATCACCTATAGTGAAGAAGCCCTGTCCAAGGTTTCTAGAGACGTCCAGCAGTTTGCCCTCCTCGAAGGACTCGACGGTCACGCCCAAGCCATAGAAGTTCGACTAGACTCGTCCACTAATACTGTGGACTGATTCAGATCGAACACTTGATAAAAACGATCCATCCAAGACAGACAGTACAAGAGTAATCACACCCTACTAGAAAATGAGAATGAGGTTCCCATGACAACCACACGCTTGCACGCCAACGAGGCCCCCGGCCCCCCCAATGGCTTAAACAACCAGTCCTTGACCTCCATACTGGGAGGAGTAGACATCAACCACTATCCGGACCCCCTTTCCAGTGATTTGAGGGCCACCTATGGCAAGTGGATTGGCCTCGACTTCAATCAAGTCATTTGTACCAATGGATCTGATGAGCTTATACGGTCGATCCTCGACGCCTTCACTGTACCAGGAGACACTGTTTTGCTCCACCAACCCACCTTTGGAGAATATGAAAAGATGACTAGACTCCGGGGGTGCAGGATCACTGCGGTGTCGACCCCAGCACCCTTTATCATCGATCCAGAGGTTCTGATTCAAGCAGCACAAGAAAGTTCCCCCACTGTCACATTCGTTTGCACCCCCAATAATCCAACAGGCTATCAAATGCCACTGGACGACCTCACCCGCCTGGTGGACAAGCTACCCGGGATCCTTGTCATTGACGAGGCCTATATCGACTTTGCCGACTACAGCCAGACGGCATTACCCCTTATCCAAAGAGGAAATGTCATTCTTATGCGGACCCTGTCAAAAGCTTACGGCATGGCGGGGTTACGGGTTGGTTTTGGTCTTTCAAGCCAGGCCAATATCGCCAAACTCATGGAGGCCAAGCTTCCTTACAACCTGTCCATCCTCAGCCAAAGGCTTGCCACATTTCTTCTGGACCAGTTGCCTTCTCAGGACAGGCCTGCCCTTGTGGACCAAGTCCAGACGGAGAAAACAAGACTCATGGAGGCCTTACAAGACATAAGTGGGTTGACCCCCTTTCCCTCCAGCGGCAACTTCATCCTTTACAGGTCCAGCCGTAGGGGCCAGGTCTTGCAAGCATGTAGACGAGCTAACATCCAAATCAGAGACTTTCACGGACTTGCTCAGCTGGACGATTGCTTCAGGATCACAGTGGGTACACCCGACCAAAACAAGGCCATTATCCAACTCTTAAAGGAGGTCCATGATGAATAGAAGGGCAAGTCTTCAACGGAAAACAAGGGAAACAGACATCAGCTGCTCCTTGGTTCTGGATGGCAGTGGCACCAGTAACATTCAAACGGGCATTGGCTTCTTCGACCACATGTTAGACCAGGTTGCCAAACACAGCCTGATCGACATTGAGATTCAAGCCAAAGGAGACCTCCATATCGATTGCCACCACACAGTTGAAGACGTTGGTTTGGCTTTCGGCCAAGCACTCCGCCAAGCCCTGGGAGACAAGGTTGGGATCAACCGGTTCGCAGACAACCTGACCCCCATGGATGAATGCCTGGTACAAACGGCCTTGGACCTGAGTGGTCGCCCGGCTTTCCACTGGGACCTTACACCACGGACACCCCAGCTCGGAGCCTTTGAAACCGAGGCTACCAGGGAGTTTTTCGCTGCTGCCGCATCCCAAGGGGAGATGACCCTTCACATGAGAAGCCTGGCAAACGGGAATACCCACCACCTGATAGAGGCAGCCTTTAAGGGCTTCGCACGGGCACTGGGTCAGGCCATCAAACTGGACCCTCGAAGGAAGGACGTCCCCTCCTCCAAGGGGTTGATCCAAAAGGAGGTTACATGATAGTCATCATTGATTATGGTGTTGGCAACATAAAAAATGTTCAACACGCCTTAGATCGCCTTGGGGCCAGCAGCCTTGTCAGCGCTGACCCCGAGCTGGTCCGAACCGCTCCCATGGTAATCTTGCCAGGCGTTGGGGCCTTTCCCGACGCAATGATCCGCCTCACACGGACAGGCATGGCAGACGCCATTCGCGACCGGGCCCTCACCAACAAATTGACGGTTGGCATTTGTCTTGGTCTTCAACTTCTCTGCCAAACCAGTGACGAAGGCCAGTTGATGGAAGGTCTTGGGGTCCTCAAGGGACATGTTCGCAAGATCAAAGACAGTCCTAAACTCCCCCACATGGGCTGGAACAAACTCAAACTCCACCAAAAAATCGACCTAGTCAACAACCTACCAAAGGATGGCCATGGGTATTTTGTCCATTCTTATCAAGTGACAGACTGGGACCCCGGTGACCTGGTGGCCAGTACGACCTACGGGGCCACCATTCCCGCTGTTTTAAAGAAAGACATGATCATCGGTATTCAGTTTCACCCAGAAAAAAGTGGCGACCTGGGCCACCAATTACTTGGCAATATCATTCAGACCTACAGAAAGGAGTGCGGCCTATGACACTGACGCCTATGAAGGGACTCTTTCCTGCCATCGATATTCGAAAGGGCCAATGCGTTCGCCTGACCGAAGGAGATTTTGACGCCCAAACAGTCTATGGAAGAGACCCCATTCGAATGGCCCAAAAATGGGAGGCTGCCGGGGCCAAACAACTACATATTGTTGACTTGGACGGGGCCAAGACAGGCCAAAGTTTGACCCAAGATCTGATCATTTCCTTGGCCAAGTCTGTGACAATCCCAATACAAGTGGGTGGTGGTATTCGAACCATGGAAACTGCCAAAACCTATTTAGATGCGGGAATTCAGCGGGTTATACTGGGAACCGCTGCTTTTACTTGTCCTGCCCTATTGACAAGCCTTCTAGCCACCTATCCCAACCGAGTCCTTGTATCCCTGGACGTGGTCGATGGTCAAGTAGCCCTGGAGGGCTGGCTGAAACAATCTGAAATCACATTGGAAATGGCCTTACTCAAGTTGGAAGAAGCCGGCTGCAAAACGGTTGTGTTAACAGATATCCGAAAAGACGGACGATTAGGTGGACCAAACCTTTCCTTATATGAGGAAGTCCAGTCGCGGACATCCATGGACATTATTGCTTCTGGTGGTGTGACCTCCCTGTCTGACTGTCGGGCCTTGGTTGATCTGGGTCTAGAAAACGCCATTGTTGGCAAGGCCCTTTATGAGGGACGTTTAGACTTGGCCCAGGCTTTGGAGGTGTTTGCATGTTAAAGAAGAGGATTATCCCTTGTTTAGATGTACGTGACGGCAGGGTTGTTAAGGGAAAACAGTTTGCAAACATCCAGGATGTGGATTGCCCCATCACCCTTGGGGCCAGGTATGCCAGCCAAGGGGCTGATGAACTGGTCTTCTACGACATTACTGCCAGCGCGGAAGCACGAAAACCCTTTTACGATGTCATTGACCAGGTGGCAAGGACCATCAATATCCCCTTTATGGTTGGCGGTGGCATTCGAAGTCTTGACGACATGGGTGCTGCCCTGCAAGCTGGGGCAGACAAGGTCAGTATCAACTCGGCAGCGGTTGCTGATCCCGGCCTGATTGCCCAGGGGGCACAAAAATATGGAGCTCAGTGTATAGTGGTTTCCTTAGATGTGCTACAAACGCAAAACAATCAATGGCAGATCACCACCCACGGCGGTTCAACCCTCACAGGTTTAGATGCCATCCAGTGGGCCAAACAGGCTGTGGACCTGGGGGCTGGTGAGTTGGTCATCAATAGTATGAAGGATGATGGGATGAAAAGGGGTTTTGATCTTGACCTGATGGCGAAAATTTCGGCATCTGTGTCCGTACCTGTGATCGCTTCCGGCGGGGCTGGCCAGTGCGAGGACTTTTACAAAGTCCTGCAAGGTCATATAGCTGACGGTGCCCTGGCAGCTTCTGTGTTTCACTATGGCACCTTAACCATACCAGAGTTGAAAGACTACCTGAAAAGCAAGAAGGTCCCCATAAGGTGACATTATATATGGATGAGACGGTATTAAATACTCAGATGAGGTGACTATGAAAATACAATGGAACAAGGATGGCTTACTGCCAGCAATCATCCAGGACGCCCAGTCTGGACAAGTCCTCATGCAGGGATTTATGAATGAAGCATCCTACAAGAAAACGCTAGACAGCCAAACTGTTTGGTTCTTTAGTCGGAGCCGCCAAACCCTTTGGCAAAAGGGGCAGACCTCTGGCCACTATTTGCGAGTGGTCGATATGGCCCTGGACTGTGATCAGGACAGCCTCTTGGTTTTGGCAAGACCAGAAGGACCCACCTGTCACACCGGAGACGTCTCCTGTTTCGGAGACCTGACACCCGCCAGTCAACCCCTCCTAAGGCTAGAAAATCGCCTTTTAGGTAGGGCCGCAGAAGAACAGAAGAACTCCTATACCCAGTACTTACTGGACCAAGGCATTGAAAAAATCCTTAAAAAGGTTGGTGAGGAAAGTGCTGAAGTGATCATTGCTACTTTAGCGCAAAATAAAACCGCAATCTGCGACGAGATTGCGGACTTGATCTACCATTTAACTGTATTGCTCCAGGTGAAAAACCTGTCCTGGCAGGATGTTTTCTCTACTTTAGAGGAAAGACGGTCTAAAGACTAGTTTGCTAGAAATTGCATGGGATTGGCTGAAACAATAGACAATATCCCCATGATTAAGATCAGGGCCAGGGTGAGTTTCTTAAACAAGGCTTCATTGGAGTTATTTCCTAGACGAACACCCAGCCAGGTCCCCAAAAGGAGGGCTGGAAATAGCTGAAGTCCAGTGGTCATGACGCTGGCATTTAACTGGCCTGTCAGGATAAACACCCCTGTTGTTAGGATGTTCAATAGGAAAAAAAGGCTGGTTAGGTTTTTGCGAAACTGGTCCTTGTCTTGGTCATCGTTCCTGAGGAACAAAATGATAGGAGGACCCGACATGGATATGGACCCATTGAGTAGGCCACTAAAGGCACCTGCTAGCAACAAGGAGAGCCTTCTGTTTTTCACCTTGGCCTTAATACCAAACATCATAAGGATGGCTGCCAGGGCTATGGTGACGCCAACAGACAACTTTAAGAGGTCTGGGTTCATATTCTTTAGAAGTTGTGCCCCTAAGGGTGTTGTGACCGCCCCTGCCAAAAGCACCGTCCCTAAAAACTTTTTGTCAGCCTTGCCCTTGAGTTGAAGTAAAATCATGCCGTTTAGAAACAAAGAATAGACCACAATCAAGGGAACAATCACTTGAAGTGGCAAAAACAAAGACAGTAATGGGACTGCTAATAGGGAAAAACCAAAACTGGTCATCCCTTGAACAATACTGGCAAACGCAATAATGATCATTGAAAACAAAATAATAGTAGTCATAAAATCACCCCTCAGGGACTATCATAGCACAGTCCCTGAGGGGTGAGAAGCATGTCTACTGCATTCTTTTCGACTTCCGAAACACTTTCATCAACAGGTGTTCCCCTACCCCGTCTCGATAGAGGCCTGGTATAACACCTACATTTTTATAGCCCAAGTGCTCATAGAAGGTTAAAGCACTATGATTAAACTCAGCAACTGCCAAGAATGCCTTTTCTGAAATTGCTCGGGCAGCTTCCTCAAATGCTTCCATTAAGGCTCTACCTACACCCTTACCTGCATGGTCGCTATCCACCAACTGCAGGTGGACATAAGCATGGATCCGAAAGGCCCCTTTTAAGTCAAACCACAGAAAGCCTTGAAGGTGATCTTCCTCAATGGCCAATAACATATTTTCCTCGTCCAGCGCTTTTCCGATGACGTCTTCCAAGTAGGATCGGTCCGACTCAAAATAAATGTCACCCAAGTGGGATCGACAAATCATATCGATCAGTGGATCACGGTGCTCTGGTCTACCCAGTATGATGTCCATGACAACTCCTTTGAACCTTTTCTACTATCATACTGTATGGCGAGGTAGAATCCCATGGAGTTTTTTTACAATAATAATAACCAACTAACTTTTTAACAGAAAAAAACTGACCCTGCTTAGTAGGGTCAGTTACTGTGCCATTTGAAAGTGAAATGCATCTTGGAAAATCGTGCACTCTTGCATAAAATCCTGGCTTCCCTGCTTTGAAGCCATGGACTCGAAATGCCGAAGCAACATTTTTGACTCTGCCAGGGCGTCACCCAAATGCAGGTCAAGGATCAGCAACATGCGAATAATCTCCACATTGGAGTGGTCGATTTCATAGGCCCTGCGAAAGAGCGCTCTAGCCTCTCCATATGCTTTCTGCTTATATAGCCTCAAGCCCTTGTTGAAGAGCCGTGCACATGTGTTGGATTCTGACCGAAAAGACTGAAAAAACAAGATAATCGACAAAAAGAATACGGTGGTTCCAATGACGTTTACCGGTAGTAATCCAATGCCACAACAGACACCAATCAGCCATTCATAGCCTCTGACTGGCAACCGTTTAGCCACACGAAATGTTTGAATATCAGACAATGCCATACTCCTTTATTTGGAACCTTCTAGGAATCATCCTAACACATGGTTTCCAAATTGGCAATAATCTGCTTCAACTTTTTTACAAATAGGCCCTCAACATTTTCCAACTTTGGTGTAAGTCCTCGATGGGCAGGTGGACAATTTCTTCAATTCGTTGCATTTTCCTCAGGTCCTGACTGGACACTTGGTTAGCGTCATCCTTACGCATGGCTTGGATGAGTTCCCCAGTGGTCGTGTGTCCATGGACCTGGGCTTGCTCAACGGCTTCAAAGAAGCCAGCTGCTTGATTGGAAGAAAAGCACTTAACAATCAGGAGTAACATCATTCCAGGAATGGACCGTTTGTGAAAGCGGGTACTGATCAATCGATAATTTAAAAAGAAGCGACTGAGTTTTGCAGGACCGCCCTCCAGCAAGCTACGGTAGGCATAGAGGACTTCCAACTCTTCCCGATTAAAGGGGCGGGAGAGCGCATCGTTTAAAAGACCTGGGGTTTCTTCTTCCAGCTCCACTTGAATGCCGGATAGTTCCGCCAAAGACTGTAGGGCTTTGTTTCCTGTCATTAGGGGCAAGGAAAAACTCATGTCGACGGGCAATTCTTGTTCCACTTCCGCCTTCATGTCCATGTTTTCTAGGACCACCATATCTCCATTGCCGGATTGCATATACCAATTGGCCAACATATAGACGTGGTTTCTGTGGGCCGGGTCACACTTGTCAAGTCCAGTCAACATGAGTAGGGGCCGAGGCTTGGCTGACTGGAGCTTTTGGATTAAGGCCATGTTGGACGTTTCTTGGTGGTCTTGTAGGTAGCGCTGTAAACAGCCATCAAAAAGCAGGTACAAGCGGTTGAGCCAACGGAGATCAGACCACACTTTTATGGCGTATGGAATCCAAAGCGGGTAAACTAACCAGGAATAGGTTTGAAGAAAATAGGATATTTCATTTACAGTTTGCAGCTGCTCGATTCCATACAGGGTTGCGGCTAGGATGGCCAAGTGGCCCACTAGACGCCATTTATTCATTAAAAAGATCGTAACTGGGTTGAGGATCAAAACACGCAGATAGTACATCCATTTTAAAAGGAAGGGGTACTTGATGAGCATGGTTGCTTCCCGCCCCATTCGATCAAAGGGCTCAATGGTTGACAGTTGGTCTAGAGCCACCATAAGGTCTGCTCGGTTGACCTGCTTCACGGACCGTTTTCCCTGGGGCTTCCCCACCCAGTGGGCGGCCAGGTCCTTGCGGTCCCATTGGGCCATTTGATCCGCATAAAGCAGGACACCCTCTGTGGTGTTATGTATATTCATACGTTCCGTCATTTCATTCAAAAAAACACCGGACTCTTGAGCATCTTCTGTGTAGACCGTGGCACAAATCCCGGGTCTATCTTCGGTTTCCAAAGCTGTCACTAGCATCTCTAAATCAGTCTGCCAGTTATGTACCCAACGATAGTTCGTTTTGCTATATTGCATAGACACCTCCCTATAGGATATATACCGTTTTGATTGAAAAAAGTATCAGAAAGACGGGGAAAATTGTTTAGTTATTGGAGGTCCGAGGTAAAAAAGGAACACGTCAAGTTTTTCGAGGAGGGGCTTATGAATGGAATGATCGCAGTTACTGAAATGCATGTTGCAACCTACCGACAAATCAGAAGCTTCATTTACCGAAATGGTAGAGCGCCTGGGATTACTGAGATCGAGACCATGCTTGGTGGATGTGACCTAGAGGATGTCTACAATATCCTAACAGAGCTAAAGGCCATGGGCTATCTTCGATTTGACGACCATACAGCAAGTGACTTACAGTTGTGTAGCTAGGCATAAATACTGACAATAAATCGCCCTCCCAATGTTAGAATGCGCAGTCTAACTTCAGGAGGGCGTTTTTTAGTGTCTACTTTTGAGGGGGCTTGTCTTAGGGACGCTTCCCAGTGGCCCTTTAAAGCAACAAGACACCCAGACGATTTGCTACCACATGGGTGGCATACTTTTCGGCTTCTTGATTAAAGGGGTCTCTGATCAAACAGGAATCGATATGGGCCTTGTTGGCTCCGATTAAGTCCAAGTCTCGGTCCCCGATTACCAGGGTTTCTTCTAACTTTAAGTCATGGCTTGTAAGAATATGCATAAATGCGTCGGGGGCGGGTTTCCTCGGAAAGCCATCTTCCTTGATAACGACTTCATCAAAGTAGGCGTCCATGCGGAAGTGTTTTAAGATTTCCACCGTTGTCTGGTCACGGTGGGTCATAATAAAATGCCTCCCTCCCCTATTGCAAAGCCCTTCCAAGGCTTGTCTCGTGTCTGCAAAGGGCGGGAACCCAGAGGGCATCCGCTTGATCTCTTCGCTCACGTACTTTTTGTGGAAGACCTCAGGGTCAAGGTCATAGGTTTGCGACAAGGTTTTTAGGGCATGACCCATGGAGACTTTGAGCAAGCCTAAGGTAAAGTCTGGTTCTAACTGGATTTGATAGGTTTTTGCAGCTGCGATCAAGGCTTCTGTCATACCCTGATAGGTGTCAAAAAGGGTCCCATCAAAGTCCCAAATGAAATTTTTGTAGGCCATTTGCTGTACTCCTTGTCTAGGCAAAAGCTTGGGTGTGGCCTGAAAACTTTTCATATATGTTGCGGCTATTGCCATCGGCAAGTATATCCGTTTTCATTTTTTCGGCCCATAGGTGGAGGTGGTTTCCACTTGCCTCTTTCAACGTTTGTGTATAATGAATGGCCAGTTGGTCAGCAATCACATAATTATAAGTATACATGGGGTCCACAGACCGAAAGGCATTTTTCCACCAGTTCTCTGCGTCGCTGATCTCCTCTACTAAGACCTGATAGTAGGACTGATAGAGGGCCATGGGGTCCATGTCGCTGAACCATAGGTCCAGTTCAAAAATGGAGTCTATGGCAGTTCGCATGTTCTCAAGAAGACGCAGGTCGTCATATTTTGCACGCACTTGAAGGGGGAGTAGTTCCCGAACCACTTGGTGGATGAGGGCTGCACCAGTCTCCAAGTATCCATTACTCAGAATTCTGGCAACCCCTGCCTCCTCATTTAGAGCCATTGTAAAGCCTTGGGCCAGTTCGTGGAAGTAGCGCATGAGGTCATAGAGGGAGTCAATGGACTCCACATTGATCCAAAACTCGTTTTCATCGATCTCCGCCGCGTAACAGGGCACTTCGGCTGGCTTTCTGAATATACGGATTTGGCCATTGTCGATCCCAAACAAGCGGTGGAGTTGGTCGGTTATACGGATGTGGTTTACCCCTTCCAAGGCCCCAATGGTCCTCAAACCTTCATACCAGTTCTCCATGGACAGGTCATACAGGCGCACCAGTCGTTTGGAGTAACTAATGTTTTGCTCGATATAGGTTCGTAGCATAGTATGCACCCAGTCCATGGTCAGTCCTTCTGACCGCAGGACCATTTGAACATAACCCTTGTAGCCCCGGCGCTGGGCCTCCCGATCTCTCAGGTTCATGAGGGTGAGGACATCGGTGTTCATTCTGCGAAGATCAATCCCATCGGCTTCCTTATAGTGCCGCATATTATCTAGATAATTACGAAAAGAAGCTACTTCAGGATGATGATCCACAACCAATCGGTTGATTTGATCACAAAGAACCGTGTCGATCGGGCATATATCCCTGAAGGT
>CAYFHQ010000110.1:0-12240 GCA_964342805.1 uncultured Peptostreptococcaceae bacterium | reverse complement strand
AGCTGCCGGACTGCTCACGGAGAGCCAAGGCGGACAGGCACCAATGGTTGCTGTTTTCGACACAGCTTTCCACCAGACTATGCCTGAAGAGTCTTACATCTACCCACTACCATATGAGTACTACGAAAAGTATGGCCTTCGCCGTTACGGTTTCCACGGTACTTCCCACCGTTACGTGGCACAGCGTGCTGCTGACATGCTAGGCAAGGATATCAAAGATGTGAAGCTTGTTTCTTGTCACCTGGGTAACGGTGCATCTGTTACAGCTATCGACGGCGGTCGTTCAATCGCTACTTCCATGGGCTTCACGCCACTTGAAGGTCTAGCGATGGGTACACGTTGTGGTGACCTTGACCCTGCGATCGTAACATTCCTAATGGAAAAAGAAGGTCTAACCGTTAAGGAAATGGACCAAGTGATGAACAAGAAGTCTGGC
Organism: uncultured Peptostreptococcaceae bacterium; assembly: GCA_964342805.1. Classification (GTDB taxonomy): domain Bacteria; phylum Bacillota; class Clostridia; order Peptostreptococcales; family Acidaminobacteraceae; genus CAYFHQ01. The sequence continues at coordinate 11,804 of CAYFHQ010000110.1, read as the reverse complement.
GTATTCGGTATTTCCGGCGTTTCTTCTGACTTCCGTGACATCGAAGACGCAGCTGCAGAAGGTAACGAGCGTGCAATCCTTGCGCTTAAGACATTCGACCAGCGCGTTAAGAAGTACATCGCTGCTTACGCTGCTGTTCTTGGTGGCGTGGACGCGGTAATCTTCACAGCAGGTCTTGGTGAAAACTCTGCAGACAACAGAAGCTCTATTTGTGAAAACATGGAGTGGATGGGTCTTAAGGTTTGCGGCGATCTAAACAATGTTCGTGGCAAAGAAACATTCATCAACGACGAGTCTTCCACAGTAAAAGTTATGGTAATCCCAACAAACGAAGAGTTGATGATTGCTCGTGACACTGTAGAACTGTTGAAGTAACTAGCGTTAGAACCTTTTAAAGAAAAGCCTAAGTGGGCTTTGCCTGGCAAAGTCCACTTTTTTTATGCAATCAAGTAGATTTACTTGACAAAGGGGGTCAACCCTTTTATAATTATCGTGTTGCAGTAAAGAGGTGAATCGAATGAAAATTGACATCACCGATTTGAGAAGCGGTAAATTATCGTCAATTCCACTGCAGTACAAGGAGTCATTAGACGTCACTTTGTACCATGAGTTTGGGGTAACCAGCATGGATGAAATGGTTGTTGAAGGCACTGTACGCGCAGACGAGGGCTCTATTCTTGCCGACGTGAAATACAGCATTCAGCTGGCGTTTCAATGTGGACGTTGCTTGAAAGACCTGAAGAAAGCGATTAACGGTTCTCTGCTCATTGACTTAACCAACGATGATCTAGCAGAGGATTTAGTGATACATCACCAACTGGAATTGCGTCCTGCACTGGAAGATGACTTACATTTGAACATGCCCATGCAGGTTTTATGTGAAGACGATTGTAAGGGACTTTGTCCAATGTGTGGCGTAGACCTGAACATCGATCAATGTGATTGCAACGATGATAAGGTTGATCCAAGGCTGGAAAGTCTAAAAAACTTCTTTAATTAAGGAGGTGTGAAACATGGCAGTACCTAAGCGGAAAACATCCAAAGCTCGTCGTGATAAGCGTCGTGCTGCGAACATCAAGATGACAGCTGTACAAACGATTGAGTGTCCACAGTGCCACGAGCCTACTGTTCCTCACCGTGTGTGTCCATCTTGCGGCACTTACAAGGGCAAAGAAATCATTGACGTAAAGTAATGGTTTGCATAAGTAAGAAAATGAAGCAACGGCGTATGCCGTTGTTTTTGTTTTTTGTACTTTCTATGGACCTCGGGCTGAGGTAGAGTGGGTACAAAATACAAAACGGACAAATCTAAAAGAAAACGAATGTATACAATTAAAGTATTCTATTCTCTTTACCGATATTCTATAATGATATACATATAGAAGCAATTTTGCCCGCACCTGGCTGAAGAGGGAGGATTAAACCTTGCTGGCCCCGGAATTGGCAAAATAATGAACGCATAGGATGTGTGTTCATGAATCGTCAGTAAAATCTGATAATCGTTTGAAATTTCCAGTAAAAATCGGGATTTTACAAGGGTTTTACCCATCGCAGTGGTATAATAGTAAAAAAGTCTGTGTGATAGACAGTGTGTGAGGAGGAAAGCATGCATTTGAAGAAAATGGCCTTAGTGCTTTCGCTAACAACAATCCTGGCTCTGGTGCCTTCTTTTGGGGAAGAGGCAACAGTTGAGTTGGTGGTTGATGGCAACCATCATGTCATGATTGATGCTGAGCAAGGAAGAGAAATGAAGGCCTTTATTCATAACAGTCGGACCATGGCACCACTTAAGTTTGTGTTCGACCTGTTTGATTTAGACCTCAATTGGAATGGGGCCGACCGGTCCGTCACCACCACAACTGGGGACGGGAAGACCGTAGTACTAAAAATTGATGATCCCATTGCCCTGGTTGACGGCGTAGAGGTAACCCTGGACGCCCCCCCTATGATTAAAGACAATCGTACATATGTACCACTGAAATATGTCATGGATTGGGCAGGGGTGACCTACGAGTGGGACGGAGAAAATCGCGTTGTCTCCTTGGATCGTCTGTCCAAGTCTGCCATGACAGATGCAGCCATAGAAGGGTATACCCTTACCTTTGGTGATCCGGAGGGCAACAGGACCTATGTCCACGGACAAGACGATTCCAGACAACTCAGTCGAAGGAAAGAAGCTAAGACAGAGGCTCAAGTCAAGTTGGACTTTCTCTCAGCCAACAATTTGGTAGAAGACAAGCTAAAAACCCAAGAAATCTCCGGATGGCAAGTGACCTATTTTCAACACAACTCCGGTTTGGACATTGGCTATAAGAACACCATTGGCTATGCAGTAAAAAATAGTGTGATCTATATGATAGAACTGATAAATGTCGAAGATGTCAAATGGCAGCAGACCATTGCAGACCTATTGAAATAGGAGGTGGGGATATGACATTCTGGAAAACGAAAAATTGGACCCGATTCTTGATCATCCTCATGGCTTTTGCTCTGATCCTCTCGTCCAGCCTAGTTGGTTTTGCGGATGATGACGACGATGATGATGATGACGATGACCGCAATAGTAGTTCTTATGTAGGTTCGCGTCACCACTTAACTGTTGTTGACTATGACGTTGACCATTTAGACTGGGGTAACGGTGGCGCTGGCTGGAATGCCAATGTTGCCAAGTGGCAAAACCGTGATGTGATCTTTGATGCAACAAAGAAGCAAGATCCAGCGTATTTCACAGCAAAGACCTTTTACGGCAACAGCAGCCAGGTTGTAAGTGATGATTATATCTTCTTTTACAATCAATCTCACAATAAGTCGCCGGGCAACAGGGGCAGTGATGCCCGTACAGCCCGCCAGATTTACGGTTATTTCGTTCCCAATAAGACGGACCATTATAAGTTCAAGTTGGAAACGGATGACGGCTTTACCATGGGGATGAACCTAACTGGAAATACCAGTGATCCCTTTGCGTCCAATAAGTTAACTACCCTTCTAAATCGATTCACTGTAAGCTCCAACAACCAACAGGAAAGCGGTTGGGTCAAGCTCTATAAAAATGTAAAATACCCCATCTACATGGAGTATTTCAACTGGGGCGGCGACGGCCACCTGAGGGTTCTGTATAAGCGCAATAATGGAAACAGCAATGATCGAAACTTTACGACCATTCCAAAAGAACGTTTTTACGCCCTGGACAAGCAGTTCTTCACGGACAATGACTCCACACCTGCTGAAAGCTATATCCGCACGGAACAAGTGAATGACCGCATTGTGACAACTGCCTTCGACAATTTCAATGGTTCAAGTATCAACAGCGCCATTTGGAATGTAGAAGGAGGCAACTGGTCCATTTCCAACAAGCAGTTAAAGCAGAGTTCTCGGGGACGATTAACTCTGGACTTCCGCTTTGACGAGTACGACGAGATCACCATTGAAACTGAAATCCATCCAGATGGTTCCAAAGACGGTGGTTTTGGTTTTAATCGAGAACATAAGAACAGCAACCAGACAGAGTCGTGGTGGTATACGTCTCTGGTCAACAACAACAGTGCCAGACTCTCCTACCAGCCCCATGAGACGACAGGCAGCAACCAAACGACGACCTATTTTAGTAATCACTCAGATGAACCCATTCGGGTAAAACTCTTTGCCCAAAAGCGAGATGACGGTTTTTGGAACCTTAGAACGCGAATTTACTACTTATCTGACGGTGTCCAAGCGGGTAACGATGATTATGTAACTGCCTATGGCGACCGGGACTACTTGTCTCAAATTGTTATGGGTAGCTATTTCTCAGGATCGTCCTACTATGACAACTTTAAGGTGGTAGCGTCCAAACCAGCTGACCTATCCGGCAAGCAGGTGACAGGTTTTACTGCTCAAACCCATCCCAATAATCCGTCTCAAGTCTTCCTACAATGGGACCGGTTTACAGGTGGGACTTTTGATAATTATGTCATCGAAGTGTCCAAGAGTGGTGGCGCCTTTGAACAGATCGCTACACCAAATGCAAATGCAACAACCCTGTCATGGAACCTGACCAACCACAACGAGTTCACCTTTAGAATTCGTGCCGTAAGAGGAACCACGGCAACAGACTGGTCAGACGTCGTTTACGCACCGCAAAACACGGTGACGCTGAATTACGTGTCTGCAGAGACAGGTGAGTCACTGGGCAGCAAGTACGCCAATGGTCCTGCAGGAACAAGTATCCAGGTTCCAGTGGCAGTAACTGGTTACGACCTATCCAATGGTCTTACCAGCCCATTGGCCGTAACCATGACCAACCAGCGTCAGTCCAAGCATGTCATGTTCAGAGAAGCCGCTGGTGGCAATTTGGACAAGTCCACTTGGCCAGCAAAGGCATTGCAGAGCATTCAGTCTTACGCTGCAGCAAGTTCCATTCCATGGTATTCCGACCATGCCTATGGTGACCCAGCTGACAGCAAACTATTGAGTGACTTCCTAAATATTTTGAAGAATACAGGTGTCCTCCGTGTTAAGGACGAACTGGCAGACACCTACCGTCAGCGGATTTTGGCTGAAGCCAGCATTGCTGATCTTCCAGCCCTCCAGGCCCTGATTGACGGTATTAACCAGCAGAGCCACGGCCTGAATGGAGCAAGTATCACTGGCTTCCAGGCAACCTATAACACAGCTACAGGACAAATGGAACTCCGGTGGGATGCGCTTGCCAGCAACATCAGTTTTGACCATTACGCCATCCACATTGCCGACACATCGTCTGCTTCGGAAACCTTCACAGTCCTGGTACCTAAGGGGACAACAAGTTATTCCTATGGTTTGGCACCTGCCAAGGACCAGCATTTTGCCATCAGGGCTCAGGAATTGCCTTATGTGTCCAATGTGTCTCGTACCAATTGGACCCTGCCTGACAACGCCATCGTTTTGCGACAGGTGTCAGGTGAAACGGGAGAACTACTGGGAACCAAAACCTATTTCGGTAGCCCGGATGCAATCCAGGTGGTTTCAACCAGTGCCATCGCTATTCCTAATTATGTTCCACGGGACATGACAGGACCTGTAACATTGACCTTTACCAATGCAACTCAGACCATCAATATTATGTATAGAGAAGACACATCTAGTCCTCCATCTGCTGGAGTTAAGGCAACTTGGCCTGCAAAAGCCCTGGCCAGTATTCAACAATATGCCCGCGAGAGCAAGGTGGACTGGTATGAAGGAACCCTATACGAAGTTTCCCTTTATAAGGGTGATGAAACGACCTATGCTAAAAAACGCTATGAGGACTTCCTCAACATCCTTCGAAAAACAGGCGTTAACAATGTAGATGAAAAGGGTGCTGAGTACTATAAGGCAACAGTAGAGAAGAAGGATCAAATTAATGATCTAAGCGACCTACAGGACTTGGTTGATTTCGTTAACGAAACCTACCTGTCCATTACGCCAAAGAACTTGAAGATTGAAAATGGTGTGTATGTGGAAGTGCCTTCAGCTGAAGATGACAAGGTCTACTACAATACCGGTCTAGACCGGGCCATGGCCTTTACCATCGACAATGACCAACGGGGTGATATGTACCATCCATTCGTTAAGATCGTTCTTGACGGAAATGAGTACTTCTCCTATACCAACCCTGCACTAGAGCTTCGCATGTTTACCAGTGAAGATCGGTCAACGAATAAGCGGATCTCCAGTACAGTTGCTATCCAGTACAATGCTACGGAAAATCGTTACGATATTTCCATTACACCGCTCAGCAACGAGCTAAATGGTGGGAAGCTTCCAAACGGTACCTACTATGTGGTCTTGGACACTGAACTAAAGGTTCACGAGGATCATACCATTAAAGGCTTGATCCAAGGAGACGGCCAGGTAACCAGTATTGTCCGTGACGGTGTTTCCGTACCCGTTTCCAATGACAAGGACGTGAGCAACTTTGCCAATGACAATCCAGAGATCAACTTCCCACGGATCATTACACAGATCCAGCGGCAGGTAAATGGGAACTGGATTTCCATTATGGACGGTATTAAGGCAGAAGCAGCCTTCAACTTCTACAGAACCTCGGATAAATCGGGTGAGGAAGTTAGCGTACCATCTACAGCCTTCAAATTTAAGATCAAGGATAAGAATCAACTACCAGGTTCCTTCTAATTCTTAAGATCAGGTCATAAGACACTTGAATGAAAACCACCGGTTGTCCCAGGGGACGACCGGTGGTTTTTCTCTTTGACCCATTGAAAATAGAGGTTTTCGTCGTTTTAGTATGTTATAATAGTAGTTAATGGAACTGCTATTAGTACGTGGTGCTAAAATAAAGTCATAAAAATTTCAGTCAAATCTATTGACGGGACCATGGACTTAATTTATACTCTGTATTAGTAGCAGGTGCTAAAAATTAGTACTAAGACTTGGAGTGATATTATGGCGAAGCTCAAGAAGAAAGAGCGACACGAGGCACTACTGGAATTGTTGGATTCTGATCCATTTCTGACTGATGAAGAGTTGTCAGAGCGATTTGGCGTCAGCATTCAAACCGTCCGGTTGGATCGTCTCTCGTTAAACATCCCGGAACTTCGGGAACGGGTTAAGTCTGTTGCTACGAATAACTATGACAAAGTGCGTACACTGGGTCAAAGCGAGATCGTGGGTGAACTCATTGATCTTGAGTTGAACAAGCGTGCCATTTCCATCCTACAAACGGATGAAACGCTGGCTTTTGAAAGAACCAAAGTGGTAAAGGGACATTACATCTTTGCGATGGCAGAGTCCTTGGCCATGGCCGTTATCGATGCCAACGTTGCGATCACAGGCGTAGCCAACATGAAGTATAGGGTTCCTGTCCAATCTGGTGAAAAACTCATTGCGAAAGCAGAGTTAACACGGGTGCGGGGCAGTGAGTACTTTGTACACGTTCGGATCAACGTCAATTCAGATCAGGTATTCCGTTCAAAGTTTATTATGACTGCTTTAAATGTTGACAGTCAGTAGGAGGAAAACATGCGGATAGCAATCGACGCCATGGGTGGCGATCATGCTCCAGTGGAAACGGTTAGGGGAGCCATTGCTTCATTAAAGGAAATGGATGCAAGCCTACTCCTAATCGGTGACCAAGAAGCAATTGAGTCAGAACTAAAGAAATATGATTATGACACCTCCCGAGTGGAAGTGCTTCATACTACTGAGGTGATTACAGGGGAAGACAAGCCTGTAAAAGCCATTAAAAGAAAGAAAGATTCCTCCATGGTTGTGGGGTTGAGTCTTCTTCGAAAGAAAGAAATTGACGGCTTCCTTTCAGCAGGAAACACTGGTGCACTTTTAGCCGGTGGTCTACTGAAGGTGGGTCGGATTCCTGGGGTGGACCGTCCAGCACTGGCTTCTGTTTATCCAACTGAGAAAAAGATTTCTCTACTGGTGGACGCAGGTGCCAATGCAGAATGTAAGCCAAGGAATCTAAAAGAATTTGGAATCATGGGCAGCATCTATGCAACGTTTGCGTTTGATGTACCGGAACCGAAAGTTGGTTTGGTCAACATTGGCCATGAGGAAGGTAAGGGCAACAGCCTAGTGATTGACGCTTATGATTTGCTCAAAGAGTCAGACTTGAACTTCATTGGCAATTTGGAAGCTCGGGAAATCCCATACGGCTCAGCTGACGTGATCGTGTGTGACGGATTTACCGGCAATGTAATTCTCAAATTGTCAGAAGGACTTGCAAAGAGCTTTGGTAGTCGGATTAAAAACATTCTGACAGCAAATCCAATTCGCCTGATAGCAGGTGCAATTGTTAAGAAGGGTATGGACGACTTTAAGAAGAGCATGGACTACCGTGAGTACGGTGGCGCCCCTCTACTGGGAGTCCGAGGACTCGTTGTCAAGGCACACGGCAGCTCTGACGCCAAGGCAATCAGCAGTGCCATTCGATATGCACATATTTGTGCAACGTCCAATGTCGTTGACCGGATTGCGGAGGCTATTCAAGAAGAATAGGAGTTGAGCATAGTGCAACAGGGACTCAGAAGCGTAGGAATATTAGGAACAGGTAGCTACTTGCCAGAAAAGGTTCTGACGAACTTTGATTTCGAGAAAATGGTGGACACCTCCAATGAGTGGATTGTTAGCCGTACAGGGATCGAAACCCGTCATGTGGCCCATGAAGAGCAGGCGACTTCGGATTTATCTGCAGAAGCTGCAAAACGCGCCATGGAGGCAGCTGGAATTACGGCTGAAGACCTGGACTTGATCATTGTTGGAACGATCACACCAGACCATGCCTTTCCATCTACAGCATGCCTTGTACAAGACCTAATCGGTGCGAAGAACGCCGCAGCATTTGATTTGTCCGCTGCATGTTCTGGTTTCCTATATGGTGTCAATGTAGCCAAGCAGTTCATTGCTACTGGCGCTTACAACAATGTATTGGTCATCGGAGCAGAGACCATGTCTCGAATTCTTGACTATAAAGATCGAAACACATGTGTACTCTTTGGTGACGGTGCAGGTGCAGTTGTACTGGGACCTGTTGAAGACGGAAAAGGGATCCTTGCCATGGAGCTGGGTGCTGATGGCACTGGCGGTAAGTTCCTCCTACAACCTGCAGGTGGTTCGCGTAAACCAGCAACCATCCAGTCTGTAGAAGAACGTCTCCACTATGTAAGAATGGAAGGAAGCGAAGTCTTTAAGTTTGCAGTACGTGCCATGGGCGGGTCTTCCGCTAGGGCAGTAGACCAAGCTGGACTCACGCTAGACGATATATCATTCCTTGTTCCCCACCAGGCAAATCTTCGGATTATTTCAGCGGCTGCAAAGCGCCTGAAACTGCCCCTGGACAAGGTACAAGTGAATTTGAACCGATTTGGCAACATGTCTGCAGCTTCGATTCCAGTTGCGCTGGATGAAGCGGTTCGAAACGGCAAAATCAACGAAGGTGACAATATCGTATTGGTTGGTTTCGGTGGCGGCCTCACTTGGGGCTCTTGCGTGATCAACTGGTAAGGAGGACATCATGGGTAAGATCGCAGTGGTATTCCCTGGACAAGGGGCACAATACGTGGGTATGGGTCAGGAACTGGCAAATGCCTATCCAACTGCAAAAGCTGTTTTCGAAAAAGCAACAGCTGCAATGGGATATGACATGGAAGCACTTTGCTTCGACAGCTCAGCTGAAGAGCTAAAGAAGACGGAAAATACACAGCCGTCCATCTTGACAGCAAGTTATGCCATGTACCAAGTTTTAAAAGAAAAAGGTGTGAATCCAGAAGCGGTCGCTGGACTGAGTCTGGGTGAATATACAGCACTTGTAGCTGCAGGTGCAATGCCTTTTGAACAAGCGGTAAAAGTTGTACAAAAGCGTGGTCAATACATGCAAGAAGAAGTACCCATTGGTGTAGGTGGCATGGCAGCAATCCTTGGCCTAGACAACGACAAGGTAATCGAAGCTTGTGCGAAGGCTTCCAGTGTTGGCGTTGTTGAACCAGCAAACTTCAACTGTCCAAAGCAGTTGGTAATCGCTGGAGAAGTCAAGGCTGTGGAAGAGGCTGTTGAAGTGTGTAAGGAACTGGGCGCTAAGAAGGCAGTTATGCTTCCTGTGTCAGCTCCCTTCCATACATCCATGCTGATCGGTGCCGGTGAAAAGTTGAAAGGTGAACTGGACAAGGTGGACTTTAAAGAGATGGTCCTGCCAGTAGTAGCCAATGTAACTGCTGACTTCGTTCCTGGAGAACAAGCAGTTAAAGACCTACTGATCCAGCAGGTCAGCAACCCTGTTCGGTGGGAAGAGTCCGTACAGCGCCTGATCGATGGTGGTTTTGATACCTTCATTGAGGTAGGTCCTGGCAAGGCACTGGGTAAGTTCCTCAAGCGAATTAGCAAGGAAGTTACCATTCTGAATGTAGAAGACGCAGCGTCTCTAGACAAGACACTGGCTAAGCTGGAGGGATAATATGCAATTAACAGGAAAAACTGCTGTCATCACAGGTGGCGGACGGGGCATTGGCCGAGCCATTGCCATGGCATATGCCCAAGCAGGTGCCAATGTTGTAATCAACTATAACCGAAGTGCTGACCAAGCACAGGAAGTTGTAGCAGAAGCTGAAAAGCTAGGTGTAAAAGGCCTTGCTGTTCAGTGTAATGTTGCAAAGTCAGAGGACGTTGAACGTCTTTTGAAAGAAGCAACGGACGCCTTTGGTCAAGTGGATATTCTAGTGAACAATGCTGGAATTACCCGTGACACCCTGATCCTTCGTATGAAGGAAGACGACTGGGACGCAGTAATTGACACCAACTTGAAGGGGACCTTCCTTTGCTCCAAAATTATCGGTAAGCACATGCTGAAGAAAAAAGCTGGACGCATTGTAAATATTACTTCTGTTGTTGGGATCATGGGTAACGCTGGTCAGTCCAATTATGCAGCGTCAAAGTCTGGAGTTATTGGCTTTACCAAGTCCTTGGCAAGAGAGTTCTCCAGCCGTGGTATTACTGTGAATGCAGTTGCACCAGGATTCATCCAGTCAGACATGACTGACGTCCTGTCAGACGAGGTGAAAGAGTCTTACGCCAAGTCCATTCCCCTGGGCCGTATGGGTAGCCCAGAAGATATTGCCAATGCAGTAGTGTTCTTGAGTTCTGACCTGTCGCAGTACATTACCGGTCAAGTTCTACAAGTTGATGGTGGCATGTTAATGTAACTTGGTTACGTTTTCAGATAAATAGTCTATTACAAATTTATACTAGATCCCGCCGTGTGTACACACAGCGGCCTGGTATGGCACTGACAAACCATTATATGCTATATTTGTCAGATGCAGTATACCAAAAGGTCGAAAGACCCCAAAAACGAAAACAAACGAAAATGAAAGGTTTAATGGTGAAAATTATGTTTGAGAAGGTTGTAGAAATCGTACGTGACCAGCTAGGTGTTGAAGAAGATGTGAAGATTGAGCGTACTACGTCTCTAATGAACGATCTGGAAGCAGACTCCCTAGACGCTGTTGAAATTATCATGGCATTCGAAGACGAGTTTGACGTAGAAATTCCTGATTCTGACGCTGAAAAGTTCAAGAACATCGGCGACATCTGTGACTACATCGAAGCAAACAAGTAAGAATTTATCCGCTGTGTAGCCCATGTGGCCCACTGTATGATACACAGCAGAATGCAATATGAAAACCTTGTGGTCAGCTTTCAGTGAGAGCTGACCCTTACACTAGAACCAGACCTTTGCACATGGGCAAAGGGTAGGAGGAAGTCATGAGTAGACGGGTCGTGATTACGGGTATCGGCGCCATTACCCCAATTGGTATTGGCAAGGATGCATACTGGAACGCCCTACGTGAAGGAAAATGTGGTATCGGTCCTGTAGAAGGCTTTGATGCCAGCGAACTCACAACACAAATCGCTGCAGAAGTAAAGGATTTCGATCCTGCAGCATACATGAACAAGAAAGAAGCACGTCGGATGGACCGCTTTACACAGTTTGCTGTGGCAGCGGCACAAATGGCGTTTGACGATTCTGGTATCGATAAAGAACAAACAGACATGGAACGTTTTGGCGTTATCCTAGGGTCTGGTATTGGTGGTCTGGGTACACTGGAAAAGGAGCACGCCAAGCTCTTGGCTAAGGGTCCTGGTCGAGTGAGTCCATTCCTTATCCCAATGATGATTGGTAACATGGCTTCAGGTATGGTGTCCATGAGCACAGGTGCTAAAGGCCCTAACACAACAGTGGTTACGGCGTGTGCGTCTGCTACCAATGCAATTGGTGATGCATTTGAGTATATTGCCCGTGGCGACGCTGACCTCATGTTCAGTGGTGGAGCGGAAGCCTC
>CAYFHQ010000109.1:0-12330 GCA_964342805.1 uncultured Peptostreptococcaceae bacterium | reverse complement strand
TTCCTTAGAAAAGCCCCTGCTGGTCTCTGTTCGGTCAGGTGCTGCCATTTCCATGCCAGGTATGATGGACACCGTCCTCAACCTGGGGCTCAACGACCAAACCGTGGAAGTCCACGGAAAACTCACTGAAAACCCACGATTTGCCTACGACTGCTACCGCCGATTTATCCAAATGTTTGGCGATGTTGTCCTGGAAATCGAAAAATACAAGTTTGACCGCATTTTTGACAAGGTCAAGGACCAAGTGGGGGCTGTCAACGACACCGACCTTGACGCAGAGGCCCTGGCCCAAGTCATCGACAAGTACAAGGCCCTGGTCCAAAAGGAAACGAAAAAGCCCTTCCCCCAAGAGCCAAGGGACCAGCTGGTCTTAGCCATAGACGCTGTTTTCCGGTCTTGGAACAATCCAAGAGCTACTGTTTATAGAAATGCTAACGAAATTCCCCATGACCTGGGCACAGCCGTCAACGTCCAGTCCATGGTCTTTGGAAACATGGGTGACGACTCGGGTACCGGCGTAGCCTTTACACGAAACCCGTCCACTGGAGAACACGCTCTGTTTGGTGAGTACCTCATGAACGCCCAGGGGGAAGACGTTGTGGCAGGTATTCGGACGCCAAAGCCCGTCAAAGAGTTGGCCGAGGCCAATCCAACCCTCTACAAGCAGTTCAGCGACACCGTTCAAAAACTAGAGGCCCACTACCGGGACATGCAGGATATTGAGTTTACCATAGAAAAGGGAAGCCTCTACTTCCTCCAAACCCGTACGGGCAAGCGGACTGCAGCCGCCGCCATGAATATAGCAGTGGACATGGTAAACGAAGGCCTTATTACCAAAGAAGAAGCCCTCCTTCGGGTCAATCCCAAGGACATCGATAAACTCCTTCACCCCACCTTTGATGAGAAGGCCCTGGGCCAAGCCAAAAAGGTCGGCAAGGGACTACCAGCCTCACCGGGAGCTGCTACAGGCCAGATTTACTTCTACCCTGAGGACGTGGTCAAGGCGGTGGAAGCAGGCCAAAAAGCTATCCTTGTCCGTACAGAGACCTCGCCAGAGGACATTGAAGGCATGATCGCAGCTGAGGGAATTGTCACCGCCCGTGGGGGCATGACCTCCCACGCAGCAGTGGTTGCCCGGGGCATGGGCAAGTGCTGTGTGGCAGGATGTAATGACATCCATGTGGAAGAAGCCCGCCGGGTCTTCCATGCCTCAGGTCAGACCTTCAAAGAAGGGGACTGGATTTCCCTGGACGGTAACACTGGAACCATTTACGAGGGCACCATACCAACTAGAGAAATCACCTTGGCCGGGAGCTTTGGCACCTTCATGGGCTGGGCCGATGAAGTCCGCACCATTGGTGTTCGGACCAATGCCGATAACCCAGGGGACGCTGCCAAGGCAGTCGAGTTTGGAGCTGAAGGCATAGGCCTTTGCCGGACAGAGCATATGTTCTTTGAGGAAGACCGGATTCCAATCGTCCGCCGGATGATCATTTCCAGGACCATTGAAGACCGGGTCCAAGCCCTCAATGAGCTCAAGCCCTTCCAAAAGAAAGACTTTGTTGGCATTTTCGAAGCCATGAAGGGTCTCCCTGTAACCATCCGCCTATTGGACCCACCCCTCCATGAGTTCCTGCCGTCAGAAGCAGAGGATATTGAGAAATTGGCAGGGGACATGCAGGTGAGTGCAGAGGAGTTAACCACCCTGATCAGTGACCTTAAAGAGTTCAACCCCATGCTGGGCCATAGAGGGTGCCGACTGGCCATCACCTATCCAGAGATATACGAAATGCAGTGTCGGGCCATTTTTGAAGCCATTGTAGAAGTGGCCAAGAAAAACATCGCCGTCCAGCCGGAGATCATGATTCCCCTGGTGGGCCATGCCAAAGAGCTGGAGATCCTGGGCAATATGGCTCAAGAAGTGGGCGACAAAATCTTAGGTGAAGCTGGCGTAAGCGTGCCCTTTACAGTGGGTACCATGATTGAGGTCCCACGGGCAGCCCTTATCGCTGACGAGATCGCAAAACACGCTGCCTTTTTCTCCTTTGGAACCAATGACCTGACCCAAATGACCCTGGGCTTCTCCCGGGATGACGCTGGCAAGTTTATTGGTGAATACAAAATCAAGGGCGTCTTTGAACGAGATCCCTTTGAAGCCATTGACCAACAAGGGGTAGGTAAACTGATGAAGCTGGCCCTGGACCTGGGACGAGCAGCCAAACCAGACCTGAAAGTCGGTATATGTGGAGAGCATGGTGGAGAACCAACATCCATTGCCTTCTGCCACAAGCTGGGCTTCGATTATGTTTCCTGCTCCCCATATCGGGTACCTATAGCACGACTGGCAGCGGCACAAGCCACGCTAGGTCAATAAAGCTTTGGCTGAGTCCAAGCACATACAAGGAAAACCGGTCAGTGAGATGCGCTCGCTGGCCGGACTTTTTTTGACTATTGATTCTCCCGTACAAAGTGTGTCGTATGTAACGGAAATGACACGTTCTTGTGGGGACTTTCGGGTAGGTATAGAAGGAATACAAGCGGTCCATAGAGAAAGAGTCACTAATGACGTATAGAATAGGCCCTGTCGGCCTGGTCAATGGGAAACAGTGAACGTGCTTCCAGTACATTAGCTGTTTGCTTGAGACCGTCCGGCCATAGACAACCGTGGGAAAGAGGCAGTGTACTTGCAACTTGCACCACGGTGTTAGACGGAAGCCGTCTGGCCTTAGACAGCAATGAGAAAGAGGTGATGACCCATGACAATCAGACAAGAAATCGAACAAGTGGAATATGCCACCCTCAGTGACTTTGCCGCCAAGTCCGACCTGGCCCAACGGCTTGTGGAGGAGGATCGCTGCGACCTGCGGACAGAGTTCCAGCGGGACCGGGACCGAATTATCCATTCCAAACCTTTTAGGCGCCTCAAACACAAGACCCAGGTCTTTCTTTCACCAGAAGGAGACCACTACCGGACGCGGTTGACCCATACCCTGGAAGTCAGCCAGATATCCAGGACCATAGCCAGGGCCCTGCGGCTCAATGAGGACCTGACAGAAGCCATTGCCATGGGCCATGACCTGGGACATACCCCCTTTGGCCACTGTGGTGAAATGGAACTGAATGAAATCCATGCAGGTGGTTTTCAACACAATGAGCAAAGCCTACGGGTGGTGGACCAACTGATTACACGGAGCAGGGGACGAAAGGGCCTCAACCTGACCACTGCGGTCAGGGACGGTATTCTCAACCATACCGGTGCCCAGGACCCCTTTACCTTGGAAGGCAAGATCGTCCGGGTTTGTGACCGGATTGCCTATATAAATCATGACATTGACGACGCCATTCGTGGCGGGGTCTTGTCCATTGACGACATTCCTAAGAAGCATATTAAACTCCTTGGAGAGGGACATTCCCAGCGGATCAACAAGTTGATCATGGATGTGATCACCCACTCCCAGGGTAAAAATACCATTACCATGAGTGAGGAAGTTCGGGAGTCCTTCCTTGAACTTCGACAGTTTATGTTTGCCCATGTCTATCTAAATAAGGAAGCCAAGCGGGAGGAAGTCAAGGCCCGTTATATTGTGAAGTCCTTGTATAAGTATTTCACGGAGCACCCCAAGTCCATGCCGCCTGAATACTATGCGGCTTATGAGGAGTCCGGTAGTTTTGACGTGGTCAGGGACTTCATAGCGGGAATGACAGACCGCTATGCTGTTAGCCTGTATAAAAAGATTTATGTGCCAACTTTTTGGTCCTAAGGGAAAGGGCTAGAGGTATGCCGACGCGTCCCAGCGGGTGTTGACAGTGTATAGGCCTTGTTTTGGGTGGCGGGCGCATCGGTGGAAGGGTCCAGTTGAAAGTGTCAGAAAATAAAAACTTTCATTTTTAAGAAGGACTTCTTTCAGCTATGTCGAACATTCATAGACGGCGGTAAAAACGGACGGGACATTACCGCTGTTTTCATGCCCAAAAGGAAAAAAATGAAGGAGTTCGCTCGGGTAAAGCGAATATAGAGTATACGGGTGATGCTATGGGCGGACGCTATGACAACCGCATTACGGAAGTCATTTCAGAGCGAGTCAATATTGTTGACTTGGTCGGAGAATATGTACAATTGAAACGAGCAGGACGGAGCTATAAGGGCCTCTGTCCTTTCCATAATGAAAAAACACCTTCCTTTAATGTGTCTGAAGATCGGCAGTTCTACCATTGTTTTGGTTGTGGTGCCGGGGGAGACGCCATTAAGTTTATCCAGCAGATCGAAAACCTGGACTTCTTGGACGCCGTAGAGTTTTTGGCGGACAAGTTGCAGATCGATTTGGAGGAGTTTCGGGTCCAATCTGGCCGAAATTCAGGTAAACAAAAGGCCTCCTTGGAAAAGCGCAACAACTTGCAGACTATCAGTCGTGAAGCGGCCATTCATTTTTATCGGAACTTGCAAAAGTCCGAGTCGGCCATGGCCTACTTAAAGGATCGTGGACTCACAGACGAGACCATAAAGAAGTTTGGCTTGGGCTTTGCCCCAGACGGGTGGAGCAACTTGCTGGACCAGTACCGAAAGTCTGGCCCCCATGTGAAACTCCTTGAACAAGCGGGTCTCATTGCCAAGAGTCAGAAGAAAAATTCCTATTACGATTATTTTCGAAACCGCGTGATGTTCCCAATCATCGATATTAAAGGAAAGGTGATTGGTTTCGGTGGCCGGGTCATGGACAATTCCCAGCCCAAGTATTTGAACTCACCGGAGACGGAAATCTTCAATAAAAGTAATACCCTGTACGGTCTCAACCTGGCGAAAAACGCCTTAAGTAAGGATCGGCGAGTGATTGTTACCGAGGGGTATATGGACGTGATTGCCCTCCATCAACATGGTGTAGAGAATGCAGTTGCGACGTTGGGTACTGCCCTGACGGAGCAACATGGTCACGTACTCAGTCGTTATGCAGATCAAATTCTCATTTGTTATGACGCAGACGCAGCAGGTCAAAAAGCAGCATTACGCTCTATTTCTGTGCTTCGGGGTGTCAAAGCCAAGGTGAAAATTCTCAGTCTCGGTGAGAATATGGACCCGGATGACTTTGTGAAGACCTACGGGGTGGCGGCCTTCCACAAGAAGTTGGATGAAGCCATGCCGGCAACGGAGTACCAGTTGTTTACTGCAGCCAAGGATCTTGATCTGGATACCGATGAAGGACGTATCGATTACGTAAGACGGGCGGTTGAAATCCTCAAGGAGATCCCAGAAGCAGTGGAGCGAGACGTCTATCTGAAACATGTGGCGGCAGACGCCGGTGTCGATGTGGACATCATTAAGAATGAGTTGAAACGGGCCAAACCGACCAGCAGGAGTGGGTCTAGATCCAACCGAAGTGGTTCTGGTGGGTCCGGTCAAAAGAGCAGTCAAGGGACGAAAGGACACAGTCAACCCGCCAGTGGTAGGCGTCCAGGACCTGGACAGCAAGGAAAGCCAGCAGACAGGTCTGGGGCTAGTCAGTCTAGTAGGGGCAGTGATTCCGCAGGTTTGAATCAAAATCAACCAAGCCAAGGAAAACCATTAAACCCTCAGTCGACAAGTCTCATCGGTGGTGGACCTGGCCGGGGTCAACCCAATCAGGGAGACCAAGTCGGTGGTTATGATGGGTCAGAGTTTGACCATCTTTCCTTTTATGAGGACACCGATGACCAGTTTGTGTATGACGATCCCTATGCAGACGCCCAGGAAGCCAGCAAGCCTCCTGGCGGTCAACAAGCCCAAGGGACACAGCGGCAACCAGACAGTCTGGAAAGTGTGATGGCCAGTGGTGCTCAGAAGAAGGACAATGACCCTCTCAGGTCATTGGAAAGGCGTTTGTTGGATATCGCCATTTCTTCCCGCCAAGGTTACCGGGCTTTGATGGAAAAACTGGATCTCAGCGACTTGCATTACGAGAAAATTCGTAGTATATTTGAATTCTTGGCGCTTTATTATCGGGACCATGAGCAGTTTGATCCCAACCTGGCGACCGAGTACATTGATTTGGAATTGGTGAAGGGTCTGAAGAACCGAATACAGACCATGATCACAATAGAAGATGTCCACAAGGAGATCCAATCGAATCTGCGGTGGCATCGCAAAATGATCTTGGAAAAAAGACGGGATGACGTTCGAAAGGAACGTGATCGACAAATGCGCCTCATGCGGCAAAAGCCTGAGGACAAGGCAGTTCACCAGGAGGAACTCCGTCGTTTGATCCGAGAGGAACAACAGTTGAATGAACAGATCAGTAAATTGGTCAGTGACAGAACATAGATAATTGATTGGGTATGAACGGGACGAAACAGTAGAAAGGAGGAAAGTTAATTGAGTAAAAAAATCGATCAGAAACAGCTTGAAGCAGTTAAAAAGCTTTCAGAACTCGGTAAAAAGCAAGGTTCACTTTCCTACAATGAAATTCAGAAGCACCTGAGCGAAATCGAGATTGATAAAGACCAAATTGAAAATGTATATGACTCTTTGGCAGCCATGGGCATTGAAGTAGTCAATGATGACGACGACGATGACGATATTGAAATGCCTGCTAAGGGTAAAGACGACAAGGAAGAAGAAGAAGAGGAAGTTGTTGAAAAGGGCGAAATCGCCGTGCCTAAGGGCATCAGCATCGACGACCCTGTTCGTATGTACCTGAAAGAGATTGGTAAGGTACCCCTACTTTCTGGTGAAGAGGAAATTGACTTGGCCAAGCGCATGGAAGAAGGCGACGAGATTGCCAAGCAAAAACTCTGTGAAGCCAACCTGCGTCTAGTGGTTTCCATTGCCAAGCGTTATGTAGGCCGTGGCATGCAGTTCCTTGACCTGATTCAGGAAGGGAACTTGGGTCTGATCAAGGCCGTTGAAAAGTTTGACTGGAGAAAGGGCTACAAGTTCTCCACCTACGCAACATGGTGGATCCGTCAGGCCATTACAAGAGCCATTGCCGACCAGGCTAGAACCATTCGAATTCCAGTACACATGGTAGAAACCATTAACAAGTTGATCCGAGTTTCCCGTCAATTGCTTCAGGAACTGGGCCGTGAGCCAAAACCTGAGGAAATTGCTAAGGAAATGGACATGAGCGTTGAAAAGGTTCGTGAGATCCTGAAGATTGCTCAAGAGCCGGTTTCCCTAGAAACACCCATTGGTGAAGAGGAAGACTCACATCTTGGTGACTTTATTCCAGATAATGACGCGCCTGCACCTGCAGACGCTGCAGCATTCTCCATGCTTAAGGAGCAGTTGATTGAAGTGCTTGAAACCCTGACGCCTCGTGAGCAGAAGGTACTCAAGCTTCGTTTTGGCCTAGAAGATGGACGTGCCAGAACCCTTGAAGAGGTGGGTAAGAAGTTTGAAGTTACGCGAGAGCGTATCCGTCAGATTGAAGCCAAGGCCCTTCGAAAGTTGAAGCATCCAAGCCGAAGCAAAAAGCTGAAGGACTATTTGGAGTAAACATAGGAATTATGAGCCATGACCTCGGTCGTGGCTCCTTTTATATCAGTAGATTTAGTTGGAGGAAGCTATGAAGCTCACGCCAAGACTTAGAGCAATTGCAGAATTGGTGAAGCAGGACGAACGGGTTGGGGACATTGGAACCGACCATGGATATATCCCCATTTGGCTGGTGGAAACCGGGCGGTGCCAAAAGGTAGTAGCCTCGGATATAAATGCAGGGCCAACGGAAAACGCCCGGCGGGCCATTTCCTTGGCTGGCCTGACAGACCAGATTGACGCCCGTCTAGGTGGGGGTTTGTTGCCTTATACAGTAGGAGAAATTGACACGGTCATTATAGCAGGTATGGGTGGTTTGTTGATCGCTGACATTCTCATGGAACGTCCTGAAATGACGGCTTCTGTGAAGCGGTTTATTTTGCAACCCATGCAGGCCCAAGCTGAGCTGAGAAAATGGCTCCATGAGCATGACTATTACATCATTGAAGAGCGGCTGGCCAGAGAGGGCAACCGCATTTATGAGATCCTTGTGGTGGAGCATGATGCCCAGAACATAGAGGACGAAATATCCTATGAGTTGGGTGTCAACATGCTGAAAACTGGGGACGACTTGTCCATCTTCTTTATGGAAAAGAAGATCAAGCAACTCAAGGCCATTGTCGGTGGCTTACAGCATAGTAAGGACGACACGGCGGACGTTCGGATTACAGCATTGCGACATAAATTGGAACGATTTGAGGAGGTGCTGAAGTGTTTGCTAACGGGCGAAAAATCATAAAGTTACTGGAAGAACTAGCGCCAAGACACTTGGCGGAAGGTTGGGATAATGTAGGCTATCTGGTGGGGAATGCTGACAAGGAGGTTGACCGGGTTCTGGTTGCCCTGGAGCTGACTGAGGCCGTCCTTGACGAAGCCATTAGGGAAAACATTGACCTGGTTGTTGTCCACCATCCCCTGATCTTCAAACCCCTCAAAACCGTGACGGACGACACGGTTCATGGTCGTATGGTTCGAAAACTTATAAAGCATGATATAGGCCTGTACGCAGCCCATACCAACCTGGACATTGCTTGGGGTGGGACCAATGACCATTTAGCAGGCCTCCTTGGCCTAGAGCGGGTCAAACCCTTGACGACGACCTACCAGACCCCCTATATGAAATTGGTTGTTACCGTACCAATAAAGGACGCTGAAGACCTACATCAGGCTCTGATTGCTGCTGGTGCAGGCAAGATTGACAACTATGAAGGCTGTTCCTTCCAAACCAAGGGGGAGGGAACCTTTAGACCCCTTGAAGGGGCCAATCCTACCATTGGAACCATTGGAGACCTGGAAAGGGTTCCGGAAGTTCGGATTGAGACCATTGTGCCTCTACCCATGAAGGGCAAGATCATACAAGCCTTGCTTAAGGCTCACCCATATGAAGTACCTGCATATGACCTGATCCCTCTGGACAATACCTTTGACCAGTTTGGCCTGGGCCGCGTGGGTTTCTTACCGGAGGCCCTGACCCTTGAAGACTTGAGTCTAAGGGTTAAGGAAATCCTAAATGTAGACGGTGTTCGCTTTGTGGGCAAGCCAGAAACCAAAATCCGCAAGGTAGGCCTGTGCACCGGAGCCGGTATGGACTATATGAAGGCAGCTGCAAAGTCTGGCTGCGATGTCTTTATCACAGGTGATGTCAAATACCATGAAGCCCAAGACGCTGTTCAAGCAAAGATCAACGTCATTGACGGGGGACATTTTGGAACAGAGCATGTCTATTCAGACCAGCTGGCCAAGTTGCTCCGGGCTAAGATCGACCTCAAGGGTTATGATATTGCAGTGACGACGTCGGCTGTGATTGCTGATCCCTTTGTGACGGTGTAATTGAAGGTAAGATTGGTGAAATGAAGAAATGTTGAGCGATTTGAGGAGACGGTGAGAGCCGTCTCTTTTATTTTGGGGTTTGGTTTGTGAACACATTAAGGGGACTCTCCAAGATTGCTTTGCAACTTGTGGTGTATTCCAATATATCAAAATCATAGATTTTGGGGTTTGCCTTGCAAACACATTAAGGGGACTCTCCAAGGTTGCTTTGCAACTTGTGGAGTATTCCAATATGTCAAAATCATAGATTTCGGGGTTTGCTTCGCAAACACATTAAGGGGACTCTCCAAGGTTGCTTTGCAACTTGTGGAGTATTCCAACACATCGAAATCATAGATTTCGGGTGTTGGAACAAGAAAAACCCCCACAAAGTGTTGTGGGGGCCTTTTGAGTAAACGGCTAAACAAAAATAGGAGGTTATTCGGCTTGATAGCCTCGCAACAGATCTAACCAACCGGGGCATTTACAAAATGCCCCGATATATGGCTTAGAAATGAGCGGGTATAGTCCGTCAGAGTAGTGAAGGGATACGTATTGGTAGAGGAGGGGTACCTCTAGTCAAATCCTTCGGTTGTTCAGGAGTGGGGGATGTTCCAAGACCTACGATCGATCTAGGTTCATCGTCTGAACGGACTAAGGTTTCAAATTGAGAGGGGGCTCAATTTGTATCTTTATAATAGCATAAAGTGGACTAAAAAGGAATAGTATTATTGAAAAAAGTTCTCATTAAATTATGAAAACTCTGTAAGCCTTGGAATTAGTACTATGTGCCCTTTGTTACAAAGACATGACAGTCATGCATTAGGGGTAAATGTTTGCCTATTGGAAGGGGAATCCCTTATTGACTTGTTATTTTGGATGACCGTAAGGACTAGAAGCCTCCTTCGAAAAGAGGTGGCCAAGAAAAAGTGGGCTGAGGAGGCGCTTTTCATTGCAATCAGTGCCCTATCGTGCTACAATAAACAAGCTGATTTGAGTAAGCTAGGCAATCGCTTGGGTAGCACCAAGAGGAAAGTCCGGGCTCCATAGAGCAGGATGCTGGCTAACGCCCAGTGGAGGTGACTCCAAGGATAGTGCAACAGAAATATACCGCCATGCTTGCATGGTAAGGGTGGAAAGGTGAGGTAAGAGCTCACCAGCGCACTGGCGACTTTGCGGCTCTGTAAACCCCATCTGGAGCAAGACCAAGTAGGGAACATAAGAGGTGGTTGCTCGCTGCCTTCCCGGTGGTAGGTCGCTTGAGCCTGTACGGTAACGACAGGCCTAGAAAGATGATTGTCCACGACAGAACCCGGCTTATCGGCTTACTCAAACCAACAGAATATGTACGAGTCTTGACTCGTTGAAAAGCACTGCCTATATAGGTAGTGCTTTTTTTATTTGATCCAAAGTTTCAAAAAAAGAAAAGATCCATAAAAAAGTTTTTGATAAGTTCCTCAAAAAGGTCCCCAAAAACCATACGACCTCCGTATATAGTGTTGAACCAGCCAAAAACGGCTGAGCAAATCAGATGATTAGACCTCAGAATAGAAAGGAAGAACATGATGAAAAAGGCAATGGCAATTTTATTGGGACTGACCCTAGTGGCGACGAGTGTACCGGCATTTGCAGACACAACAAAAGCGGAGGACGTAAAGGTCGTACTTACAGAACAAGCTGTTGAGGACAACGCAATCTATAAGCAAATCCAAGCGGAACGGGACCAGCTGGAAAAAGAAATGTTGGAATACGTGACAACAAGATGGAAGATTGACCTGGACGGTGTAGAAGGCATGAGAGACCACGTTCTTGAGTGGGTTCAGGGCGTTGTGGAAGACATGCAAGCCGCCCTATTAGAACAAAGAGCTACAGGCCTAGAAAACCAAGTGGACGCTATATATGAGGCCCTTGAAGCGGGAACCATGAATCAAGAAGAAACAGACAAGGCCCTTGAAAAAGTAGAGGCGGATAACAAGGACCTAATCCAAGCCCTAACCTTCCTTGGCTACTATGAACACGACGATAAGGAAGCAGATGACGACCTTGACGACGAGGCGGATGAAGACGAAGAGGAATTTGACCTGTCAGACCTAACGGAAGAAGAAATCCGAGAACTAGCCGAGGAACACGGCGTTGACTTAGAGCAAATGATGGCTGATCAAGGTGTAGACAATGTGATGGACTTGGATTTTGAAGCTATTATTGATCAACTGGACCTGGATGATGACTTAGAAGAGAATGACGAAGACGACGAAGATGACAATGACAAGGATGACGACTTCGACCTCTCTGACCTAACGGAAGAGGAACTTCGAGAACTGGCCATGGAATATGACGTGGACTTGGACGCAGCAATGGCAGACCAAGATGTGGATTCCATTAAAGACTTGGATTTTGATGCCATTTTGGAAGCTCTTGACCTGGATGATGACTTCGAAGAAGACGATGAAGAAGAGGACCATGATGACCTAGACATTGAAGACGATCAAGATGAAGATGACTATGATGATCAAGACTTCGTGGAGGATGAGTATGACTCTGATTTTGAGAATGAAGACGACGAAGACGAAGATGAAGACGACCTAGACGACTAATCTGTTTACGAGGGTCCAACTCACGGGGTACAATAAGAAATAGTTAGTAAATGATCACCTGAGGATGAGGAGGCCAAGGCTGTGGAATCCTTCGATAATATTGAAGCAGTCCTTAAGCGCATACAGACCCATAGAGAAGAGGAAAACGCCCTGAAGGATCAACTGATCCAGGGGCATTTTCCCTTCATTGTGCATACCATAACCCAGGCCCTGGACCGCTATGTGGAAATTGAAAACAGTGAAGAACTGAGTGTTGGGCTCATGGCCTTTAATGAGGCGATCGACAAGTATGATCCGGACAAGGGTGGAACCTTCCTAAGTTTTGCTCGCCTGGTCATTGAGAGTCGTATAAAGGACTTCCTCCGTAAGGACCGTCGCCACCATCACCTGTCCTACGACCAACTCCAGGAAGACCACGGAGAT
>CAYFHQ010000108.1:0-12543 GCA_964342805.1 uncultured Peptostreptococcaceae bacterium | reverse complement strand
CATCCCCTTGGACATGGATTGGGGACGGGTATTTACGGGCACCTTGAACTTTTCCTGGAGCTCCTGGAAAAGGGCCACACTGAAATTGGGATAGAGTTCGTCGTACCATCGTACCAGTTCTTTGATCTTCATGTACTGGAAAATCTGGTGTTCTTCACTGGCAAAGGCGATTTGTTGCTTGATTTTGGTCCTGTCTCTGATTTCAAAGCCGTCCAGTTTAATCGAGCCCATTTCCACTTGCCAAACATCGGCAATGCATTTGAGAAGGGTGGTTTTCCCAGCACCGTTGGCCCCAATTAAACCCGTAATCGTCCCTGGCTCAAGTTCAATATTAATCTTGTCAATGATGGTCTTGCCACCGATCATTTTTGTAGCATTTTCAATTTGAAGCATGACCATCCTCCTTTCGGTTGTCTGCATAAAATCTGCCAACGTGGTCCTTACATTCTTCTTCTGGAAGGCCTAAAAACTGGAGGGCCAAAACCGAACTTTTTAGTCTTGCCAGTTCATCCTGAACGAGGCTTTGGTTGGCTTCTTTAGTTTTGAAGTCATTGACAAAGGTTCCAGACCCTTTTATGGTGACCACCACTTGTTCCTGTTCTAGCTCTTTATAGGCCTTGCTGACCGTGTTGGGATTGGCTGTGATAAGCAGGGCCAGTTCACGGACAGAAGGTAGCTTGTCACCGGGCTGAAGCACTTGCTTTAAGACCAGCTTTTTGATCTGTTCAATAATTTGTATGTAGATAGGTTCACCGGATGCTGCTTGTATCTGAATCAATCATCCACCTCCTCATGGGATATGCGGGTTGAGTAACTCCAAGTGTACTATGATCCATAGTACACTTAGTCTAGAAATAGTATACGATCGTTCATTTAGCAGGTCAAATGACAAAGTGGTAGCAAGGCTTATCTTTCATGTGGCAGGGGAAGGAAGCATAGGTAGCGAGTAGCCAAAGCGCACTGAAGAAGAGGGCAATGTGGAATAACAGGGTATTTTATAGGCGCAAAAAGAGGCACCCGGGTGGATGTATCATCCAGGGGTGCCTCTTGGGGTCTACAAGGATAAGTAATGGGGTGGGTCTGATTACAAGTTATTCTGCTGGCCCAGGAAGTTTACCCGTGCGAAAGCAGCCAGTAACCCTGCGTCAATGGACTTCATCAGATCATCGGGTTTGGCCCAATAGGTCATTTCCCCAGACTCGTCGTAGTGGGCGGGTAAAGACTCCCCACTTCTTTCCGACAGGTCTATGGCAAACAGGTGAATGACATCGGTGGTTTTCCGGTCTGCCATCACAATGCCAAGACGGATCAGGTCCTTTTCTTTACCGTCAAACCCGGACGTTGCTTCCAGGGCATGGAGAGCAGCTTCTTCTAGGGTGTAGTTGCCAACCGGCATACTAATGGCGCAAATATCCGACGCCTCGTCCCATTTGTCCACGTGTTCTCTACGGATTAAATATTCTGTTTCTCTTCTAAGACGTCGATAAGGCAAAATCAAAATTCGTTTTTCCATAGCCATCCCTCCTTATTGTATTCATTCCCACTTCAGGGTCTTTCTATCGGGAATTGGTGAAAAAGTTAGACTGGGTTATAATAGGAGAACAGGTATTTTGTACAAAGGAGGACCTATGAACATCACACCATGCAGGGACCCGAAAACCATAGCAAAACTCAACAAACCGGTCCAAGACCTTCACCACAGCCTTTATCCAGACCAGTTTAAGCCCTTTCACATGGAAGAGGTAACCGCTTACTTCAAAAGGACCATGGAAAAAGACAACCATTATTTCTATATTTGTTTAGAAGAAGGGCAGGCTCTTGGGTATGTTTGGTATGAGGACCGGATCAAGTCAGAGTCAGCTTTTAAATATGCCAGCCATAGTTTTTACATCAACCATATGTCCATCCTTCACGACCACAGGGGCAAGGGCGTCGGCAAAAAACTGGTTGGCTTTGTAGACCAGGCAAGAAAAGCCGGAGCCAGTCGAGTGGGTCTGGATTTCTGGAACGACAATATGCAGGCGGGACAAGCCTTTGAACGAATGGGTTTTAGGCCTGAGGGGCATGTTGCCTATATGAATGTGGAGGAAGAAAAGTGAAACGGATCAAACAAAGACTAACAAGGGCCTTTCAGTTGACAAGGGACCTAGTCAACCACCTGGAAGAAGAGGACTTACAACTGAAGTTAAGGGACCTTCCTTCTAACACCATAGGCCAGCAGGTTTGGTGTCTGGTAGGGGCAAGGGAAAGCTACCTCAAGGCCATGGAAAATGGGGCCTGGGCAGGATTTACCTGCAGCCTTACTACAAGTAAAGATAGAATGGCGGCCGTAATGGCCCTGGAAAAGAGCCAAGTTGACCTCTTGGCTTATATGGAAACAGAGGGATTAGGTGATATTCAAAAAGACCTTGCCTTAGACCTCTTGGAGCATGAAATCCAGCACCATGGACAGCTCATTCGTTATGTATATGGCAATGGTCTCACCTTTCCGAAATCGTGGAATGACCGGTATACGGTATAAGAGTTAGGCGATTAACTTATTAGCCATGAGTCTAAGACTATGACTTAAGTGCTTGAAATACAATAATCGGCAATGGTCGGAATTGACCTATTTTCGCAAGTTTATAAGGTCCTTTTTATCAACATATTCAAGGAGAAAATCAAGGGTTACCTCATGGTAGCCCTTTATCAGTTTATTGGTGACCAGAAAATGCTGAGGAAAGTAGTACTGGAGTAAAAGCTGAAAGCGTTTAAAATGAGTTAAGTCATTGGTGACGTAAATATAGGTCCCAGACTTAGAAAAAATGTGAATGACCCGGTGGATCTTTAGGGTCTGACGGTGGCGGGCCAGGATAACCATGTCCAAGTCCTCTAGGGGGATAGCAATACATGCCCCATCCATGCAAAACTGGAGTTGCTGCATCCATACGTCTATGTAGCGGACGCGGAAGTATCGGTACTTTATGTAGTAGAAGCGGCCAATAAAAAAGCAGACTGCACCATAGACAAAGACCATGTAAATGTGTAACTGTCCCTCAATGTGGATTTGATACATAACAATGGAGCCATAGAGCACGAGGCAACAAAGCAATATAAAAGTGAACATGTAAAACTTATGGGGATAGTGGAATCTCATGGCCTCCTCCTTTGGTCTTTACATACCCCGTATGTTTTTTTCTATTGCCTTAAGACGGAATTTTTTCTACCCTAAGAAGTAAGGAAGCTTTTAGTAGGAGAAGTCATGAATGAAGAAGCAAAAAGCTATTTGAGAATGGACACAACTGCGCCCAATCTGTGATTGTTGCCTACGCAGACCAGGGGCATATGAACCCGGAGGTTGCCCGGGCCATGGCAGCAGGTTTTGGAAGGGCATGGGTCAACAGTCCATTTGTGGGGCCTTAACAGGTGGCTATATGACCCTGGGCATGATTTTAGCCCAAAGAGGGGGGCGACCTAGCTGAAGTTTATGACCAGACACGGATTTGGGTGGCTGAACTCACCAACCGTTTCAAAGAGGCTTATGTGCATGACCAGTGTCTCCCCCTCATAGGAGTAGACAAAAATGACGTCCAATCCTATGAAGAAGCCAAGGTCAGTGGCCTCTTTGCAGAAGTCTGTCCCAAGTTCGTAGGCTCTGTGGACCAATGGGTGGAGGAGATCACTAGCCCCTTCCTGTAGAGACGCATCTAGTTCCTCAAAGTGAAGCTACTTTCAAAAACACGACAAAGCCCTATTCGACGAATAGGGCTTTGTCTGATTCATATGATATGGGTGGAAGATTGACTGTTTAACAGGCCCGGGGGACTACCGTTGCGCTGTTATGCTTCCAAAGTCATCGTAACAGGGAAAAGCACAAAAAACTATGGGTTTTACATATTCTGGTCCTGAACTCGTATATTTGGACACGTTTAACCAACTGGGTTCTGTGTAGTGCCCCTTTTTAGTGGAGATTATTTGGGTAAGAATGAGGTATGACTGATTTAGGAAGGAGATTCCATGACAAAAGCAAAAATTACCGTTGTTAAAAATGGCCCACTCATTGTAGAAGGTGTACCCAGATATATCACGGCAGGTGGGCAAGAAAAGGACCATGGCGACCGTTACGAACTTTGTCGTTGTGGCGCATCTTTTGAAAAACCCTTCTGCGACGGATCCCATGTTATCTTCGATTTTGAGGATGACAAGGATGACTACCGTACGCCGGATGTGGTTGACATTTACGAAAACGATCAGATGACCTTGTACTTTAATAGAGGGGTATGCAGCCACCGGGGGATTTGTTTTGAAGAGTTGCCAAGTGTATTCCGCATGGAGAAGTCGATCCCCATTGATCTAGAAGGAGCTTCTTTAGAAGAAATTATAGACATTTGTCACCGGTGCCCCTCAGGCGCCCTCAGCTTCGCCATCAAGCCAGCTGGAAGAGACCTTCATGGGGGAGACGACCAGCCGACCATTCGGGTAGCCCCAAGGCGGTATGGGTACGATGGCCCATATGAAGTGTCGGGAAATGTCGACTTAATTGATCCAGATGGAAACCTGCCAGAATCGCCCCACCACTACGCCCTGTGCCGTTGTGGCCACTCGAAGAACATGCCTTTCTGTTCGGGTGACCACTGGGCCCACAAGTTTTTGGACGAAAATAGTGATGAAGATGTAGACTAGAATGAAACAAAATAGGGGTCTAGTTCGAAAATGATAACACTCGCTGAAAATTGCCGTTAAACAAGGTAAACACTCACTTGAAAAAAGCCGAGGAAAGTAGTAAGGTTTACTTAACAGGGTATTTCGGGAGGCTTAGTATCATGAGAAACGAACCGATTCGACAAACAATTGGGCTAATAGTCCTGTTTTTTGTCTTGGCCGGTGTTGCATTGATCCTTTATCAGAACAATGCCACGGAGCAAATCACACAATTGAATCAGCAAGTCAGTGGGTTTATACGTGTAGATGAATCATTGACCACCATTGAGTTGAAGAGTTTGCAAATGGCCCTGGGTGACCAGGGGGTAGCCGCAGAGATTGAAGTCCTGTCACAGGAGTTGCATAACCGACAGCAGGCCATGCTTGAACGGGGATTATTGTCTGCCCTTGGTGGCCGTTACGAACAGGACTTTCTCCAGTGGAACGCTGAGGTTACCAATGTAGTCAATACGGCTTCCAGCGAAAGCACCTTACTCAGCACTGCGACCTTTAGGGAACGGATTGAGTCCCTCCGGGAGATCAATGAGGCACGAAAGCAAGTCTTCATTCGGGAAATCCGTGGGGTTTCCACCCAAAACAACCGGGTGACCAACTTGTTAACCGGTGTTCTCTTGGTTTCAGCCGCTTTTTTGGTCATTTATGTTCGATCCAATGTCTTGAAACCCTTAAAAACGATTATTCATCATTTCCACCATCGCAACCTTGAGGGGACCAATAACCAAGACCTCATTAACTTGGAGTCTAATTCTGAAATTGGTTACCTAGTGAAAGAGTATAACGAACTCACGGAGCGTTCAGCCTATTTAAGTGAGTTAAACGAGCAAATATACGGCATGCACGACCTGGACGAGGTCCTCCGATATATCTTTGACAACTTCCGCCAGATCGTGGACTATTCCAGGATCGCCTTTGCGGTGGTTTCTGAAGTGGAAGACCGGGTTGTGGCCCAGAACGCCATTTCCGATGGTGTCATGGTGCTGGAAAAGAACTATGAGGAAAAATTGTCCGGAACATCCATTGGACAGTTGTTATACAGCAATGAACTCCGGATCATTGGAGACTTGGAAGACTACTTAATGGAGAATCCAGGGTCCTCCTCCACAACCAAAATTGTGGCAGAGGGGATGAAGTCTAGCTTGACTATTCCTCTGGTCGTAGACCATAAGCCTGTGGGTGTCATTTTCTTTTCATCAAGGCACAAACACGCCTTCCAGGAACGACATATTCAAATGCTCAGAAGCGTGGTTAACTCCATTGCGGTGGCCTTTGAAAATTCCTTTAGACGGTCTGAGTTGATCCTTGGAACCATTAAAGGCTTTGCAACCATTGTAGAGGCCAAGGACATGGTGACCGGTGACCACGTGGACCGCATGAGCCAGTACTCAAGAACCCTTGCGGGCTACCTGCAGACCAAGGGCCTTTACCCAGACATCATCGACGAGCGTTACCTGGACGACATTGAAAAGTTCAGCCCCTTGCATGACATCGGCAAGGTTAATATACCTGACAGCATCCTCAATAAGCCAGGCAAGCTCACTGCCGAAGAGTTTGATATCATGAAGACCCATGCCAGTGCGGGCCATATTATCATGGACAGCATTGGTCGCTACCAGTCCTTCATGCGTGACGACCATTTCAGCATGGCCAAGGATATTATCCGCCACCACCACGAGCGTGTGGATGGGAGTGGTTACCCCGACGGGCTTGCAGGAGACAAGATTCCGCTCAGCGCACGGATTGTAGCGGTGGCAGACGTCTTTGACGCCCTGGTTTCCGAAAGACCCTACAAGCGGGCCTTCACCTTTGAGGAAGCCATGGACATTATTAATGACAGCAAGGGCACCCATTTGGACGCGGACATTGTCAATGTCCTCATGGAACGACAAGAGGATTTTAAGTCCTGCCACATGCACGTCACCACAGGCCATTCCCTGGTGCAAATTAAAGAACTATTTTAGGGTGAATGCAACTTGTTGCCCATGCCTGACCATCAAAAAAAACGACTCCCCCATGATGTAGTGACATGGGGGAGTTTTTTTTCTTCCTTTATGATTCTGGCAGGGCCAAGAAGGCCAGGGTCATAAAAATGAATCCGTAAGTTTAACGATCCGCCTTGGGCTTGCCCCGAAGGAGCCTGACCAAGGGGTTTTGCCGCATTTGATAGATAGCAGCCTTTTTCCCCATCTTAGTGAGGACTTCAGCATAGGTGGGATAGGGGTGGATAATCCGGGCGAACTTGCTTAGCTTAATGCCCTGGGTCATGGCCACTTGAATTTCTGACAGGATTTCTCCAGCCCGGTCTCCAATCACGCTGGCACCGAGAATTCTAGCCTTGCGATCGGTAATAATCTTAACCTGACCCACTGTACCAGGAGCCGTTATGGCCCGGTCCAGCTGGGCAAAGTCATGGGTGTAAATCAAAATTCTGTCCCCGTGGACCTCCCAGGCTTCCTCCTCGCTCATACCTGTATGGGCAATTTCCGGAGACGTAAAGGTGCACCAGGGGACAGCGTTATATTTCATCCGCAAATTGATGGGCAGGAGACCATTTTGAACAGCCAACATACCCTGGGCATTGGCCATGTGGGAAAAACGGTAGGGGCCAATACAATCACCGGCAGCGAAAACGCCTTTCACGGTGGTTTGCAGGTAGGGATCTACGACAATGCCCTGGTTATTATAGTTGATTCCGGCCTTTTCCAGGTCCAGTGAATCCAAGTGGACCGTTCGACCAAGGGCAACCAGGAGGCCAGCTGCCTTGAGTATACCTGGGCCTTCAGGGCCATCCACAGTCACTTCCACACCCTGGTCAGTCTTTCTCACGGACTGGACGGTGGTTTCCATGTGGAGGTGGACCCCTTCTTTTTCAAGTTGGTCCATAAGGAGGGTTGTATGGTCTGGGTCGTCCTTGGAGAGGACGAGTTTGCCCCTGTCGACAAGGTCAATGGAGATCCCCAAGCGATTGAGGGCCTGGCCCATTTCCACACCTATGGCGCCAGCACCCAGGACCAAAAGAGACCCTGGAAGGTCCTTTTGGGTGAACAAGTTTTCATTGGTCAGGTGGGGTGTCTCTGCAAGTCCGGGAATGGCAGGGACGAGGGGCTGTGACCCCGTACAAATAACAATGCGTTTTCCAGTAAAGGATGCGCCCGCCACTTCTACCGTTTTAGGCCCAACAAATTTTGCCGCACCAATGATCACGTCTATCCCAGCCTTACGAAGGGTTTCGATACTCTCATGGGCATAGACATGGTCAATGACTGACCGGACTTGGTCCAAAACGGCTGGAATGTCAGGCTTGTAGGCTATACCCAAGTCCGCTACGGCTTGGTATTTTTCAGCCAAGTGGATCAGGGCCTTACTGGGTATGCAACCCGTCCACGTACACTCTCCACCAGGTTTATTCTTTTCAATGAGTAATACCTTTTTTCCAATACCATTGGCCGTAAAAGCCGCCGTGAGGCCAGCCGCACCAGACCCAATGACGATGAAATCATATGAATGCATAAAGATCACTCCTATTTACTAAATATTCGTTTTGATGCTTTATTATATACTGAATTAGTCCAATTAAGCATGTGGACATGAAATCGTAATATCACTTTAAATATTCTGTAAGGGGAAGGAAAACTTTTACATAAAGCTAGGTCGTTTGACACCCGAACGAATTTTCAGTATACTTTGTTTATATACAGATCAAGCAGGTTCTATCATGATTCTTTCATAACTATGCACCGCAAGGTCGCATCGAGAGACATACTCTGAATTTCCTTGCCATTTCCAAGAATGGCATTACTCTGAGGGAAGAAAAATTCAATCGTTTGACCATCCATACGGTGTATGGATATTTTTCATTGTGTGGATTAACAGGGAATAAACAGTATAGATTACACGTATACAAAATATAAAATATAGATTATAGGAGGCACATGATATGTGGAAAAGAGAATGGGGCGAAAATATCACGTCTATCCAAGAACTACAGACGTATATTTCTGAAGAACAAATGAATCAACTGGGTGAGGTAACGGACAGACATCCAATGAGTATTCCTAAATATTATTTGGATCTAATCGACCCAGATGATCCTGAGGACCCTATTCGTAAACTTTCCGTACCAAGTGTAATGGAACTGGATATGTCCGGTGACTATGATACCTCCGGTGAATCTGAAAATACAAAGTTTGCAGGTGTCCAGCACAAGTATGACACCACCATGCTGGTTCTAACAACAAACGCATGTTTCATGTACTGCCGTCATTGTTTTAGAAAGCGTATGGTTGGCTACTCCAATGACGAGATCAACAGCCGTTTGGACCGTACAATTGACTACCTGACTGAGCACAAGGAAGTCAACAATGTCCTCCTATCCGGAGGCGACTCCTTCTGTCTTGACACAGGTGTCATTAAAGAATACCTTGAGCGAATGACGGCCATTGACCACCTGGACTTTATTCGTTTTGGCACCCGGTCGCTGGTTGTATTCCCCCAGCGGATTTACGAGGACCAAGAGTTACTGGACGCTCTAACAAAGGCGTCTGAGAAGAAGAATATTATGGTTGTAACCCAGTTTAACCATCCTAAGGAACTGACACCTGAAGTGGCCAAGGCCATGACTGCCCTTCGTAAGGCCGGTGTGACAGTCAACAACCAGACCGTACTCCTAAGCGAAGTCAATGACGACCCTGTGGTACTGGGTGAGCTCATGAACAAGCTCATGCGGTTTGGTATTAACCCTTACTACGTCTTCCAGTGCCGTCCGGTAAAGGCCGTGAAAGGCCAGTTCCAGCTGTCCCTTCATGACACTTGGAAGATCGTTGAGGAAGCTAAGGCCCTGTGTAATGGTCTATCCAAGCGATTTAAACTCATCATGTCCCACCCACGGGGCAAGATCGAAATCCTAGGTGCTGTGGAAGACGACATGATCTTCCGTTTCCACCAGGCCAAGGCAGAGGCAGACATGGGCTACATGTTCAAGCGTAAGCTGGACAAAAAAGGCCGATGGCTAGACAAGGACCTGAACTTCATCGTTTAGGGCCAGATCACTTAAACACGTCATAGTGTACTTTAGGAGCCTTTGCTTTCCCTACGGGGAAACAGAGGCTCTTCTTTATGGGCAGAGTGACTCTTGAAAGACCACTGGCTCCCCCTTACAATCGTACTAGAACTCGAAAAGCCATGGAGGAACCATGAAAAACAATTTTCCAATCGATGCGCCCCTATGCAAGTCTTGCACCTTACCCACCAGTCATTGCATCTGCCAACATGTCCCTCCGGTGGAGGGGAACTTGGCCATTTGGTTGGTCCGCCATGAAAAGGAAATGGATCGCCTATCCAATACAGGCCACCTTTTATCCTTGATATTGGGGGACCGGGTCAAGACGTCTGTCTGGTCGAGAACGTCCGCCAGTGCGCATCTTTTAAAGGCTCTTGAAGACCCGGCTTATGCCCCTTGGTTGGTTTTCCCAATAGACGGCCTAGAAGAAGGTCTCTTGCAAACCCGACCCTTTGGTCTGACACCGGGTAAGACGCCCTTATATGTGGTGATCGATGCCACCTGGAAGGAAGCGAAAAAGATCGTCAGAAAGAGTCCCTACCTACAAAAGTTGCCTGTTTTGTCCTTGGACCCCACAGGACCCAGTGCCTTTGTCCTTCGGAGGAACCAGCGCCAGGGTCACTTGTGCACCCTAGAAGTAGGGGCTGCACTTGTTGATAAAAGCGGGTTTGGCGGGGGAAAGACCATACTGGACTTCTTTGATCGTTACCAGGGGGCCTTTATGGCTGCCAAGTGTGGCCATGGACCAGTAAAATAATCTGACAATTCCATGGATTTGTGCGTCATAATTACCGTTTGGTGGTATAATAAAGTAAACAGGGATGTTGCGAGTAATAAGAAGGGATTCTTATGAGACTGCAAGCGGGTACTCAGGGTGGTTGGGACCGGTATGCAATTAGTGCGGTGTTTTCTGGTCAGAAGGACAAGGGAAACCAGGAGTCTGTACAAGCCTCCAAGCAAGAGTCAAAAATGGAGCGGAAAGACCGACTAAAAAACGCACCTGAGGGTATATTAACCCCCGAAGAAAAGAAGGAACTGGACCAATTGAAAGGGAAAGACCCCAAGAAACTCGATGAAGACCAGCTGGCCATGATCAGGAAACTGGAACATATCGAGTATTCTGTGCGCTCCCATGAAATGGCCCACCAGGCGTCTGGAGGCGCCATGGTTGGGGTGGCGTCCTACCATTATACAAAGGGTCCTGACCATAAAATGTACATTACCGGCGGAGAAGTGAAAATGAAACTTCCGGCTGCTGGTTCGCCTGAAACCATGCTCCGGGCTTTTGAACAGTTGCGTAGGGCAGCAGGGGCACCCGGTGATCCTTCTGGCCAAGACAAGGCCATGGCAGCCTTTGCCACTCAAAAAATCCAACAAATCAAAACCCAAATTGCAGAAGGAAGGGCCAAAGACGCCTACCAAAAACAACTGAAATTAAAAGACAAATTGTTGAATTAGACCACTGGAGACCCGGTGGTCTTTTTGAATCGTGGTGATCCTATGAGAATCAACCCAGTGCGTCCAGTATATGGTGTTCCGGCGGTACCCAAGGTCCAAAAGACTGGCCAGGAGGGGTCTGTCCAAAAGCCTTTTGAAGCAGAAGTACGCCGTAAGGAAGAAGAGCGCAACCAGCCCATCATCCGAGAACTGATTAATCGGGAAAAGGAAGTTATTGCCCACGAACAAGCCCATAAGTCTGTAGGAGGCCAGTATGCTGGCGCCATGACGTATAGCTATACGATTGGCCCCGATGGCCGGAGGTATATCAGCGGGGGAGAGGTGGCCATTAACATTCCAGCCACTGACGATCCTGAGCAAATGGAACAGGCCCTTGAACGGGTCAAACAAGCAGCCCTGGCGCCTGCCAACCCGTCACCCCAAGACCAAGCTGTTGCAGCCAGTGCCGCTGCTCGCCAGCAACAAGTTCGGGCAGAAATCGCCAAAATGCGGGTTGATGAAGCTATTGGCAAGCAGGGGGTAGAGGCCAATGGCTCCCAGGAAACTGGTGGGCAAGGGCCCCAGGCGGATCAAGGTTTAGAAACTACCGACCATCAAGAAACCCATGGGGACCACGGGTATTTGGACATTATCATATAGTTGTAACCAATTGTTTAAGGAAAGTTCATAATTGAGTGATATAATAGCCCAAAGTGCGGAAAGTGTGAAAATCCCGTATTTTGGGTCTTTTTGTGGACAGCTTAGGTGGAAATTTTGCTTCAATGAAGCTATGGAGGGCTTTATAGATGTCAAGACTGACCATTCAAG
The DNA here is from genome assembly GCA_964342805.1 of uncultured Peptostreptococcaceae bacterium. Taxonomy (GTDB): domain Bacteria; phylum Bacillota; class Clostridia; order Peptostreptococcales; family Acidaminobacteraceae; genus CAYFHQ01. The sequence goes on along the minus strand of CAYFHQ010000108.1, from coordinate 521 downwards.
ACGTTCATAAGGAGTATAAAGGACGAATGATCCTAAAGGAAATCCACCTCTATGGGGAAGCAGGTGAAGTGGTGTCCCTGGGCCTACTTTTACTTGTAGGCCTGCTGGCAGGGTGCACATCGGCACCATAACAGACCCAGGCACCTGCATTTCTAAGTGGCAATGCGCCTCAGGCTGTCATGCCTGAACCCATGCTTTACACAGTATTAACCAAGATGAGTCAGCCCGAGTCCTAGTGGAATTGCAGTAAGAATGAAAACTGGCCCAAGGGACTGACAAGAGTTATCCCCAGGCCCTTTGTGGTCAAAAACAGCTGGGCGACAGATAATCCTGACAAGGTCCAAGTCCTATTGGAGGCATTGAAATCTGCTACAGACGCGGTGAATGCTGATCCAGAACAGGCTGGTGCTTGGGCAGACGCATTTGAAATTGGTAACCAGGTGCCATTGTTGCCAAGTCTTTAGAACGTTCCAATATGGATTTTGTTCCAGCTAGCGACTCAAAAAAGACACTGAAGCTTA
>CAYFHQ010000107.1:0-12723 GCA_964342805.1 uncultured Peptostreptococcaceae bacterium | reverse complement strand
TCTGCCGCCGCCGCCGTCACCGCCCCCGCCGCCACCACCGTTGCCAACTCTTCAATAATTTCCAGTGGCTGTATCTTGAGCACAGTGTCATCTATGATCCCGCCGTCAACAGCAGTCATAAGCAAAAAACCTTCAGTTCCCAATTTTGATTGTGCAACAAGCTTTGGAATGCTCAGCCTCCCATCAAGCCAATCCAGCATGTTTATTTCAGATGTAAACTCGTCAAGGTTAGTGAAGTGCTTTAAAAAAAACTCCTTGTTTTCACTGGTCAAATGGTAGACCTTGGCACTAGAACACCCATTTGTCATTTCAACAAGTTCCATGCCTTCCATATGTAGCTTGATATTCTGTGGTAGGTTTTTTAGCATGATTGATTTCTCCTGAGTTGCAAATCGATAATAGTAATTAGTACCAGACATCTTCCCATAGAAAATGGAACTTGACTGTTTTTCTTATACGCTGACCGTTTCGAGTATATTCAACTGCGTAAATTGATTCCCTATATGACAGCCTACTGATATGGTAGACCTCTCCCCCAATACACTGGATATGTTCGTGTATTTTCCGATGGTCTATAATCATGATAACTTTTCTAATGAGTAAAATCATACTCATGGCAGCGATTAAACTCAACAGTACAACGAAATTATCCATATGCTAAATTGCCGCCAAGGACTTGCTCATCATGGTCATATCGTTGTCAGACTCAAATCCATTTTTCATGTAAAACTTTTCGGTTAAGTCCCCCTTAGAAGTGAATAAGGAGATAGATGTCACATTCATTTTAGCCAACTCGACTTCCAAAGCCTCCATGAGAAAGGTTCCCAGACCTCGTCCTTTTTCTTCATGATGAACAAACATCTCCTTTAAAGTGAACATTTTCCCTTCGTACCAAGACTCAATGTTACCAAAGACTGCAGCTCTCAGTTGATCGTCCACTGCCACAGCCATTCCTATAAACCCAGGGCTATCCATTATATCCTCAAGGCGTTTATGGGCTGTGTCCTGGGTCCATTTATCAAACCATGGCGGCCCATTAAAAGTGGTTACGTACATTTTGGCACAGGTGGGTAGGTGGTAACTATTTAGGGGTATTGCCTTCATATTGTCACATCCTCGCATTTTTATATGTGTAAATTCTTGAAAAAATCATAGTAGGTTCTAATGTTTTCTAGGTCATGCCAGTGCTTGATTTCTACTGGATTAGAGTCAAAATCATAAATCTTAGCCCCTTCAATGGAGAGCAAAAACGGTGAATGGGTGGCCATGATAATCTGACAACCAAAATAGCGGGCTGCGTCCTCTATAAAGGCCTTAAGCTTCAATTGCATTTTAGGAGACAGACTGTTCTCTGGCTCGTCCAGAAGAAAAACACCGTTCTCGGTCACCTTTTCTTGAAAGTAGGCAAAGGCATTTTCCCCATTGGAGTTAGTTCGAATGTTGTCTATTAAGTTGTCTTTCACGTATTTCGATTGGGTTTTAGAACGGGACTGATTCACTTTTTTTAACTGTTCATAGTCCTCCAAGGATTTCATTTGGAACTTAGAAAACTTGGCGTCCAGATATTCCCCAAACATATCTGTCCTCTTCTGGTCGATGCCCAAGTTCAAGTGCCGTACGTTTAGTGCATAATCGAACACATCATCGCTGGTCACAACCGTACTATGTGTAGAGATAGCTTCTTCCAACCTGTATTGACACAAGTCCAGGTAGTCTTCAAAAAAACTGGACCGATTAAAGACAGACACTCGGCCCAGTTTAAGTTTTTCAGCCATTACATTGAGCGCGGTGGACTTTCCCGATCCATTCCCCCCATATAAAATAGTAATGGGTTTAAAATCTATTTCCAATCGGTCAGGATAAGAAAAGACTTGGAAGGGATAAAAGCTGGTGTAACACTTTCGCTTGATTCCCCTGAAGAACTCAAACTCCTCACCATTGCTTGGGAATGTGAATTTTTCTAGGTAGATCATGGGTTTTTTGTCCTTTCTTATTCACTTACTCTGCATTCATAGTCACTCGCTTTAACCTTTAAGCATTACTGTTTCTTCAACAATATCTTCAACCATTTTTCAGAGTCAGGTACATCCTGGTCTGTTGGCCTTGTTTCATAGGTAAAGTCATAGTACTCTAGGTCATAACCTGTTTTCTCTAACTCCAGTCCCTCTTGTCTTACAAACTCGAATAAGCGCCCAAACCACTCAGGTCCGCACTCTTCCACTGTAACCTTAAAGGCATAATAGGTCCCTTTCGGTCGGGTGAAGTGGAAGAAGGACTCGTTTCCTTCATAGGTGTCTACAGCAATCAATGGCGTATAGCTAAAACTCTCTTTGGTGAAGTCAGAATCGATCGCCACTATTGCTTCTTGATTATTGATATGCTGGATGGGTGCTTGTATGACTTGCTCATGGAGTTGTCCGAAGTTGATTTCGTCATGATCACCAAATTGGATGACTGTTTTAATCCCTGCATACTTTTGCTCATTCAGTTGTTTTACCTCGTAATTCATGGTTCCCCCTTTTACATCTCAATAATAAACTTGATCAGCCTACAAATCCTTCTTCACCAAATGCTGCAAGGCATCATCATTTTCCTCATAATACAAAAGGCCCAAGTCTTCATACCCCCGATCCAAAAACCACTGCAAGGGGCCATTGGGAAATGCAACACGTATAGATGCAACTGCGTAAATGGCTCGATATCCTCTGCCCCTCAGTTTAGCTTCCAGCTCATTAAGGGCGTGAGACTTATAATCGTATTCAGGGTCTGAAGCATAGACACAGGTTAAGAAGGCTGCCTCCTTGCTCTTGGGTATGTCATATGGAACAAGGTGAGAAGGTAGATATTCTGCACCACCGACACAGGTCTCACCTTGGAAATGAAGAACGCCTAAATCTTCGCTTTTAGAAACATCCATCATACCCTTAAGCCAGGCCTTTTTTTCCAGAGCACTTTCCTTACTCCAACTTGGACAACAAAGCCCCGCTGAGTCACAGGCGTTGTCCAAGTCCAAGGGAAATAAATGTCCCTCCACCAGCTTGCCTTGACTTTCCACCACATATGGCGACCGAGTCGGCACTTCCCCCTCCGTATAAGCTTTGATCAGATCAAAAGTGATTGGACCAGACCAACGAAGGCCTGAGTCAAATATAGCCATGGTTGGCGAATAGAGGTGGAGTCGACTGGCCATGGCGTGGTCCTTGCCTATATCATGATACTCAACCTCAAGACCCAACTCTTCTTCTGTCCGTTCTAGGACTAACCTGTTGGAATGGTTGTAGGGACACTGAGTCCCCCAATAGTAGAAATCAATTTTAGCTTTTTTCATGTTCCTCACCAGCCCCTCTCTTAGTCTGCACCATTTAGGTCTGCTTCCAAAAGTTTGTCCATAACAAGTAGACCAATATACCCGTTGCGACCAAAGAAACTATAAAAAAGAAGGTCATAATAAAGAAAACACCACTCCAATCAAATTGCACTAAATCAGCTCGAATTGCCGCCCTCCCCATTTCATAACTAACATGTATTATTCTACCACGCTCAAGTAAACCCATTGCTATCTCGTAACAAGATCGTTATGAATTCTGGAACAAAACTTGAAAAGAATAGAAAAACCAGTCTTGATCCAATGTATCAAGACTGGTTTGTAGGTTACTTTTTTAGTTTCATCATTCGTAAGATCAATAATACTAGGGTACCACCACCCGCTATGGCAGATACGCCGTAGAGCCATGGTGGGATTGACATGACTTCATAGTGGAGGAGAATAAAGCCCAAAAAAATGCCTGCTATAAGGGCCATGTAACGGGTTTTCGGATCATTCGGCATACCCCACCGCCTTTGCTAGGGACTGAAACAACCTCCTGCTTTCACTCAAGGTTTCTTTATAAGCAGCAATCCCCACTTCAGTGAAGCAAAGTCCCTTGCCCATGAGCTGGCCTTCAAAGTAGTCTAGGCTTTCATGGAGAGACTGGCCCCTCAAGCTACCTGTAACCATGGACTTGATAAACTCAAAAGCCGGACCACCTTCGAGCATGTGGGCGTCATGTAAGTACCGTCCTTCCATGGTCATGGGAAAAGCGTCTTTTCTGGATTCATTTGCAATCTTCATGATCATTTTGCACTCAATGGGATTGAAGTCCACTGATCGCAGGAGTTGATCAAGCTGGTCTTCCTCCATATCCAAGAGGCCATGGACATAGGCCCCTGCATGGAGAAGGTCTTCATTCACCTCATCCATGGATTGGTCCAACAGGTCCTGAGCCGTAAATAACACACGATCAATATGAGACAGGTCGTGCATCAAATCCTTGTCGTCATAATAAACAGTCAGGGTTTGCCGCATCTTTTCAAGTCTTGTCATTTTTGACCTACTTTCTTGCCTGGGCGAACCAGTCAACAATACCTGACTTGTATTCGTCTGTGGTTACCTTGCCGACTTCCTCGTGGAGCCACCAAAGGGTCTTGCCACGGAGATAGTCTCTCATGACTTCCTCTGCGTCATGCATGACATACTTGATATGACAGGGACAGTCGTCCTTCATGGACTCCTGTTCCTCTTCCGTCAGGAGGGGGATGTTTCTCAAGATACCCGTACACTGGAAGAAATAAGACTTGCCTTCAATGGCCTCAATCACCTGCCAAAAGGTAATATCCTTTGGATTCATGGCCAGCTCGTAGCCACCCTTTACGCCAGGAGTGGACCGGACGATACCTGCCTTTCGAAGTTTGGTAAATACCTTGGACAGGTAAGACTCTGAAATGCCTTGGAATTTTGCCAATTCCTTAATGCCTAGGGTCTCACCAGCAGGTCGACCCACTAAATATAATAAACAATGTAAGCCATATTCAACGCCAACACTAAATTGCATGTTTGTCCTCCATTTAATGTAGATAATAGCGATCTAGAATCGATTGTATCGCTTTTTTATAGTATACGCCTTCTTCTTGTTTCAGAAAAGGTTGGTTTTGCCTTGACAGGGGCTGAATCAGGTATTATCTTTATTATAGATAACAGTTATCTATAATAAACTTAATGACGACAATTTGGAGGTTGAACATGATTACTACATTCCTGAAAGACTTATTGGCCACTCCTTGGACGCAGCGGCAAGTATTATTACCCATAATGGTTCTGACGCCCACGTGGTAAACACTTGGAACAGCTACATTGAAGTTCTAGACGACCAAACCCACTTAATCCCCGTTGGTGGTATGGGACATACGGAGAAAAACTTGGCGATCAATAAGCAGGTGAAAATGACTGTGGCCAACCGGGAAATAATGGGCTACCACTATCCTGGCACGGGTGTTCTGATTACAGGCACTGCAGAAATTCAAAAGCAGGGTGACTTGTTTGACCGGATTCACAAGACCCATCCTTGGACCAGGGGTGTGATGGTTGTTGCAGTTGAGAAGGTCGTTCAAACCCAGTAAGAAAAAAAGAACCTCCATGCTTGTCTTATCTGACAAGAACATGGAGGTTCTTTATATCTAAATCACTACTTACGAACAATATAATCCACAAAGCCCTGACGAATGCGGTCCCCTTCATAGATGCGCTCTAGCACACGGACTTCCTTATAAAGGACTTCCATTTGGCTAAAGTACGTGTCGGCCTCTTGGTGGCCGTAGTATGAATGGATGACCGGTTCGTCGTCCATCTGTTCATATTGGTGATCTCCCAAGTGAGGACCTTGTCCACAACGGAAGTCGTCCACTGACAGGAAGTTGACGAAAAGAACACCTCCGGGCTTGAGAACCCGTTTGAGTTCCTCCACCGATTTGGCTACGTCGACTTTCATCATGTGAAAGACACTGTTATAGGAGTAGACACAATCGAAACTGGCGTCAGGAAAGTCCAGGGTCCTCATGTCCCCTTGGACAATATTGAGGACTTGGTTCCGGTCTTTTCCGTATTGGTTGGCCTTATTAGCAGCCTTTTCATTAAACTCAATGCCCTTTGTTTCAAAGCCATGGCTGGCAAAAAGACTCAGAGGGGGCTGGTCTCCACCTGCTCCGCAGTCCAAGACCCGACCACCTGGAGACTGGTCCTTACACACGGCTAAAAAACGATACAGGGGTACATGTTTGAATACGTCCATTTATTTCTCCTCCGCATACCATTGCCCAAAGAGTCTGGTACTACTGGGTTTCGCACTGGCATAATAGCCTTCTAACTCCTCATGACTCATTTCTGAGATGGTTTGATCATAGCCTTCCGGAACAAATATCCGCCACAGGTCAGACCAGGCATGGGGATGGTCTACCCCACTGTCGTAGGGGGCCAAGGTTCCATAAGTCGAGCTTTCAAACACCTGGAAGTGGTTACCGTCATAAAAGGCCAAACACTGGCGGAAGTGACACTCACGATCCTCTTCCCCCTCCATGAGCTTTAATAGTCCTTCAATGCCAAGGGTTTGAAGGGCTGGGTGGACATAAGCCCTGGGGAAGCCCTTCCACCGTTTGATATAGAAACCCGCGTCCAGTGCAATACAGGCTTGTCCCGTTACAGCAAAGGCCTGACGGACCTTTTCTTTTGCGATTTCTTCAATATCATCTGACCTTGGCTCAATCAAATCGTAATGATAGGGCTCAACATCAATATGGGGCATGGCTCTTTGGGCAGACTTGATCTTGCCTGCGTTGGTGGTCACAAAAATGATCTTTTTTCTCTCTTGTGTCATGAAACATTTCCTCCTGTTTCCCCTTACCATTTTCTCGACCACAAAATACCTTATCCTCACTGGTGAAGTGGGTTAAACGTTAATAAACTTGCTGAGTAAATCATAGTACTCAATGACTTGAGCATCATGAGGCAGACGGCCATACCCAGCGTAAAATCCCTCTCGCTCCCTACTGGACGGGAAATAGTAGTCCAGTATAGCCAGATCATAGTAGGCTGACCCTATATCTGCAAAACCCCAGTCGATCAACTGATAGCTGTTTTCTTCATATGTCCCTTCAACCTTCCCCTCTGGGCTAATTCTAGGGTGGGCAACCTTTTCATTTATCATGATATTCTTTGTCCGAAGGTCTCCGTGGAGGTATGAGACGGAGTCACTGCCACAGGTCACACCATTATCCCCTAGCCCCTTGGACAAAATTTCATACGCTTCTGCTACAGAAACGATTTCAAACTCCTCAGGATCAAGCAAGCCCTCATCCCAGTTTTCCTTGGCCAGGTCTAACATGTTTTCTAGCCACTGGTCCACTGAACAAGTCACACCCTTAAGTGGTAGACTGTGTAATCGGCCAACCATTCGCCCCAAGGCCATCCAGCCTTGATTGGCAAGTTCGCTGGCATCCGGATGGCTCTCAATCGTCTGGAGCCAATCCCTAAAGCTGGCACCCGTCAGATAATCCATGGTCATCGCACCATGACACAGGTCCTGGTCCAGGTCGATGCCTCTTGGTTTTGGACTAAGGCCATAATCACTCAAATACTTCATATAGGCGTATTCCTGTACCATTTCCCTTACCCGAATGTCTCCACTGGCCTTTTTTAGCACAAGGGACTGGTTCCCATCCCTAAGGAGCCGGACGTCATTTAGACGCCCTCCGGTCAAGGACTTGCCTTGGGTCTTTGGGGTTTTGGGCAGGGGCGCATCTTGAACCAGGGCCCCAATGTCTTTTCTTGTTTTTCTCAGTATGTCAATTCTCGAAACGAGCATGGTTTCCTCTTTTGTCGTCTACGATTAAGCCGTCCCGCATGGTGATTTGGCGGTCCGTATGGGCTGCGATAAAGTCCTCATGGGTCACGATGATAATGGTTTTCCCTTCCTTGTTGAGCTGGTCCAGGAGGTCCATTATCCCCTTGGCAGACTCTGAGTCCAGGTTGCCAGTGGGCTCGTCGGCTAAAATAATGGCCGGGTCATTGATCAGGGCCCTGGCAATGGCTACCCGCTGTTGCTGGCCGCCTGAGAGTTCATTGGGTTGGTGGTCCTTACGGTCACCTAGACCCACCCTTTCCATAATGGCCTCTGCCTTTTGCCGCCTTTCCTGCTTGGTCACACCGCCGTAGACCAGGGAGAGTTCCACGTTCTGTATGGCAGACATTCGAGGAAGGAGCTTAAAGGACTGGAAGACAAAACCGATTTTGTGGTTGCGGATGTCTGCCTGCTCGGTGGATGTGAGTTCTTGGGTCGGTGCACCATCCAGGTAGTATTCCCCCGCTGTTGCCGTGTCCAGGCACCCCAGGATATTGAGCAAGGTGGACTTACCACTCCCCGACGGCCCCTTAATGGACACATACTCTCCGGGAAAGATCTCCAGGTTTATCCCCTTGAGGGCTTGAACTGGCACAGTACTTTTCCCGTAGATCTTGATGATCTTGTTCAGTTGAATCACAGCTTTGGCTTGAATCTGCTCATTTGTCGACATGTCCATGGTCACCTGCTTTCTGGAGTCTGCTTACTCCATACCCAGTTTGTCCATTTTTTTATACATGACTGTCCGGTGGATACCCAGTAGCTTGGCCGCCTCCGACTTGTTGCCTTCACAAACCTGTATGGCTTTTTCAATGGCCATCCGCTCGGCCTTGGCCACCACTTGGCGGATATCGAGGTCGGTGAGGAGGGCTTCTGGTGCCGGTTGGTCCTTGGCAATTTCTTGTGTTCTCAAAGTGGAAATATAGTCTGGTAGGTCCTTGGAATAGATCTTTCGGTTGCGGGCAAAGTTCATGGCACTTTCCACCACATTTCGCAGTTCACGGACATTACCTGGCCAATTGTACTGGCCCAGGGCCTCCATGGACTCAGCTGAAAAGGCGGTGGGTCCATTGGGCAGGGTGGTCCTGAACTGCTTTAAGAAGGACTCTGCCAAGAGGGGGATGTCTTCTTTCCGGTCCCTCAATGGAGGAATATGGAGGCTCACGACATCCAGTCGGTAGTAGAGGTCCTCCCGGAACTTGCCTTTGGAAACCAGGCTTCTCAGGTCCTCATTGGTGGCTGAAATAATGCGGACGTCCACGTCAATCTTTTCATTGCCACCGATCCGTTCCAACTCCCGCTCCTCAATGACCCTAAGGAGCTTGGCCTGCATGGCCAGGGGCAAGGACCCAATCTCGTCTAAGAAGATAGTCCCCCCACTGGCCAGTTCAAACTTGCCCACCTTGCCTGAACTGGAGGCCCCGGTAAAGGCACCCGGCTCGTAACCAAAGAGTTCCGATTCTAAGAGGTCCTTGGGAATGGCGGCACAGTTGATCTTCACAAAGGGGCCGTACTTGCGCATACTGGCCGCATGGATGGCATGGGAAAAGTACTCCTTGCCCGTCCCACTTTCCCCTTCAATGCAGACAGTGGAATGGGTTTCAGCAGCCAACTTGGCCACTTTTTTTAGGTTTTTCATGTGGTCGTTTTGGGTCAGAATACTATCAAAAGAGTACTTGGCTTGGTTGAGTCGCTTGATCTCTTTTTTATACTTCTTCACGGTGGACTTCATCTGTTCAATGTAGTCCGCCAGGTACTTGACCTGGCCAATGTCCCGGAAGAGGACCGTTCCCACGGCTCCGACCACCTTCCCTCCCCGCTTGATGGGAATCCGGGTGGTGATCATTTCATGGCCCTGGATTTTTTGAACGTCCCCTACTTCGGCCTTGCCCGTTTGGATGACCTTGTGGAGGCGGGTATTTTCAATGACATCTGTTACATGCTTGCCTAGGGCGTCTGCTTCCTGAATCCCCAGGAGTTTTTCATAATTAAACTTGGTGATCCGCCCCTCAGCGTCCACAATCACCAGGCCTTCATAGGCTTCCTCAATGAACTCGTCGATGATCTCCAGCTGTCTAGACTGGTCATGAAAAGCATTCCATAGGAGGTCGTATTCTTTGGGGTTGTATTTTAAATGGGTCATGGGGTCCTCATTTCAACTCTTTTCTCTATTGTATCAAAAACACTACACCCTGTGAATGTTTCTTGTCTGCCGTGGTATACTCCTAAGAAGAGTAGGATTTATTTGTTTTCTTATAAAAAAGTGAGGTGTTCCATGCAATCCATCCATATGACCCATTTAATGACCCTTTTTTATAGCTGTGGGATACCCAGTTCATACCTTGTAAAGGGCAGTCTTCAACATACCTTCCCCCTGGCCAGCCATGAGGACCCCCTCTACCAGGCGGATATTATGGAGGCCAATCAGGCCTTTGCACAAATGGTCTGGGACAAGCCCAATATGGAGGCCAATCAGGCCTTTGCACAAATGGTCTGGGACAAGCCCAATGAATCCTACACCGTACGAACCTCGAGCCAGGCCTATTTCATAGGCCATCCGGTAGCAGGGGGCTTGTATCTCCTTGGTCCCTTCCACATTGAAGGGGAAGACCAGGTCTCCTCAGAGGACCCCAAGAGACAAGCCTACCTGGACCGCCTACCAGTCATTCAATACTTCCAGATCAACTTCCTAAAAATCATGGTCATGGGGGTGGCTGGTGTAAAGCAGGAAGCGCTTCCTGACCTCCTCTACAATGTCCCAGCCAAAGAGGACGTGTCCTCCTTTAGGGCCACCCTCCTCCATTACTGGAGCCAACAGGACCTCCACATGAGCCAAAGCCAAATGCATAGCGTTCTTTTCACTCTGTTTCGGTCGCCAACGGAGGTGGAAGTTCGGCTTAAGCTACGTAACCTTTGGAAGGAGCTGGGACCTGGCATTCCCCCCTTGTCCACCGACCCGGACAACCACTGGAAAAACATGCTGATCTCCACCTGTGGTTATTTTGTGGACTTTGCCATCCGGTTGGGGGCTGAGGAGACCTTGGCCAGGACCCTTATGTATAACGCCATTAGAGAGATTGACCAAAGGACCTATGAATATGACGGCTTATACCTTTTCGAAGCCCTGGTTTTGCAACTCTACCAGCTGGTCCAACACCCCAAGAAGGACCAAGTCTCCAATTTGACCAACCGGGCCATTGCCATTATCCATAGGGACATGCGCAACACAGCCACGACCAAGCGCATTGCTGAAGAGCTGGAGTGTAATGCCCAGTACCTGAGCCACCGATTCCATAAAGAAATGGGTGTCACCCTCAACTACTACAAGAATGACACCCGGATTCGCTATGCAAAAATGTTGATCGTTTATTCCAATTCTTCCATTGGAGAAATTGCTGAACTCATGTCCTTCAGTTCCGTGCAACAGTTTTCTGCCCTCTTTAAAAAGCACGCCCATATGACCCCTACGGCCTACCGGTCTGCCTACTTTGCTGAAGGGACTTAAAGCGGCTACCCAGCCACTTCCAGGCCAGGGGCAGGCCCAAGGACAAGGCCACCGAAAGGACTGAAACCGTAAGGAGCTGGAGGCCAAAGTCCAGGGTTTGGGTGACCATGACCACCCCAACGATTACCCCTGTGTGGATATAGTAGGCCTCAAAGGTAACCCCACCCAGTTTTTGTCCCCATGGGTTTTTCCCTGATAGGTGGCCCCTAAAATAACTCAGGAGGCCCAGGGTCAGGACAAGAAAGACCATCTGCTCCCAGACAGCCAAACCAAAGGAGGTCAAGGACCCACCACCCATGGCCACTTCCACCGGCTGTCCATTGGCCAAGGCCAATCCCAAGCCCCCAAAGAGGGCGACCAGGAGAAGGGCAAAGTGCTTGCCAAACCTCCGTCCATAGGCCAAGGGAATCTCCTCATACCACTTATGTCTCTGGGCCATGACCCCCAAGCCATAGGCACAAATATACTGGGCAAAATGGGCCGGTTGAAATTCCAAGAAGGCCAGGCCACTCCCCACGGGGTAGACCATTCTGACCAGTCCAGTCACTAGGCCCACGCCGAGGAACAAGCCCACCAACTGCTTTATTTTCGGTGGCGTTGTTGTTGTGACCTCTCCATTGGGGCGAAGGAGGGCATAGAGGCTGTCGAATAAAAACAGGGCCAGTAAAAACCAAGTTACACCAAAGCCCACCTCATACCTGAGAACGCCCTTGCCCAAATAGAGTCCATTGACCAAGGCCTTGACCACCGGGGTCACCACCAGGTAAAAAATTAGGGCTGGGACCACCAACCGCTTAAAGCGCTTGCGGATAAAGGGGACCTTGGCCCCCTCACCTTTTTCCGACTGACGGTGCAAACTACCCTCCGTGAAATAGCCGAAAACGGCAAAGTAGAGGCCCATAAAAAAGCTCTGGTTGACCTCCAAAAACAAGGTCAAGGCAAGTCCCACAAGAGGTGGGCTGTCCTTGACCCCAATGACAAAATGACCCTGGCCGCCAAAGGCTATGGCGACGTGGTGTAAAATCACTAAAATGGTTAAGAATATCCGCAGGTAGTCGATCTCATAGGCTCGTCCCTGCTTTTTTTGTGCTTGTGTCATGTCTTCCTCCTTATTACTAGGAAGAGGATATCATGGACACGATCATGTCTTGTTACTTAAAAATTCGTTTTATCAGCTATATGTTTGCTATCACGTATAGCATTCACTTTACCCCTTACTCATGGGGGCGTCCCCATGTGACTACTCAATCTCCTCAGCCCCCAACTCTTCCAAGACAGAACGGAGCAAACCCCCTTGGTCCCTGTAGGAATCCAAGACCGCCCGCAGGTCAGCAATCCTTTCAAAAGATGCGCCCCCGTCCACACTCTTATAAATCTTCAGTTTCTCTCCCCCTGCATAAATGACGTCTGCATTGGTGTGGGAAAAGGCGATGTCGTAATGATTTTGTGGTCCTCCGAATAGGTCATAACATGGCTGGCACTGACCAGGCCATTTTTACTGACATAGAG